>JBGOTW010000027.1:0-25625 GCA_041476685.1 bacterium | reverse complement strand
GGGACTGGCTGCGGTGTCGGGTCGCCAACCCCTATCCCCGACCCTTTCCCCGCGCTGCGGAGAAAGGGGGGCGCAAGACCCGCAGCCGGAGCGGATAGAAACCCTCCCTGCGTCGCGGGGAGGGTCGGCCCGCGGCTGTATCGCGGGCCGGGGAGAGGTTGCGACCCGAGCATCCGGCCATCACCATCTCTCTCGCCCGGCCTTCGTAAGTACGCCGGCATTGAGTATTGAGAAAGTCTTAAAGCATGGAGCGTGAGGAATGAGCGTTCCGCGCGGAAAAGGGCGGAGGCGGGAGATCGTGCGCGAGCACCCCATGAGGGCAGCGCCGCGAGAACCCGCCCTGGGGCGCCCATCCCGCCGCGCCTGACGCGCCCGCCCATTGCGTTTTTGCCGCCCGCCCGGGACAATCCGCCAGAGTCTAAGGGAGCCGCGGAACCCATACGCACCTTGGGCCGGCTCCTTGGATCGCCAAACCGCCAGGGAGGCGGGGCGGGCCGCGGTAGCCGGCCGGAGCGGCCCCGGGCACTCACCCATCCCCCCACGCAGGCCGAGGAGCAGGATGCTCCGCCGCCATAGCTATCCCGTATCCCGGTTCATCGCCCGCCTCTGGATCGTCCTGGCGTGGCTGACCGGAGGCCTGCTCTGCATCCTGGTGGGCCTGGCCGTCGCGTTCAAGCTGTGGGCGCCCCGCGTGGTCGAAGAGTACCAGGCGTCCATCGCGGACACGCCCAGCAACATCCTCGTGTACGCCGCCGGCGGCGAGTTGCTCGCCAACGTGCCGGGCGTGGAGGATCGCCTCTGGGTGCCCCTGTACCGCATCCACCCGTTCGTCCAGAAGGCGGTCGTCGCCATCGAGGACCGCCGCTTCTTCGCCCATCGGGGCATGGATCCGGTGCGGCTGGGGGGAGCGGTCTGGGCGGACCTGCGCTCCTGGTCGCTGGACCAGGGCGGCAGCACCCTCACCCAGCAGCTCGTCAAGCTCTCGCTCCTGTCGTCCGAGCACACCTTGCGGCGCAAGGCGAAGGAGCTGTTCATGGCGCTGGCGCTGGAGCAGGAGGTGCCCAAGCTGCAGCTGCTCGAGTCGTACCTGAACAAGGTCTATTTCGGGTACGGCATGTACGGCGTGGAGAAGGCGGCGCGCGGGTATTTCGGCAAGTCCGCCGATACCCTTTCCCTGAACGAGGCGGCATTCCTGGCGGCGCTGATCAAGAAGCCGGAAGGCTTTTTGCAGATCTCCGGCCGCGACCCGGAGCCGGACTCGGCGGAGCTGCCGCTGCAGCGGATGGAGCCGCTGCTCAAGCGGCAGAAGGCCGTCGTGGAGGCGATGTTCAAGCTGGGCTGGATCGGCGCGGACGATCTGGCGGAAAGCCGGAAGGCGCGCCTGCGGGTGCTGCGGCCGCGCAGCGAGCTGGGCGCGGCGCCGTATTTCGTGCAGCAGGTGCTCAAGGAGCTGAAGGAAATCCTCTCCGTGTCCCACATCACGGGGCGCGGCTACCGCGTCGTGACGACGCTCGACCTGAAGCAGCAGCGCGCGGCCGAGGCGCAGGTGGCGCGGCTGGCCCGCGAGCACTCGGAAGCCGGCCAGGCGGCGCTCGTGGCGCTCGATCCCCGCACGGGCGAGGTGCGGGCGCTCGTGGGGGGCGTGGATTTCTCGCGCTCCCAGTTCAACCGGGCGACCCAGGCCCAGCGCCAGCCGGGGTCGGCCTTCAAGCCGATCCTCTACGCCGCCGCCTTCGAGCAGGGCTTCTCGCCGCTCAGCGTCTTCCACGACGAGCCAGTGCGCTTCGTCTGGAGCGGCGGGCGGCACGATTTCAAGCGCACGCTCGCGCCGGGATCGGCGGCCGCGGTCCCGCCGTCGGCCGCCGCGGCCGCGGGCACGGACGAGAAGGACCAGGCGTACGAGCCGCACAACTTCGACGGGCACTACGGCCTGCCGGCCGCGCGCACGCCGGGCGACGAGGCGCCCGACCGGCGCATGACGCTCGGGCGCGCCCTGGAGCTGTCCAGCAACGTCATCGCCGTGCAGTTGCTCGACCAGCTCGGCATGAATCCGCTCGTCAGCCTGGCGAGCCGGTACAACCTCACCATCAAGCCTGAGATGGGCCTGTGCGTGGCGCTGGGCTGCAGCGAGGTCACGCTGCTCTCCCTCACGGCCGCCTACGGCTCGTTCGCCAACGGCGGCCTGCGCGTGCAGCCGGTGTTCATCCGCTCGGTCACCAACGGCGCGGGCGAGCCGCTCTATGTCCACACGCCCGCGCTGCCCGAGCAGGTGATCGGGGAATGGACCGCGTTCGAGGTGCGGCAGATGCTCACGGGCGTGATCGAGCGCGGCACCGGGCAGCGCGCGCGCATCGGCCGGCCCGCCGCGGGCAAGACCGGCACCAACGACGGGCCGCGCGACACCTGGTTCATCGGGTTCACCCCGGACCTGGCGGCAGGGGTCTGGATCGGGAACGACGACAATCGCCCCCTGGCGAGCGAGGCCGGGGGCCGCACGACCGCGCGCATGTGGGCGGACTTCATGCGGCAGGCCTTGCCGGCGGAGCGCGTGCGGGAGTTTCCGGAGCCGTCGGTCGAAGTGGTGGGATACCGCATCTGCAACCAGACCGGCCGCATCGCGCAGCCGGGTTGCCCCGACAGCGAGACGTATTACTTCCCCCGCAACGAGGTGCCCGCCGACATTTTCGTCGCCGCCGGGACGGAGGGGGGCCCCGATTCGGCATCACCGGCGGCGCCCGCGCCGACGTCGCCAGGCGCGGCGTCACGCAACCCTGCCGCGCCACCGGGCGCAGGAGTGGCGACATCCGCGCCCGTGCTACCGGGAACGGCGCGCGCCGAGGGGCTCCCGCGCGTCGGCGCAACGGCTGCACCGGCGGGCCAGACAGCGCCGGCTGGTCAGATAGGACCGCCCGGACCGACGGCCCCGCCTGGTCCGACGGGACCGCCCGGCCCGTCGGCACAGGCGAGTCCGGCGGCGCAGGCGGCACCGGTCGTCCCCGGCTCCCCGCAGACGGCCGCTTCCCCCGCGCCGCCACCCGCCGCGCCGCTCCCGTTCTCGCAACTCCTGCGCGATACCTTCAGCGCCGGCCCCGCGCCGCGTGCGGTCCCCCCGCGGTAGTCCGCCCGGGAGGACCGGGGCAGGAGTAAGCCCCTAACCCCTGGCCCCTTCCCCCGTGAAGGAGGAAGGGGAAATGGGAAACTCTCGTGGCGGGAGCCTGCAGAGGGCAAGACGCTTGACCGATACCACTCCCCCTTTCCCCTCTACGGGGAAAGGGGGCAGGGGGGATAGGGGTGGGGGTGACTGGGGGAAGGGGCGGAAGCTAGGTGCCCTTGACGCGCTGCTGCAAGCGCTCGCGCTGTGCGCCGGAGATGGCGCCGTCCATGCGCAGGAGCGTGGCCGGCGACACCCGCACCTCGGGGACGAGCTGCGCCAGGTTCACCGACGCCAGACGGTCCTTGAGCAGCTTGAGGCTCTTCTCCTGGCGGAGATAGTCCTCGTAGAACTGGAAGCGCTGACCCATCGTGCTGTTGATGGCGTCCCAGCGCTTGTCCGTGCGCTGCATGGCGTACTGGATGATCTGCGCCTGCGTTTCCACGAGGCGCAGCGCGCTGCCGTTTTTCGGGTTGAAGTACAGCGATTCGGTGTTCAGCTCGATGCCCTGGTCGAGCTGGGCGTAATCGAGACTGAGCTCGGAGTCGTACTTTCCGGCGGCGAGGGAGCGCGACGTGAACGCATGGGCGACGTAGAACAGCAGCGCGGAGTGGACGCCCGCGTCCTGCAGGTCGGCGATGAATTCGGCGTCCTTGATGCGCAGGGCGTTGCGGTAGTGGTCGAAAAACTCCGCGGAATGGTCGTGGGCGTTGAGGACGTACAGGGTCTTCAGCTCCTGCAGCATCTGCTTGCCCTTGGTGAGCTGACCGCTGCCGCAGAACGCGCCGAGCAGGAGCATGCGCACCGCGTCCGGCGTCAGGATCTGGAAGGCGTTCTGGTGATTCACCAGCGCCATGTTGCGGAACAGCACGCCGTTGATCTGGGCCAGGTCGTTGTCGAACCAGTTGAGGTACAGCAGCACCAGCTCCCGCTCCTGGTCCGGGTTGGAGGCCAGGGCCGCGCAGAGGAGCACGTTGACGAAGGCGTGATGGAAGCGCGGCTGGAGCACCAGCGCGCGCAGTAGGGCGACCTGGGCCTTGGTCAACAGCTCGCGGGAGATGGCGCGCTGCTGCCGTCCGGCCAGCGCGAGCTTGAGGAAGGACGACCCGATCATGAAGGGGATGTCGGGAAATTCCTCGTGGCGGTATTGGCGGATCTTCTTGTCCTCGGGATTGATGCGTTGGGTGGCGCGCAGCGTCAGCACGAGCCCGCGGATCGCCTCCGCCGGCGCATCGCGCAGGAAGTTGAGGATGCCCAGCTGCAGGAGCGAGCCGGTGTACTTGCGAATGTCCTTGTCGGCCTTCGACTGCTCGATCTGGGCGTTGACGTTCTGGACGGCGGAATCCATCTGCGCCTGGGTGATGCCCCGGGGCAGGGCGATCTCCGAGACGAGCTCGAGCTCCTGGGGCAGCGCGCCCTCGACCTTCTGCAGGACGTCGCGCACGTTGCCCAGCAGCCATGTGCGCAGGACGTGCGGATTGGAGATCTTGATGCGGTGATCGAGGATGAACTTCTTCGCGTGGATGATCCCGGCGGAGACGACCATCTCCCGCCGCAGCTGCTGCAGGATCTCGGCCAGGGGCCCGCTGCGGTGGTCCCGGCCCCGCTGGGAATAGAACTCGATCATCTCGTCGCGGAACGTCGGGAAGAGCGGGATCAGCGAGCTGTACCAGGCAGTGGGCAGGGGAGCGAAGCTGGCCGGCATGTTGCGCAGCAGCGTCTCGCAGATCGAGAGGGCGTGCTGGTCCTCGTCCGTCAGGATCGGGGTGCTGGCGCTCGACTTGGCCGCCTCGAGGTAGGAAGTCGCCGCCGCCTGCAGCAGCACGTCCACCTCGAGCTTGAGCGCCATCGTCGTGAAGACGCGGTCCTGGCGGAACAGCTTGGCCTCGCGCAGCAGCGCCTGCACCTGCCGCATCGTCGTCTGCAGGTCGCTGCCGGGCTGCTCGCTGCGGTTGTAGTAGGCGAAGGCGGCCTGCGTGAGCAGGATCAGGCTGCGGTCCCGCGAGCGCGGATCGGCGGTCTCCGCCATCTCGTGCAGCTTCTGCTGCGAACGCTTGTCGAAGAGGAACAGCTTCTGAGCGTCGTCAATCGCCTGCTCGAAGATCATCAACGACCCCCGCGGGCCGGGCTGAACCCCCGCCCGCCCGTGTTTGTGTCGCCCCGCGCATGCCGCCTGCGCACGTGGCCCCGCGCTCCGCGCAAGCGGGCACGCTGCCCCGCCTGGCGCCGGGACCGGAGCACTCCCGCTATCAATGGATCACTATACCTGAAGGTCCGGAGCTTTTGAAAACCGGTCCGCGGCCGGAGCCTCCGCGCCAGCGCATCACGCCTGCTCCGGTTGGCGCCACCGGGCATAGGCGCGTTCGTGGCGCAGCCGCAGTTCGGCATAGCGCGCGTGGCGGCCCGGATCCGGCTCGATGCGACGCCCCGGCGGCGGCGCGGTTTCGAGCGCGGTGGGGATGCGCCCGAGCGCTTCCAGCGCCAGCAGGGCGGCGCCCCGGGCGGTGGCCTCCGGGAACGGCGAGACCCACACTGGCCCGCCCAGCACATCGGCCAGTAGCCGCGCCCACGCGGGCGAATGCACCAGGCCCCCGCTCGCCAGGTAGGCGTCCGGCCCGTGGCCCGCCGCGCGCAGGCGATCCGCGACCGCGGCCAGCCGGAATCCGACCGCTTCCAGGCCGGCCTGCAGCAGGTCGAACGGCGTCGTGGACAGGCGCAGCCCGCTCACCAGCCCCCTCGCATCCAGCGGATAGTCCGGATTGCGCTCGCCCGCGAGGAAGGGGAGGAAGTCCAGGCCATGGGCGCCCGGCTCCGCCGCGGCCAGGCGCCGCTCCAGCGCCTCGGGCGGATCGTCCAGGCGCAGCGTGCGCAGCAGCCATGCGTGCAGGTTGCCCCCGTTGCTGAGGGCCCCGCCGAGCAATCCGCGGCGCCCGTCGAGCAGGTAGCGCCACAGGCCGGGGGGCGGAGGAGGAGCTCCATCCGCGAACAGCAGGCGCAGCGCCGCGCTCGTCCCGACCATCAGCGCGGCGAGGCCGGGCCGCGTGGCTCCGCTGCCGACGGTGTTGCAGGCGCCGTCGCCGAGCGCCGGAAAGAAGGGCGTATCCGCCAGGGCCGGCAGGCGCCCGGCATCCGGTCCACGCAGGCCTGCGCGCGGGACATGGCGGGGTTCGAGGGGGCTGAGCTGGCCCGGTTCAATCCGCGCGGCGCGCAGCACTTCCCCGTCCCACACGCGCGCGTCCTGGTCGAGCAGGCCGGTGCCGGAAGCGATGGATAGGCTGACCCGCCAGGCGCCGAAGAGGCGGTACTCCAGCCATTCCCCGAACGAGACGAAGCGCGCGCAGCGGGCGAAGCGCTCCGGGTCGGCCTCGCGCAGCCACAGCAGACGCGCCGGCAGGTAGCTCGGGTGCAGCACGCAGCCCGTGCGCCGGTGCACCGCCGCGCCATCGAGGCTGCGCCGCAGGCGCAGGGCTTGCGCCGCGGAGCGCATGTCGTTCCACAGCAGCAGCGGGGTCCGCGGCTCGCCCTGGCCGTCCACGCCCAGCACGGAATGCCACATCGTGCACACGCCCACCCCGAGGATCGCCCGGCCCGCCGCGCGCATCCGCTCCGCCACATCGGACAGGCAGGCGAGACTGTGCTCCAGCAGGACGCCCGGGTCCAGCTCGCTGCCGCCATCGGACGTCGCGCGCGCCTGCACCTCGCGCGCCGCCAACGCGCCGGGGATCGGATCGCCCCGGCCGTCGCAGGCCAGGCAGCGGACGGACGAGGTGCCTGCGTCGAGGGCAAGCACGGCGGCAGCGGCCGGCGAAGCGGCGCGCGCAGCGGAGGAACGGGACGATGGAGTCACGGAAGGTCGCGCAGGCGGGACCGGCCGACGCCGGTCCCGCGGCCGCAAGGGAAGGAAGCGCGCGCGGAAATTCGCTTTACGACTTGTAGATCTGCTTCAGCTCGTTCTCGGCGATGGACAGGCTGCCCTCGACGGAGTCGCCCTTGACCGCGCGGGCGAACATGTCCACCACGATGTACTTCGCCACCGCCTCGGAGCCCCTCCGGTCCACGGGGCCGGGCCAGGCCGAATGTACGGCATCGTGCGGCAGGTCCTTGAACGGCTCGAGCACGGGATGCTGCTTCCAGAACGAATGGTTCTCCCACTTGGGGGTATTCGGATTGATATAGCCCCCGTTCGCCAGGAACAGCTTGTCCATGTTGTCGTCACGAAAGCTGTAGCGCACGTAGTTCTTCGCGGCGGTCTGCACCTTCGAGTACTTGAAGATGCTCATCGTGTAGGTCGTGAAATCGTGCCGCGATCCCGCCGGGCCCTTCACGTCCTTGAAGTGCCCGATGTCTTGCACGAGCGGATTGCCCTTCTGCTGGAATTCGCGATTTGCCACGAAGTAGATGGATGCGCCGTTGCGGGTGCAGCCGATGGCATTCGCCGCGAACGCGCGATTGTTGGACGAGTCGTCCCAGGCGAGTCCGCTCTCGTCGCAGGCGGCGAACCAGAATTCCTTGAGGAATTCGAGCGCCCGGCGCGTCTCCTTCGAGTTGATGATGACCCTGGCCTTCTCGTCCACGGACTTTCCGCCGAACGACCAGAGCAGCGTCTGGCAGAATCCGCGCGGATCCCCGAAGGAATGGCCGAGCGCCTGCCCGACCGGCATGTTCAGCTTCTTGATCCCGGTGCCGGCCGTGAGGAACTCGTCCCAGGTCGCCGGCGCCTTGACCCCGGCCTGCTGGAAGGTGCTCTTCCGGTAGGCGTAGAGGGCGCCCGTGCCGAAGAGCGGCACGCCGGCATAGCCTTTCCCCGTGTCCACCATGTCCCGGTACACCTTGTAGATCGAGTTTCCGCCCGCCTCCCGGACTAGGTCGCTGTGGTCAATGAGGGCGCTTTCCCACAGCAGCGGGAAATTCTCCCAGACCTGGATGATGTCGGAGCCGGTCCCGCTCTCGACCGCGGCGGTTCCCCGCGCGGGCAGGTCGTTGTTGTTGATGTGCTCGACCGCGACCTTGATGCCTTCCGCCTTGCCGAACTCGACCGCCTGCCGGTCGACCTCCACATCGGCTTCCTTCACGAAGCTGCTCCACATCAGCACCTTCAGCTCGCGCTGCTGGGCGAACGCCGGGGCCTTGCCCCCGAACAGGCCGAGCCCGGCGCCCGTGGCGACCGCGGCGGCGGCACCGGTGGTCTTGAGCCATTCGCGCCGGCCCAGGCCGGCCGAGGGTTGCGGGGATTGCGGGGTTTTGGTCGACATGGCCGCTCCCTTCCAGGCAGGTGAGGGTGGGCAGGCACGCGCGAACGCGGAGGCTCCGCTGCGGTGCCGTGAGGCGCGCAGGCGGGGGAACTTTCCTCCGGGCGCGGAAGACCCCAGCTATGCCACAATGCGCTTTCGTGCGCCACACGGCTTAGCGAGTGCGCCACCCGGCGGCGGCGTACAGTGGTGGCACCCGCGCGCGGTGGCGGCAGCGCTCCACGCGGGCAGGCGAGTCCCTGGGCGAATGTCCGCCCGGCGCTCCCGTGCCGGCTGCTCCCGCTTGCTGGCGCGGCCAACCCCCGACGGACAGGTCCTCTCGGAGACTGGAGCATGCGCTCTCGCTGGATGGGCGTCGTCCCGGCGCTTGTCGCGCTGATGGCGATCCAGTCGGCCCACGGCGCTTTGGCCCAGCCGGCCCCGGTTCAGCCCCACACAGTGCAGTCCGGCCAGGCCCCGCTTCAAGCGGGAGCGGAAACCGTGCCGCGGCTGGGAATGGTGCATCCGCTGCCGCACGTGTGCGTGGGGCAGGAACCCGGGCAGCGCGACCTGCGCATGTTGCGGCTCGCTTATGGCGTCGCGTTGGAGCCTGCGGAGCGCGTCGCCTGGCCCTGGTTCCTTACCGCCGACGGCCGCACGATTGCACTGCGGGCAGGGGCCCTCTTCGAGGCGCCCCCCGCCGGCAGCCGGACCGCGGAGAGTGGTGCCGGGGATCGCCTGCGGCGCTGGCTGGAGACCATGCAGGGACGGGTGCCCGCGCTCAGCGCGGCGCGCGGCGCGCTTGACGGGGACCGCGCCGCCACCGCTGCGGCATTCTTGGGCGGGCCGCCCGTGCCGCTGCTGAGCGTGCGCAGCGGCGCGGCGGATCCGTGGCTGGCGAGCCGGATGAACGGGAGCGCGCTGCTTCCCTTTGAGGACGAGTTCGGAGTCGCGCGACCCTGCCGGAGCTGGCCCGCGGGGGTGGAGTTTCTGCCCGGCCGCGGTGCCACGGACGGAGGGCGCGTGCGCTACGTGCTACGGCGGCGTACGGGGCAGGGATTGCCCGCTTTCACGCTCCTGGGCTACGGCAACCCCGGCGCCCTGTGGGCGGATTTCGGCGCGGGCCGGCTCGACGTGGCCCTGCTCGACAGCGGAGCGCTGAAGCAGGAGGAGGCCGCCACCGCTGCGGCGTCCGCGGGTGGCCTGTGGGGCGTGCAGGCGGGCACGCAGCAGGTGATCCTGCGCCTGAACCCCAGGTGGGCGGCTGCGCGAACGGCGGAGGCGCGGCGCGCCTTGTCCCAGGCGATCAACCGGCCCGCGCTCGCGGGCGCGGCGGAGCGCGGAGCGTTCCGTGCGGCGCGCGCCTTCCTGGAGCCCGTGCTGGCGGAAGGGCGCAGCGGAGAGGCGGAGGTGCTGAGCTGGGACAGCCGCCTCGCGCGCAAGCAATGGCTCGCGAGCGCCGGCCCGGAGCCGGAGCGGCGGCTGCGCATGGCGGTGCTGTCCCATCCGCTGCTGGAGGCCTTCGCGCGGCGGCTCGCCAATCAATGGCAGACCACGCTCGGTGTCGTGGCGGTGCCGGAGCTGGTGGATGCGGACCGGCTGCTGCAGGCGTGGAACTCCGGCGGGTACGACGCGCTGCTGGATGTGGTGGACCTGGACGACGGTTCGCTCCAGGATCTGTGGAACGCGGCGCTCGGCGCGGGAGAGCGGGGCGGCAACGAGCCTCCAACGCCCGCCCAGCTCGCCGCGTGGGAAATCCGGCTGCGACAGGACCCGCCCTATCTTCCGCTCCTGACCGGCGCCCAATTCGTCCTGGCGCGCGGAGAGCAAGCGGCGGAGCATCTGCGGCAAATATGCCCCGGCTGCGCCAGGGCGGCCGCCCCGCCGCGTAGCGACGAGTAGCGGCGCGCAACTGCAACCTCTTATCGACGGGGCAGGTCGCGGGGCGCTGCCCCGCACCCCCCGGTTGCCTGGGCAACTGGGGCCGGGGGCCCCAGAGCCCAATTCTTGCGCTGAATCCGCGCTTAGCGCGGATTCAGCGCAAAACCAGAGTGCAGGGAGCAACCGCTCTCTGCTGGGGAGTCCGAGGAGCAAAGCCCCTCGGAAGAAGTTCTCCAACAAGAGCTATCCCCGAGCCAGCGTCGCGGCCAGGGCCTTGACGTGGGCGGGCGTGATGCCCGCGCCGCCGCCCAGCAGGGCTGCCACGGACGCGAGCGGCGCCAGCCGCTGGGCGAAACCCTGGACGGACAGCGGGTCGCGGATGCCTTCCGGCGGCCGCTCCTGACCCAACGCCATGGGCCAAGCCTGCAGCAGCACCGCCACGGGGACGCCCGCTTCGCGGGCGGCGAGGGCTGGCTCGAGCAGGCTGGCGTGCTCCGGACCGCACAGCAGCCCGACCGCGTCCATCCCCGCGTCGGCGAGGCGCCGGGCGGCCGCACCGACAGGCAGTCCGTCGCCGGTTTGTCCCGCCGCGTCCAGGGCCAGCAGCGCGAGCACCGGCGCATCTCCCGCGCCGCGCACCAGCCGCAAGACCAACAGGCACTCGTCCACGGAGCCGAATCCCTCGAGCAGCAGGACATCGCAGCCCGTATCGGACAGGTACACGGCCTGCTGCCCATAGGCCCGCTCCCGGTCCGCGGCGGACGGGCGCAGGCCGGCGACGAGGCCGCTCTCCGTCCCGATTTCGCCGATGCTGCCCAGCAGCACGGCCTGCTGGCCGACGGCCTGCCGCACGCACGCGGCCCCGGAATTGTTGATTGCCTCGCAGCGGTCGTCGAGCCCGTGCCGCGCAAGGGTGGGTGCGCTGGCGAAGCGGGTGTTGGTGCGCAGCACCCGTGCCCCGGCGCCGAAGAACTCGCTGTGCGCCACCTGCACCCAATCGGGCCGGCGCAGATTGAGCGCCTCGACGGGGCCGGCCACGCGGGAGTGCTGCTGGCGCAGCCAGTCCCCCGGGCGGCCATCGGTCAGCAGCGGGAGGCGCGCGAGGAGTGCGGCGGGGATCATCGGTGCGGCGCCTCTGTCGGGGAAGCGGTTCCCGCGCACGCCCGCTTGCGGCGCCCGGGGCCATTCCGGCGGCATGGGCCGGGTCGGCAGCCGTGTGCGGCACGGTACCTGGCACGGCAACCGTCACGTAGGGTGGTGCCCTGCCAGCACAGCGCGGGCATGCCTCGGGGCAGCGCTTGCGGATGGGCGGTCAATGGTGGCATGCCCTAGCCTCCGGTCCGGGGAGCGCGTTCCCCGCCCCCGCCGCTTCCCGCCTCCGCCGGAGAGCGCATCCTTCCTCCCGCCGCGTGTCCATGCCATACCAGCTTCCCCCGCCCGAGCAGAAGGCCCGCTACGTCCGCACCAAGTTCGACGAGATCGCGCGCCAGTACGATCTGTTCAATGACCTGATCACCCAGGGCCAGCATCGCCGTTGGAAGCGGGCGCTCGTCCGCAGGCTCGCCCTGCGCGGGGATGCCCTGGGCGTGGATCTGTGCTGCGGCACGGGCGACATTGCCCGGCGTTGCCTGTCACGCCTCGGACCCGCAGGCGGAGTGATTGCGGCGGACTTCTCCCTGAACATGCTGCGCATCGCCCAGCGGCGATTGGCACTGCCGCCCGCACAGCCCATTGCCGGGCGGGGCGCGGCGGGCACCACCGCACCGCACGCCGCCGCGCCGGATGTCACTGCATTGGGCGCCCCTGAACCAGGCTCCGCTGAACCGGGCTCGGCTGCACCGGGCGCTACGGGAGTAAGACAGGCGTCCCCGGCGCCGTACCGGCACGTGCTGTGCGCCGACGCGATGCGCCTGCCCTTTCGCACGGCGAGCCTGGACTTCGTCACGATCGGCTACGGCCTGCGCAACGTGGTGGACCTCGACGGCTGCCTGAAGGAGATCCAGCGCGTGCTGAAGCCGGGCGGGGTGCTGGGCTCGCTGGACGTGGGCAAGGTGACGCACCCGTGGCTCCGTCCGCTGGTGGATTTCTACTTCTTTCACGTGGTGCCGGTCATCGGGCGGCTGCTGCAGCGCGGCCAGGACATGTTCGCCTACCTGCCGGCGTCGTCGCTGGCCTACCCCGGGCAGCAGGCCTTGCGGCAGCGGATGCTGGAGGCGGGCTTCGCGCGAGCGGAAGTGGTGGAATACGTGTTCGGGGCCTCGGTCATCCATCTCGCCTGGAAGGCCGGGTGAGCGGGAGCCCGTGCGCCGCGCGCGGCCCCATTTGGCACACCGTCCGTCTGGCACGGCGTTGGTCTCGCACGCGGCCAGCCGAGCGGGCTGGCGATCTGACGTATGTCAAGCGCCGCGTGGGCGGCCGGGCCACACTTGGGATAGGGACATCCGGCGCACGGGCGCTTGCGTTCGCTGCCGCGTCCGCATCGGGGCGTGCGCTACGCCGGCGTGTCCGCGTGCGATTCCGACCTGTGATTCCGATCAGGAGGCAAGCTCATGGCATCGTTGCCGCGCAAGCTGAGCGTGGAACGCCTGCCCGTCGAGGGAAAGACGGTGCTGGTACGGGTGGACTTCAACGTGCCGCTCGAGGAGAGCGCGGGCGGCGTCCGCAGCGTGGGCGACGACACGCGCATCCGCGCGAGCCTGCCGACGATCCGGCACCTGATCGGGCGCGGGGCGAAGGTCGTGCTTGTGTCGCACCTGGGACGGCCGGACGGGCAGGCCGATCCGAAGCTGTCGCTGCGGCCCGTGTCGTTGCGCCTGGCCGAGCTCTTGGCCCAGCCCGTCGCGTTCTGTCCGGAGGTCATCGGCCCCAAGGCGGAGGCAGCCGCCAAGGCGCTCGCTCCGGGTCAGGTGCTGCTGCTGGAGAACGTGCGCTTCCACAAGGAGGAGGAGAAGAACGAGCCGGGCTTCGCCCAGGCCCTGGCCCGCCTCGGCGACGCCTACGTGTCCGATGCGTTCGGGACGGTGCACCGCGCCCACGCGTCCACCGCGGGAGTAGCGAAGCTGTTTCCGCAGGCGGCTTGCGGCTTCCTGATCGCGAAGGAGCTCGAGTTCCTCGGGCAGGCCCTGGCGGCGCCCGTGCATCCCTATGTCGCCGTGCTGGGCGGCGCGAAGGTCGGCGACAAGATTCCCGTGATCCGCTCTCTGCTGGAGCGGGCCGACACGCTGCTCATCGGCGGCGCGATGGCCTACACGTTCCTCAAGGCGCAGGGCCACGGGATCGGCGCGTCCCTGCTCGACGAGCCGCACCTCAAGCTGGCCGGCGAGCTGCTGCAAGAGGCGCAGGCCAAGGGCAGGCGCCTGCTGCTGCCGAGCGACCATCTTGTCTCGCCGCAGGCGGGGTTTCCCCCGCCGAGCAAGCCGGGCAAGCCCGCGAAGCCCGGCCTGGATTCGCGCGCCGAACCCAGCGGC
Organism: bacterium; assembly: GCA_041476685.1. Classification (GTDB taxonomy): domain Bacteria; phylum SAR324; class SAR324; order SAR324; family JACQKK01; genus JBGPEV01. Next base: position 11,898 of record JBGOTW010000027.1, on the reverse strand, counting down.
GTGGACATCGCCGCCGGAAAAGTGGGGCTCGATATCGGCCCGGACACCATCCGCCGCTACCAGGACGAGGTGCGCAAGGCGAAGCTGGTCGTCTGGAACGGACCGATGGGCATGTTCGAGCTGCCGCGCTTCGCCGCGGGGACGATGGCGATCGCGCAGGTGATGGCCGACGCGACGCGCGCCGGCGCCATAACGGTGATCGGCGGAGGAGACTCCGTGGCGGCGGCCAACGAGGCGGGCGTGGCCGATCGGATCAGCCACATGTCCACCGGAGGCGGGGCCTCCCTGGAGTTCCTTGAAGGCCGCACCCTGCCGGGCATCGCCGTGCTGACGGACGCGTAGCGCGGCACCCGCAGCCCTCTCCGGCGCGCACGCACCTTGCATCCCGAGGGCGTGGCCTAGTACGTTTGGTGGGGATGCGCTGATGCGCCAATGGTCGGACTCTGGAACGGGCGGGCCTATGCGGAAGATGCTTGCGAACGGAACACGCACGGCTGCCTGCGCGCATGCCGTCGGCAAGTCGGGCCTGCACCGAGGCCGGGCGTTGCGGGTCGCCGCGCTGGGCCTGGCGGCCCTGTGGCTGATGGGGATGGGCGGCGGCAATTCGAGCACCGAGAAAGTCGTACCCATTCCCGACAAGAACTACACGGTCATGGTGACGGACAGCCGCGGAGCCAAGGCCGAGGCGCACCGCTTTACCTGGGAGGGCAAGGTGCACTTCCAGGGGCAGTTCGGCCAAGCCACGGTCAGCATTCCGTTTCCGAAGATGCAATCCGTGCAGATCGTGCCCACCGCCGTCACGAGCAGCCCGAACCTGATCCTGGCCAAGGTCAAGCTGAAGACCGGCGAGACGCTCGAGCTGACCCTGGAGCGGACGAGCAAGTGCTACGGGGAAACGAGCTTCGGCACGTACGAGATCTTCGTCCGCGATATCGCCGAGCTGCAGTTCGAATAGCCGTCCGGCGTCCCGCTCAGTCAGAGAAGCTGCCGGGCGTCCGGGAGCCACGAGGGCCGGTCGCGGCACGCTCCTCCACCCGCTGCACCGCGTCCGCAGGTGACCGGGCACTTTTCAATCGCCGCGATTCCCCGTAGGTTGTTGGCGCCGCAGGTACCCGCTGCCGACGGAATCTTCCTTGCCCGGGCGGCATACGCCTGTGTGATCCCACCGGAGAGGTGGCCGAGTGGTTGAAGGCGCATGCCTGGAAAGCATGTGTGCGTGAAAACGTACCCAGGGTTCGAATCCCTGCCTCTCCGCTAGACGTACCGATAGCCTTGCCTTCGAAAGCAGTGACGGAAACGGTGCAGCACCGCGGCGGATAAGGCTGCCGCGGGATGTGTCGGCGCGGTCCTTGTTCAGCCGGGATTGCCGCGGAGCCAGAGTCGCCGCACCGCTGCCGGTCCGCGCAGCTATGCGGCTCCAGCCGATCCGTCGCGTGCCCCCCTCGGGCCGGCGCCCGGACCTCCAGTCGCCCGGTCTCAGCGTGAATTTTTCCCTTCTTCACGTGTGCCCGGCGATTGCATGGCACAAGCCTGCAGCAAGGCACGAGCCTGCGGCGGTGGGCCGTTCGGTTCGGACACGGCTTCAAGCCGGCCCCTTCTCTCTCAGTCGGGCTCGACCAGCACCGCCCCTTTGGGCAGCGGCTGCACCACCCGGCGATAGATGGACAGCCAGCCGCGCTCCGGCGGCGGCGCCCATTCCCGCGGGCGCTTGCGGCGCTCCGCCAGCTCGCTTTCGCTCACCTCGAGATTCACCACCTTGCGTTCGACGTCGATGGAGATCAGGTCGCCGTTCTCGACCAGACCCAGCGGACCGGCCTCGGCGGCTTCCGGCGACACCTCCCCGACCACCAGCCCGCGATTGACCAGCCCGGACAACTGGCCGTCGGTGACCACGGCCACTTTCTCGCTGAGGCCCGCTCCGTCCAGGGCGAACACGAGGGCCGACGCCATCGCCATGCCGGGCCCGCCCTTGACGCCCATGCCTCTCAGGACGACCACCTGGCCGGGCGCGATCTCGCCCTTTTGCAACCCCGCGAGCGCCTCTTCCCGGGAGTGATAGATGTTGGCCGGGCCGTGGAAGGTCAACGCCCGGTCGTCCGCGACGCCGAGCTTCACGATGGCTCCGCCGGGCGCCAGCGATCCCCGCACGATGACGATGGACGCGCGCCGCGAGAGCGGCCGGTGGGCGGGCCGGATGATCTCCGGGTTCCGGATTTCGGTGTCCTGGAGGATCTGCCCCACCGTCTGATTCGTGACGGTGCGCGCATTCTTGAAGAGCAATCCCTCAAGGCTCTTCATCACCGCCCGCGCCCCGCCCGCCGCTTCAAGCTCCTCGATCAGGTGCTCCCCGTTCGGCCGGATCGCGCTGACCAGGGGGACCCGGTCGGCGTACTGCTCGAATAGCCCGTACACGTCCACGTCGCACTGGGCCTCCACCGCGATGGCCTGGAGGTGCTTGACGGTATTGATCGAGCCGCTCAGGGAAAGCATGACCATCGCGGCGTTGGCGAAGGTCTCCTTCGTCAGGATGTCCCGCGGCTTGAGATCGTCCCACACCATCTTGACGATTCGTCCGCCCGCCTCCCGCACCTGCTCCAGCATCTTGGGGCTGTTCGCGAGCACGGGCGCGCTGCCGGGCAGGGCCATGCCGAGCGCTTCGCAGACGATGTGCATGGAATTCGCGGTGCCCATGCCGGCGCACACGCCGGGCCCCAGCACGGCGTTCTCCGACATCCCGGCCAGCTCCGCGGCGGTCACGCGCCCGCTGGCGACGTGTCCGGCGGCGAGGAAGACGTCTTCGATGTCCACGTGCTTGCCCTGGAACTTGCCGCTGGGCTGGTAGCCGCAGATCACCACAAGGCTCGGGATATTGAGCCGGGCGGCGGCCATGAGTTGGCCCGGCGCGGTCTTGTCGCAGGAGGTCAGGCCCACCATGCCGTCCAGCAGCGCCCCCTCGACCTGCACCTCGATATCGTTCGCGATCAGGTCGCGGGTCGCCAGGATGTATCCGCCGCGGTGTCCCGCGCTGGTGATGAAATCGCTCGGGGCGGCGGTGCGCACCTCGAACGGCAGTCCGCCCGCCGCGCGGATCGCCTCCTTCAGGCTGGCGGCGATGCCGTCCAGATGACTGAAGCAGCTCGACAGGCCCGAGGAGGTGTTGACCACGGCGATCTTCGGCTTTTCCATGTCCGCGTCGGAGATGCCCAGCGCCTTCCATTGCGCCCGCCGCACGGCCCAGCGCGAGGTTCCGTGCTCGAAATTGCTGCGCAATTTTCGCGTCATGCCTTCGCTCCTTTTCGCCGCAGTGCTTTTCGCCGCCGTGCCGCCCGCCGCCGTGCCGCCCGCCGCCGTGCCGCCCGCCGCCGTTTTTGTCGCTGCAATGCTGCTTGTCGCCAGGCCTCGCGCCTCGCGTGGGGCGGGGTTCACGAGGCGCGCGTCACCTTTGCGTTGGATTCGACGCCGAGCAGCTGTGCCTTGGCGACCTCATCCGCCATCAGGGTGGAACTCGCGCCCCGGAAGACGATCTTGCCGCGGTGCAGCACGATCGCCTCGCGCACGAAGGCGAGCGCCAAGTCGACTTTCTGCTCCACGAGCACGATGGTCAGGCCGGCCTCGTCGCGAATCCGGCGCAGGGCGTCGTACACGGCCTCGACGACGATCGGCGCGAGCCCTTCCATCGGCTCGTCCAGCAGCAGGACCTGCGGGGCGCCGACCAGCGCCCGGCCGATGGCAAGCATCTGCTGTTCGCCCCCGGACAGGCGATTGCCCGAATTGCGCCGCCGCTCCGCGAGCGCGGGAAACAGGGCGAAGACCTGACCGCTCGTCCAGCCCTTGGGCCGCGCGGCCACCGCCAGGTTCTCCTCGACGCTCAACGACGGGAAGATCTCCCGTTCCTGCGGGACATAGCCCAGCCCCAGGCGGTTGCGGACGTGGGGCGCGAGCGCCTCGACTGCGCTGCCTCCGAGGCGGATCGCGCCGCCATGCCGCGTTGTGAATCCCATCAGGGTGGACAGCAGCGTGCTCTTGCCCGCCCCGTTCCGGCCCAGCACCGCCAGCGTGCCGCCCGCCGGCACCTCCAGCGAGACGCCGTCGAGCACGATGGTGGGCCCGTAGCCCGCGACGAGATTCTCGAGCGACAGGCTCGTGCTCATGCCGCGCTCCTGCCGAGGTAGACGGCCCGCACGCGGGGATCGGCGGCGATGTCCGCAGGCTTGCCCCTCGTCAGCACGCGCCCCTGCACCAGCACGACGATCTCCCGCACGAAACGGAAGACGAGGTCCATGTCGTGCTCGATCATCAGGATGGCGACATCCGCCGGCAGGAGGTCCAGCGCATCGTGGATGATGTGCGCCTCGGCGGAAGGCACGCCGGCGGCCGGTTCATCGAGCAGGAGCACGCGCGGGCGCAGCGCCATGGCGATCGCGATTTCCAGCAGGCGCTGCTTGCCGTAGGGCAGCTCGGCCACCTTCCGCTCCGCGTCGTCCGCCAGGCCCAGGTGCGAGAGATGGGCGTCGGCCTCCTCCAGGCACGCCCGCCACTGCACGCCGTAGCGCAGCATCCGCCAGGCGACCCGCTCCCGCTCCGCGACGGCGATCGCGACGTTCTCCCGCACGTTGGTTTCCAGGAGCAGGGCGTTGATCTGGTGCGTGCGGGCCAACCCGCGGTGGACGCGCGCCTCCGGCTTGAGGCCGCCGATCGGCGCTCCGGCAATCAGGATCGTTCCGGCATCGGGCGTCAGGACGCCCGTGAGCAGGTTGACGATCGTGGTCTTGCCGGCGCCGTTCGGTCCGATCAGGCCCACGCGCGCGCCCAGCGGCAGATCGAGGTCGAAATCCTGCGCGACGGCCAGGCCGCCGAACGCCTTGCACAGTCCGCGCACCGATAGAATGGAAGTCTCGCTCATCGCTTTCCGGCGCGGACAAGAGCCGCGTTCAGGCGGTCGCTGGCGGAATCCACCAGGCTCATCAAGCCGCGTTCGAGAAACAGCACCACGCCCATCATCAGGGCGCCGACGAAGAGCATCCAGCGGAACGGGTCTATCTGCGCGGCGAAGCTCTGCACCACGACGTAGACGGTCGCGCCCAGGAAGGCTCCGTACAGCCGGCGCGTGCCTCCCAGCGTCAGGGTAACGACCACCGTTCCGGACAAGAGCACCCCGAGCGAGCTGAGGCTGACGAGGCGGGCGCTCTGGGCGGAGAGGGCTCCCGCGCTGCCGGCCATCGCCGCGGACAAGCCGTAGGCCGCCACGAGCCGCTTCCAGACGGGAGTGCCGATGGCCCGCATGCGGCGCGGATTCTGCCGGATGCCGTCCAGCGACCGTCCGAAGGGCGAGCGCAGGACGCGCCAGGCGGCGACGAACCACACGAACAGCACCCCCAGCGTGTACAGGTAGGCCGTCTGCCCATACAGGTCGAAGCGAAACAGACCCAGCAGCGGGGCCGAGCGCGGCAGCTCCAGCCCGTCGTCGCCCCCGGTGAGGACATGGGTCTGGTTGGCGAATTCCGCCAGCAGCGAGGCGATCGCCAACGTCAGCATCATCAGGGTGATGCCTTCGGTGTGCAGGATCAGCGCGCCGGTCGCCAGCCCCAGCAGCCCGGTCAGCGCCGTAGCAAACGCCAGCCCGGCGACGGGATCGGCGTGAACGAGCAGGGCGAAGTTTCCCGCCGCGTAGGCGCCGAAGCCGAAGAATGCGGCGTGTCCGAGCGACACGATCCCCGCATGGCCCATGGCGAGATCCAGGGACAGGGTGAACAGGATCATGATCAGCACATTGGTGCCCAGGCTCAGATAGCCCCCGGCGACAAAGAACACGCCGATCGCGATGAGCCAAGGCAGGGCATGCCCGGCTGCCGAGATCCTGCCTTCCCAGGCCCGATTCATGCGCGTCACCGGGAAAGCGGGTCAGCCCGCGGAGCGGAGCGGAACGAGGCCATGAGGGCGCCAGAGCAACAGCACCAGGACGATGCCGTAGAGCAGGTACGCGGCCACCACCGGAAACAGGTACTTGCCGGCGATGTCGATGATGCCGATCGTCAGGGCGGAGAGGAATGAGCCCTTGAAGCTGCCGTAGCCTCCGACTCCGACGACCACCAGGAAGAGCACCAGGTAGCGCAAGGCATAGAAGGGTTCGAGGGGCAGCAGCGCCGCTCCGATCACACCGCCGAAAGCGGCCAGGGCGCACCCGGCGCTGAACGTCGCGGTGAACAGCCGGTCCACGTTGATTCCCACCGCCCGGGCCATGCGCGGGTTGTCCACCGCCGCGCGGAGCCGCGCCCCATAGAGCGAGCCGTCAATGACAAGCCACAGCACGGCCGCCAGGATCAGCCCCACGGCGATGAGAAACAGCCGATACGCCGGATAGGTGCGGTAGCCGATGCTGACGAGCCCGTCGAGATACTCGGGCACCGGGAGCGGCTCCATCCGGGTGCCATAGATCACGGTCAGCACCGCGATCACGACGAAGCTCAGGCCGAACGTCATCAGCGCCTGGGGCAGCTCGCCCTTGCGGAACAGCGGCCGGTAGAGGGTCATTTCCGCCACGGCGCCGAGGATCCCGACCGCAACAGCCGAGAGCGCGGCGGCCGCAAAGAAGGCCACGCCCGACTTCATCAGCGTGGCCGCAATATAGCCGCCGATCATGGCGAAGGCGCCGTGGGCAAGGTTCACGACGCGCATCAGGCCCATCGTGACGGTCAGGCCGACCGAAATGATGAAGAGCACCATCCCATAGGCAAGGCCGTCGAGGAGGATCGTCAGGAAGGACATCGGTTCCGGTCCGGTCTAGAAAGCTGGCGCTATTCCGGATGGTCGTCCTTCCACGGGTCGCGCACCATCGGGATCGTCTCGAAATTGACGTTCTGGAGCTTTCCTCCGCGCCGTTCCACCTTGCGAAGATAGACGTTCTGGATAACGTCGCGGGTCTTCGGGTCAATCTTGACCGGGCCCCGCGGGCTGTCGAACGACAGGTTGCTCATGAACTTGATCGCGTCGTCCGGGTTGAAGCGCGCGCCCAGCTTCGCCACGGTCAGGTAGATGACGTGCATGCCGTCATAGGACTGGGCGGAGGCGAGATCGGGCACCGTGTCCTTGCCGAACATCTGGGTCAGATCCGCCCACAGCGCGTTGTTCAGCGGATTGTCCACGGTCTCCGTGTAGTGGAAGGACGATACGACGCCCAGGGCCGCCGGCCCGATCTTGGGCAGGTCGATCTCCTGGGTTTCGGCTGTGCAGAGCAGCCGGATTCCGTCGGGCTTGAGCCGGGAGGCCCACGTGTTGATCATGCCCACCGTCGGAGGGCCGCCGGGCCCGAAGATGAACAGGGCGTCCGGCTTCTGCTGGCGGACGCGCTCGAAGAACGGGGAGAAGTCGGTGGTGGCGAGCGGGATGCGGATGGATTCCAGCACCCGTCCGCCGCCCGCCTTGAAGGCTTTCGAGAAATACTCCTCGGCGTCGAAGCCCGGCCCGTAGTCCGATACCGCCGTCACGACCGTCTTGACGCCGTTCTTCACGGCCCAGTGCCCGATCGGGGCCGCCACCTGCGGAATCGTCTGGCTCACCCGCACGAAGTAGGGCGACTTGCGCACGATGACCGCCGTCGCCGCGTTGAAGATCACCATGGGCGTCTTGGACTCCGTCACGAGTTGGGCGACGGCGAGGGCGTTGGGCGTGAAGACGAAACCCCCGAGGAACTGCACCTTTTCCCGCAGGATCAATTCCTCCGCCAACTGCCGCGCACGGGCCGGATCGGGGCCGCCATCGTCACGGAAAATGACTTCGATCGGAATGCCGTTGACCGAGGTGCCATGCTGCTTCTGATAGACGGCAATCGCCTGGCGCATCTGTTCCCCCCAGCGCGCGAAGGGGCCGGAGAACGAGCTGATGACCCCGACCTTGACCGTGTCGGCTGCTGTCGCGACGCCGGCGATGCAGACGGCGAGGAAAACCAGGCAGAGTGCCTTGGCCCATTTGGTGATCATGCCGATTTCTCCCGGAAGTGGCGGTGTGCGATCCGCGCCGACAAGCCGGCGCAGGGTAAAAGGGCCGCTCAGGTGATCAGGCGGCCGCCCGACACGTCGAAGACGGCCCCCGTGGTGAAGCTGCAGTCGGGGCTCGCGGCGAACGCCACCATCGCGGCGATCTCGTCCACCGTGCAGAAGCGATTCATGGGGATCTTCGCGCGCGCCGTCTGGATATAGTCGGGCGTCACCTGCTGGAGCAGCTCCGTCTCCGTCATCGTCGGCGCCACGCAATTCACGGTGATGCCGCGGTCGAGCACTTCCTTCGCGAGCCCGCGCGCGAACCCGACGACGCCCGCTTTTGCCGCGGAGTAGGCGCACGCGTTGCCCACGCCCTTTTCGCTCACGATCGAGGCCGTCATGACGATCCGGCCGTAGCGCTGTTCCCGCATGTGCGGAACGACCGTGCGGGAGCAATAGAACACGCCCGTCAGGTCAATCCCGAGCACGCGGTCCCAGTCCGCGAGAGTGTATTCCCAGGTGGGGACGGTCGGCCCGTTGATGCCGGCATTGTTGACCAGCACCGAGATCTTGGGAAACTTCGCCAGCGCCGCCGTGAATGCCTTTTCGACCGAAGCCAGATCGGTCACATCCACCGTCTGGACGAGCGCGGGCGTGAAGCCCGGGTTGCCGGAGGAGAGCGGGGACAGGTCCCGGTCCCAGACGATGACGCGGCATCCCTCCGCCGTCAGGCGCCGCGCAATGCCGAGCCCGATCCCGCGCGCCCCGCCCGTCACGATGGCGACATGCCCTTCGAGCTTGAATCCCATGCCTCATCCCTGCCTGCTGTCGGGCGATTTCTTGGTGATTTCGACGATGCCGTTGTCGGCATCCACCTTGACCCAGTCGCCGGTGGCGATGACCTGCAGCGGGTCCTGATCGAGTTCCGTCACCGCGGGCGCGTGCGCGACGACGGCGCCCAACGCGACCTTGGTGGACATCTCGTTGAAGATGAGGGCCACCGGCGCCGCTCCGGCCAGCCGCGCGATGTGGAAGCGCGTGGACCAGCCTGATGAACCCGTGGCGCCGGGAAAGACCAGCACCTTGCCCTTGAAACTCTGTCCCTTGAGCTCGTGCCGCGCGTCTATGATGGTGCCCGTCAGCGGATTGACGCCGCCCCAGGCGGATATCGCGTCCCGGGTGACGAGCGCCTCGCCCTCCGCGCAGCCGCCCACGACCTTGCGGCCGTGCAGCACGATCTTGCTCATCGCAGCGCACCCTCCCATCGCCCGGTGATGGCGGCGCGCACGCAGTCCTCCGTCGAGCCGAACCACGTCTGCACGCCCATGATGGAAGGCAGGTAGTGCGTCTGCTTCGCGGAGTCCGTGGCGGCCACCTTGACGCCCTTGGGCATGACCTGGCCCAGTGCGGGACAGGTATCGCTCATGAGCCGCGCGCCGGCATCCGTGATGATCTTGGTGTACCCGTTGCGGTCGGCCACTTCGCGGATGGAGCGCGGCGTGAAGATCCACAGGTTGACGCCGCTGTGCAGGCGCTTGCCTTCGAGCAGCTTGGCCGCGTTCCACACCTGCTCCAGGGACGAGTGCGGGCAGCCGAGCATGACGAAGTCCACCTTCGTGTCCGTCGCGTGGGCGTTCAGGTTGCGGTAGGCCAGCTCGCGCTCGGCGCGGCCGTACCTCAACGTCGCCCGCGGCTTTCTCCCGCCGAAGGCTTCCTGGAGCGTGGGCGCCTCCGGCGTGACCCCGACGATGTGGTACATCTCGATGCCGCCGGACGTGGCGGCGGCGGCCCCGAAATGCTTGAGCCGGGGCAGGTCGGGCACCTTGCCGCGGCGCACCAGCACCGGCAGTCCGTCCAGGATGGCCTCGCCGAGATAGTAGCCGAGCAGCCCCCAGTCCATGATGTCCTCGACCGCCGCGTCCACCTCGACCAGGTGCGTGCCGAAGCGGTTCTCGTCGAGATGCAGTCCCCAGTTGGGGATCTTGCCCGTCAGCATGGCGGCGCTGCTGCTCTCGCGCCCTTCCGTGTTGGTGCGGCCGCCGAGCACGGAGTTGCAGTACGCGACTGCCGAGGATTCCATCCAGGCGCAGTGCTCGCCTTTCACCGGGACGTTCCCCACCAGGTAGGGCGTGCAGGTGTTCATCATCTGCAGGCCGATCCCCGCGCTGAACGACTCGTTGACCTCGTGCAGGGCGCGGGTCGCGGGGGCAACCCCCTGCTCCTGCCAATGATCCGGGTCCAGGCCCTGGATGAGCTGGCAGGAAAACGCCTTCGCCTTGGGAATCTGGACCGCCTCGGAGCTGTCCAGGTTGAATTCCGAGAAGGCCGCGTCAAGGCCGCCCGCCTTGGCCGCGAAGTCCCGCAGGAAGGGCGTCGTCGCGCCGACGGACGTGCACACGTTGTTCGTGTCCACGAAGTCCTCCGCGCCCAGGGCCTCGCCGTACCGCACCAGCAGGTCCATCGCCTTCTGCCGGGCGGGACCCTGCTTGCCGTCGAGCATGGCCCGTTCGTCGTCGGTCAGCTTCATCGGTCTCTCCCCGTTCACACCCTGCCGGACGCGCCGGGTGCTCCCTCAGGAACCTGCTTCGTGCCCGCCGCGGCGGGTGCCGAGATACGCGCCGTCCTTTTCCAGTTGCCGCTGCAGCGCCTGCACGTTCACTTGCGCCGGCAGCACGTGCGAGTCCAGGGCGATCCCGGCAGCCGTTCCCGCGGCCTGCCCCATCGCAAAGCAGGGTCCCGACACGCGCGCCGACGACTGGCCGTCGTGGGTCATCGAGGCGCACCGTCCGGCGGCGAAGAGATTGTCCGCGCCCTTCGGCACGATCATCCTGTACGGTAGCTGATTGAAACCGCGGGACTCCGGGATCTGCGGGAACTTGATCACGACGTTGCCGGCGACATGGGCCTCGACCGGCCAGCCGTTGACCCCGATGCTGTCGGGAAAGTCGGCGCAATTGAGGATGTCGGACTCGCTGAGCATGTAGTGGCCGACGATGCGGCGCGTCTCCCGTATCCCGATCTGCGGGGCGATCTCGACGATATACGCGTTCTCGAAGCCGGGCGTGGCGGAGCGGATGAATTCGAACACCTCCCAGCACTGCCGGCGGCCTTCGATCTCGCCGTAGCTCATCTCTTCCACGTCGATGCCGCTGACGGCCCTGCCGTCCGGCATCTTGATCTGCGTGAGGTTGGCTCGCCATTCGATCGGATTCTTCTGCGGCCGGACGATGGCCCCCTTGCGCGGAAAGCGGCGCCCGTCGCGCCGCTCCGCCTCGTCCATGAGCCGGGGAATCTCCTCCCAGGCGCGGCCCGCCTTGACCGGATCCACGCCATTGATGCGGAACATGGTAGAGGGATAGAGCATGTTGCCCGCGCCGTCCCCGAGCTCGAAGGGCGTTCCCGCCCATTCGGCCAGATCGCCGTCCCCGGAGCATTCGATGAACATCCTGCCGCGAATGGCGAAGCGGCCCGACTTGGTCTCGACGAGAAGCGCGTCGATCTCCCGCTCCGCGCGCTTGATCACGCCCACCGCGAAGGCGTGGAACAGCACCTTCACGCCGGAGGAGACGAGCAGCTCGTCCGCGACGATCTTGTAGGCCGAGATGTCGTAGGCCTGGGCCTGTACCTTGCCGCCCAGGGACAGGTGGGGGGCATTGAGGCCGTCCTTGCGCTGCAGGCGTTCGAGGATCTCGTCGGCCAGGCCGTGGATGACCTGCATGTGCTCGCCGTGCACGTTCGCGTGCAGGCCGCAGAAGGTGGAGAGCCCGGCCGCGGTTCCTGCTCCGCCCAGGAAGCCGTAGCGCTCGATCAGGATGGTGGACTGCCCGGCGCGGGCCGCGGCGGCCGCGGCCGCGATTCCAGCCGGACCACCGCCCAAGACGACGACGTCGTATTCGCCGAGGAGCGGGGTCTTCCGGCTCGG
>JBGOTW010000026.1:0-26252 GCA_041476685.1 bacterium | reverse complement strand
CCGCGACTCCGCCCGCGACTCCGCCCGCAGCGCCGTCCGCGGCACCGCCCGCGCCGGACGCGCCGCCTGCCGCTCCCGCCACATCCCGGCGCGCCTCATCTATGACCCGCGTCACGCCCCCGCCGCCCTCCGCGCGCGACCATTCGTCCCGGCCGAAGGGCCGTCCGTCCGCTCGGCTCAAGCCCGCGCAGAGCTGCTCCTGCAGCGCGCGCAGCCGCTCGCTCGTCTCGCGAAAGAAGGCCGACTCAGGCATGGGGCGATTCCTCCTGGCAACGCTGCGGCATTATAGGTGCAACGGCGCACTTGGCGGCGGCGCCCGGTTCGGGAACAATAGCCCTTGGTCCGGGAACGTCGTTGCACCGGGCCGGACGCCGCGCCCAAGCAGCGACATATCTAGCCAAAAAGGATGAGCCGCATGATGCGCCTGACCCTTGTGCGCCACGGGGAAACCTACAACAACCGCGACTTCGTCGTACAGGGCCAGGACCCCACCCAGGGTCGCCTGACGGAAAAGGGTCTGCGCCAGGCGGAGCTGCTCGCCCAGGCCCTGCGCGAGGTGCCTTTTGCGATCGTCTATTCCAGCCCGCTGGAGCGCTGCGCCCTCACGCTCGGCAAGATCCTGGAGCGCCGCCCCGGCACGCGCACGGTGCCGCTGGAGTTCGCCAACGAGCTGAAGGAGGTCAACCTGGGCGTGCTGCAGGGGCGGCCCCACAGCGAGTGGAAGGCCGCGATCCAGGGCGACCCGATGGCGTGGCGGCCGCAGGGCGGGGAGAGCTGGCTGGACTTGCAGGCGCGCGTGATGGCGTATGTGCGGCGCGCGATCCTGCCCGGTGGACACGGGGAGGTGCTCGTCGTCGCCCACGGCGGGGTCAACCGCAGCATGCTCGCGGGCTTCACCGGCCTGACCATGGGCCAGACCTGGCAGGGCCCCGGCATCGGCACGCCCCAGGCGAACACCTGCGTCAACACCATCGAGCTGGACGACCAGGGGCGGCTGCTCGCGTGCAGTGCCAACAACACGCTCCACCTCGCCGGCGAATTCCCCGACGCTGGACCCGGCCAGCGCTGGATCCTCGCCGAGCAGCGCTGGGAGCTGCTCGACGGGAAGAAGACCGGGTCACGGGAGTTCATCCCCGTGGCGTGACGGAGGCCTCGCCCGACGTCCCCATCCCATTCCGGGCGAATGGGATGGGGTCCGCTGGTCTCGTTGCAGGCTCTGATAAGGTAGCGCCCAGTAGCGGTTTGGAGCGTCTCGGCGTCGCCCGGCAGCCTCATCGCGCAACACTAGACTCACGTCCCAAGTGCAGGCAGTTGCGCGAGAGACCGGGCCGCGGCACGAGGGTCGCGAAACATTCCCCCGCTCTCGCCTCCGGCCCTCCTCTTCACGGAATTCAGCATTCCCGAGGCCACGGAGAAGCAGCCAGCGTACGGGTTATCTGGATCGCTTCGGGTCAATGGGCGACTGGGCGCACTGAGGCGAACGTGGGCGCCGAGGCGAACGGGGCGAACGGGGCGGTAGCGCGCTAACCGTTCATGGCGAGCGGGCCAGGGCCTGTCCGCTGGACGGAAGGCCCTGGGACGCCTGCGAGCGTGGCGCCGAGTTACGCCATCATGGTCTTCAGGCACAGCAACGCGCCGACGACGTAGATGACCGTGGCGACGTAGATCGGTCCCAAGTGCGTCACCCAGTCCACGGTAAATCCGCCTGCGTAGTGCAGCGGAATCGCCACCGCCAGCGCCAATACAGGTGCGATCACCGCGCTCCACCAACCCCACCACTCGCCCTTGCGCACGCTGTACCAGGCGATCGCGGCAACGGCGAGCGCCGTGGACGCGATGAAGCCGGCGACTGCAACGTGCAGGTGCGTGATGTACGCGTAGATGGCCGGGTTCACTGCATTGAGCTGATCCCTGGTCACGCCATTGAGAGTGTCCACGCCCAGCTCGAAGCCGGTGCCCATGAAGCTGCGGAAGAAGAATACGACCGCATACAGCGCAAACAGCGCGGCTCCTATCACCATCAGTCCCGGCCCCGTGCTCGACATTCCTTGCTTAGCCATAGCTTCCCCTTATCCGATATTCCCCAGTTGGACTGCCGATACCTGTCGGATCGTTCCCCTGGCGGTCCCTACCACGAGCCATTGACGCAAATCCACCCGCCTCCGGTCATCGCCATCGTCTTCAAGTCCCACGGCTGGGGGTCGCCACGCCGGCAATCGTGGTCCGAGGGCCAGTGTGTCCGCCCGAGGCCGCCGCCCTTGACCCACGGTCCAAATTCGGACCAAATACAGTCTTGTCGCTATTTCCGCGCCCGGAGTTCCGATGAAACTGTCCACGCAGGTCAGGCCGATCAGCTATCTCAAGGCCCACGCCGCCGAGCTGCTGCTGGAGTTGAGGGATGGAGGCGAGCCGCTCGTCATTACCCAGCACGGCGAGGCCAAGGCGGTTCTTCAGGACATCGCCAGCTACGAGAAGACCCAGCAGACCTTGGCCCTGCTGAAGATTCTCGCGCTCGCCGAGCGGCAGATCGAGAAGGGCGAAGTCGTTCCGGCGGAGGAGGTGTACCGGCGCATTCGCGCCAAACATCGGATCCGATGATGGCGCGGCCGGTCGTCTTTTCCACGGAGGCGGCGCAGGACCTGGACGAACTCTACGGCTATCTCGCCCAACACGACTCTCCGGCCAGCGCGGAACGCGTGCTGGCGCGCATCGTTCGCACCGTCGCGTCGCTCGCAAAGTCCCCGGGGCGCGGCGCGGTTCCGCCCGAGTTGGCCGCGCTGGGCCTGCGCGACTACCGGGAAGTCTTCTTCAAGCCCTATCGGATCGTGTACCGGGCGCTGCCCAGGCGCGTGGTGGTCGTGCTGGTCGCCGATGGCCGGCGCGATCTGCAAACCCTCTTGCAGCGCCGGCTGTTGCAAGCCTGACGGCGGCAGCGCCGTCTCTCCCTCGCCGCTCCGCCTTCGCCCCACAGAAGCCGCTCCCTCGCCTCACGGCGTCCATCTCGCCAGCAGCTCCGGCCGCGCGCCGAGTTCACGCTCCAGCCGCGCCAGCTCCGCGAACGTGCCCGTGCTGCCCCAGAACGACGCGCCCGCGTCGCTGGCGCGCACGAGCCCGCCCTCCTCCACCGCTTCCAGCAGCGCGTCAATCAGATCGAAGGCGCTGCCCGGCGTAAGCGGGGCCGCAAGGGTGCGGGGCGCATCTCCCGGCGCTCACCCTCGGCCGGAAGCCTTGCCCCACGCCTAGTCCGCCTGGCAAATGTAGATGGAGTTCTGCGGGCGGGGAGAATCCTTCACCGTGACTTGGCCGAAGCCGGCTTCGGCGAGCATCTTGCGGGCGACGCGCTCGCCCCACATGGTGCCCAGGCCGGCGCCGCCGTGGGCCAGGGAAACCGTCATGCAATGCAGCGTGCTGACGGTGTAGTAGTACGGAGCGAAAGGATTGGCCATGTCCTCGTGCACGTCGCTGGTGCCCTTAAAGTCAATCATGGCGAATACGCCGCCGGGGGTGAGCGCCGCGCGGATGCGGCCCAGCACGCCCGCCGGGTCCACCTGGTCGTGGATGGCGTCGAAGGCGAACAGCACGTCGTACTTCGGATCGGCGGGCAGGCGCGCCACGTCCTGCACCTGAAAGCGCGCGTTGGACAGGCCCAGGGATTCCGCCTCCGCGGCGGCGGCGCGGATGGCGTCCGCGGCAAAGTCGTAGCCCACAAACGTGCTGCGCGGGTAGGCCTGGGCCATTAGGTTGATGGCGTGGCCCGTGCCACAGCCCACGTCCGCCACGCGCGCGCCGGCCGCCAGCCGCTCCGGCAGGCCGGGCACCGCGGGCAGGAACTCGCCGATGAGCGCCTGATCATAGATGCGCCGCCACGATTCGTCCATGATCTGTGTGAATTCCGGGCGGTATACCGAGTACGGGATGCCCCCGCCGTGGCGGAATGCCTCTATGATCGCGGGCACGTGCTTGGCCAAGTGCGTGACCAAAGCGCTGCCGGGAGCCACGTTGAGCCGGTTCGCGCCGGACAGGCACAGGGCGTGCTCCGGCGGCAGCGCATACACGCCGCTGGCGGGATCAAGCGTCACGATGCCGCCCGTGGCCATCGCCCCCAGCCACTCGCGCACGTAGCGCTCGGTGAGCCCCGCGCGCCGGGCGATCTCCGCGCTGGTGCCCGGCCCCTGCGCGATCCCGTCGAACAGCCCGGTGCGGTAGCCGATGTTGATCATCAGGGTCAGCGCCGCGCCCGTGTACAGGTCGAACACCCGCCGCGCGAAAGCTTGCGCCTTGGTCTTGTCAATCTCCTGAGCCATAGCCCTCCCCCCGGTGAAGGCCTTTGCGTAGGCCGGCATTTCCCACATGAACCTCTGCGAGCAATTGCATCGGTTCCCCTCACGCCCCCTACCACGAGTTTTGGGAGAGAATCTACTTTGTGCCGATTTCGGTCGTGGTATTTAAGAACCGCGGCGGGGGCCGCCCCCCACGGAATCTCGGTCTGAGGGGCAAGTCCGTCTGCTTCGCGTCCCTGCATCGCCTCGCCGCGCAGGCTGCCCGCCGCCCGCTACGGCGTCCATCTCGCCAGCAGCTCCGGCCGCGCGCCGAGTTCGCGCTCCAGCCGCTCCAGCTCTGCGGGCGTGCCCGTGCTGCCCCAGAACGACGCGCCCGCGTCGTAGGCGCACGCAAGCTCGCCCTCCTCCACCGCTTCCAGCAGGGCGTCAATCAAGTCGAAGGCGCTGCCCGGCGCGTGCCGCCGCGCCAGCGCCGCTTTCAGGCGCGCGCCCAGCACCGACACGCCGTGGAACGCTTTCGCCGCCAGCGCGCCCCGGGGCGGGCGCAGCACACGGTGGTCGTTGCGCCGGGGCGAGTCGATCCCGCACAGCACGCCGTCCGCGTCGAACAGCAGGCGGGAGCTGGCCGGGCGGTCGCTGACGGCGAGCAGCGCCAAGGGTTCAGCCGCGTGCGCCGGCGGCGGATCCGCCCGCTGCGCCTCCCGCAACGCCGCCGGCCGGGTGGCCGGCTGAGCCCCGGTCAGCGCCGCCAGCAGGGCCGGCGGATCGAGGTCGGCGAGAATGTCCGCGTTCCACACCAGCAGCGGTCCGTCGCCCCAGAATTCGGCGGCATGGAGCAGCGCGCCGCCCGTGCCCAGCAGCGCCGGCTCGTGGTACAGGCGCACGGGCAGGTGCGGCAGCGCGGCGAAGCATCCGCGGCCCTGCCGGGCGGCCAGGCAGCGTTCGACCGGCGCGGAGAGGTGGTGGGTGTTGAGGGCGAACTCGGTCACTCCGCCGCGCACCAGCGCCGCCGCCAGCCGCTCCAGCATCGGCACCCCGCGCACGGGCACCAGCGCCTTGGGGATCGTGTCGGTGAGGGGCTTCAGCCGCGTCCCCAGCCCCGCAGCCAGCAGGAACGCCTTCACGAGCCGGCCTCTCGCGCCGTCACCGGGCTCTCGTCTGCAGCGCGATGCAGGTCCTGGTGTGTCAGCACCACCGGAAAGCCCGCGCGCTCCAGCGCCTCCTTGAGCCGCTCGGCCAGATAGACGCTGCGGTGCCGCCCTCCTGTGCACCCAAACGCCACCATCAGCCGCTCGCGCTCCAGGCGCTCGTAGCTGCGCGCCGTGTATAGCACCAGCTCCACCGCGTGACGGGCGAATTCGGCGACCTCCGGCCGCGCCTCGAAGTAGGCGACGATGGGCGCTGCCTGGCCCGGGTACGGGCGCAGGACCTCGTCCCAGTAGGGATTGGGCAGCGCGCGGCAGTCGAACACGAACCCGCCTCCGTGGCCGCTCTCGTCCCGGGGCGGGCCGGAATACTTGTAGCCGAAGCTGAACAGGTGGATTGCGGGACGGGGCATGGCGCCTTCATCTCGGTTGCGCGTGCGTGGGCGCCGGGCGCGCCCTGCACGACTGTCGCCCGCCCGCAGGCCCGGCGCAAGGGTCGGCCGCGCGCTCAGACCCGGCGCAAGGGTCGGCCGCGCCCGCAGACCCGGCGCAAGGGTCGGCCGCGCAAAAGGGGCCGGGATCGCTCCCGAACGGGGGAGCGGCGGCGCCACAAGGTGCGCAGAGTCGGTCCGCAGAGCCGGTACGGCGGAACCGGTAGTGGATCAATTTGATGAAGGTGCCGTGAACCGCAACAACAGACTCCTCGCAATCGCTCGGAGTGACACTAATGGTCATTTCGAGCGCAGCGAGAAATCTGCTTGTGATTCCAACCCGGCCCATTACCAAGGCACCGCTTGCGTTGCCGAACCCGCCGCCGCGATGGTAATGGATTGAGAGGCGACGCGGGACGCCCCAGCGGCCGCCCACACGAGAGCTTCATGACTCCGGGTATACGAGACACGATCGTCCGCTGCTTCCTGCTGGCCGGCCTGGCCACGCTCGCGGGGTTGACGGCGGCGTGCAGCAATACGGGCACGACCCAAGAGCCGCCGCGCACGCTGTTCCAGGACGGCCAGGCGCTCGAGGACGACGGCCTGCTGACCGAGGCCATCGAAAAATTCAAGAAGGTCTCCACGGAAAATCAAGGCACGCGGCTGGGCAGCTTCGCCTACCTGCGCATGGCCGAACTGTACTCCAGGCAGGAGGACTGGCTGCAGGCGGAGACGAACTACCGGCTGTTCCTGTCGGCCAATTCCAACAGCCATCTGAACGCGTACGTGCTCTACCGTCTGCTGATCATGAACGACAAGAAGTCGTACACCGGGATCTTCTTCCCGGAGCGGGAAGTCGACCGCGACATAGAGCCGGCCAAGCAAATCATCACGGAGTACAAGCGCTTCTACCTGCTCTACCCGCAGAGCATCTACGCGCCGGAGGTCGCGCCGATCTATCGCGAGGCCCGGCACACCCTGGCGCAGCACGAGATCCTTGTCGCCGACTTCTACCTGCGGCGCGAGGAGTACAACGCCGCGGCGTCCCGCTACTTGTACGTCCTGCGCAATTTTCCCGAGCTGGCCAATCCGAAGTACAGCTTGCGGCGGCTGATCGAGGCGTACCGGAAGGATCAGCAACCCGATCTCGCCAACGAAATGCAACGCATCTACGATGAGCGCTACGGCAAGCTGCGCACCGCTTCCCAGCCGGCCGGGAATGAATCCGGGGGCTAGCCGCGTTGCCGCACGGGCGCGCGGGAGGGGGCGGTGACGCCGCAGGAGCGCTGGCTGGCGCTGACCCTGGCGGCCGGGCCCGGCGGATTGCGCGGCCTGCGCGCGGCCCTGGCGGCGTTCGGCACGCCCGAGGCGGTGCTGGCGGCCGGCGCTGCGGCGCTGGAGGCGCGATGCGCCTTGCCCGCCGAGCTGGCGCGGCGCCTGGCTTCCGCCGCGGACAGTCCCGCCTTCCGCATCGAATCCCGCCTCGTGACCGAGCACGGCGTCCGCCTGCTGCCCTGGGACGATCCGGCTTATCCGGCCGCGCTGCGTGACCTGGCGTCGGCGCCGCTGCTGCTCTACGTGAAAGGAACTTGGCCGGCGGCCGGGGCGAGCAATGGCCCCGCCAGCGGACCGGCCAGCCGACCGGCCAGCGGTCCGATCGCCGGACCGAGCGCGGGACCGGCCACCACGGCGAGCATCCCGCCCGGCAGCGAAGCCGTCGCGGGAGCACCCGCCCGGGCGCCCAGCGCTGCGGCCGCCGCGTTGGGCACGGCCGCGGCCTCGGCAGCGAACCCCGCGGCTGGGACCACGCCAGGCCCCCGCTTGGCGCTGGCGGTGGTCGGCACGCGCCGCCCGTCGCGCTACGGGGAGCAATTCACGCGCACGCTGATTGCCGCGCTGGCGCGGGCCGAACCGCGCCTGACCGTGATCAGCGGTCTCGCCCGGGGCATCGACGGCATCGCCCACGAGGCCGCGCTGGACGCCGGCCTGACCACGCTGGCGGTGATGGCGGGCGGGCTGAGCCGGGTGTATCCGCCCGAGCACGAGCCCCTCGCCGCGCGCGTGCAGCAGCAGGGCGCGCTGCTCACCGAGTTCCCCATGATCACCGCTCCGCTGGCGCGGAACTTCCCCGTGCGCAACCGCATCATCGCCGCGCTGGCCCGCGCGGTGCTGATCGTGGAGGCGGGGGAGCAGTCGGGCTCGCTGATCACGGCGGGCTGCGCGCAGACCTACGGGCGCACCCTGCTCGCCCTGCCGGGCAATGCGGACCAGCCGGAGAGCGTGGGCACCAACCGGCTCATCCAAAGCGGTCAGGCGCGCCTCGTGCTGAACGCGGGCGACGTGCTCGCGGGGGTGACCGGACGCCCGCCGCAGCCGCTCACCAAAGGGCCGCGCGTTCCGGCGCGCAAGCTGCTGCGGCCTCCCGGCCACAAGAGCGGCGGTCACCGGGCCGCGGGTCACCGGACGGCGAGTCACCCGGCGGCGGGTCACCGCACCCTGACGGGAGCGGGCGCCCCGGGGCCATCCGCTGCCTTCGGCCACGCTGCCACCGGAGCCTCCGGAAGCGCCCCAGCCACGCCGCCGGACGGGCCGGGCGGGCGCATCCTGGGCGCGCTGCGCGACGGGCCGCTGCACCCGGACGACCTGGCCCAGGCGGCCGGCCTGGCCATCGAGCAGGCGCTCGGGTTGTTGCTGGAACTCGAGCTTTCCGGGGAAATCGTCCAGACATCCGAGCACACGTACGCGCTGCCCTGAGCCGCGGGGCCCCTCGCGCGCCCGGGCCGCCCCGCTGCGGCGCTAGACTCGCTCGATGATGGGTGCGCCGAAGAGGCCCTGGGGCCGCACCATCAGGATCAGCATGAGCATGACGAATGATGCGATGCTGCTGAATCCGCCGCCCACCCACGCATCGAGATAGGTCGCGGCGAGGCTCTCCAGCACGCCCACCAGCATGCCGCCCAGCACGGCGCCCGCCATGCTGTCCAGCCCGCCGATGATCACGATGGGGAATACCTTCAGGCTGACGATGGAAAAGCCGAATCCCGGACCGCGAATGCTCGACCAGAGCACCCCGTCCACCACGGCGATGGCTCCGGCCAGACACCACGCAAACATGAAGTAGCGCCGGGCATCGATGCCCATGCCGCGCGCGGTCTGCGGGTCATCGGCGAGCGCGCGCATGGCCAATCCGAAGCGGGTCCAGGCGAACAGGACGCCCACGCCGGCGGCGGCGCCCAATGCCAGCACGCCCACGGCGATGTCGTTCAGCGCGAGCGGCAGGTCGCCGATTGAGACCGTCCCTCCGGGCAGGGGCAAAGGCACGATGGTGAAAACCCCGCCGAACAGCGGCCCCGCCAGGCCGCGCATGAAGGCGTCCAGCCCGAGGGTCAACATGATCAGGGTAATCGGACGCGCGAGCGCGATCCGCGCGAAGACGAGACGATTGACCGCCGCCGCCAGCACCGCCATTCCCACAATGGCCCCGAGCACGGCGCCCAGCAAATTCAGCCCCAGCCTGTAGTAGGCGAGGGCCGTCAATCCTGCGCCGAACACGATGAACTCGCCCAGCGCGAAGTTCACGACACGCAGCGTCTTGTACGTCACGACGAAACCCAGTGCCATCAGCGCATAGACGGCGCCGACGACCATGCCATTGACGATCGTGACGAGGAGATACCCCATGCGACCCGACCGGGGCGAGTGCACCACCTTGGGAGTTGGCCCTGCGGCGCTCCTCCCCTGTCAAGGCCATCCAACGAACTGCGGCTTCCAGCGCGGGAGGTCTCTATTCCGGATTCCAGGGCGTTGCGGGGTCCGAGCGCAGCGATCCGCCCTCGCTAGGCCAATTCCAGCCGGGCAGCGGAAGGAGAGAGGCAGGTGCGCCACCGAATCCGCTTGGTCCCTTCCGGCAATTGACGGCGAACGTTTGGACGCGCTGGGTACGCGCATTCCCGTGACGTACCATACTTCCGCCGGTTGACCTACTCGGAGAAATCGTTCAAACATCCGAGCACACGTACGCGCTGCCCTGAGCCGCGGAGCCCGTTTCGCGGAAGCCAGGCGCGCCGTGCTTCGCTCTTCCGCCGCGCCCTGCAAGCGCCGGAGCGGCGTGGCGAGGAGCCGTTGCCATGACGAAAGCGCTGGTCATTGTCGAGTCGCCCACCAAGGCGCGCACGCTGGCCAAGTTCCTCCCCAAGACCTACGTCGTCGAGTCGAGCATCGGGCACATCCGCGACCTGCCCCAGTCCGCCGCGGAGATTCCCGAGGCGGTCAAGGACCAGGCCTGGGCGCGCCTGGGCGTCGACATCGCCAACGGCTTCCGGCCGCTATACGTCATCCCCGACGACAAGAAGAAGCAGGTCCATAAGCTCAAGGCCCTGCTCAAGGGTGCGGACTCGCTCTACCTGGCCACCGACGAGGATCGCGAGGGGGAGTCCATCTCCTGGCACCTGCGCGAAGTGCTCAAGCCGAAGGTGCCGGTCAAGCGGATGGTGTTCCACGAGATCACCAAGGAGGCGATCCTGGCGGCGCTCACGGCGACGCGGGACATTGACGCGCGCCTCGTCTCCGCCCAGGAAACGCGGCGGCTGCTGGACCGGCTGTACGGCTACGAGGTGTCGCCGCTGCTCTGGCGCAAGATCGCGCCGAAGCTGTCGGCGGGCCGCGTGCAGAGCGTGGCGGTGCGGATCATCGTCAACCGCGAGCGGGAGCGGATGGCGTTCAGGGTCGCGCGCTACTGGGACCTGAGCGCGGCGTTCGCGGCGCCCGGCGGAAGCCCCTTCGAGGCGGGCCTGATCACGGTGGACGGCAAGCGGCTCGTCACCGGGAAGGATTTCGATCCGGCGACGGGCAAGCCTCTGCCGGACAAGGCCCACCTGCTGCACTTGGACGAGCCGGCCGCCGCCAAGCTGAAGGACAAAATCGCCGCCGCGGCCTTCGCCGTCTCCAGCGTCGAGCAGAAGCCCTACCAGAGCGCCCCGCCCGCCCCGTTCACCACCAGCACTTTGCAGCAGGAAGCGAATCGCAAGCTCCGCCTTTCCTCGCGGGACACGATGCGCGTCGCCCAGGGCCTCTACGAGCGCGGCTACATCACCTACATGCGGACGGACTCGACGATCCTTTCGGATCAGGCGCTCCAGGCCGCCCGCAAGGACATCGCCGCGCGCTACGGCGAGGCGTACCTTCCGTCCGAAGCGCGCGTGTACAAGTCCACCGTGCGCAACGCGCAGGAGGCGCACGAGGCCATCCGCCCGGCCGGCGACACCTTTCGCGCTCCCGAATCGCTCAAGGGCGAGCTGGAGGATCACGAGCTCAAGCTCTACGACATGATCTGGAAGCGCACCGTCGCCAGCCAGATGCCCAATGCGCGCG
This sequence comes from bacterium, assembly GCA_041476685.1. Taxonomy (GTDB): domain Bacteria; phylum SAR324; class SAR324; order SAR324; family JACQKK01; genus JBGPEV01. Next base: position 15,026 of record JBGOTW010000026.1, on the reverse strand, counting down.
GAATGCGCACCGTGCTGCAGGTGAGCGGAGCGGGCGCCGTGTTCCAGGCCACGGGCCAGACGATCGAGTTCCCGGGCTACCTGCGCACCTACGTGGAAGGCTCGGACGACCCGGAAGCGGAACTGGGCGACCAGGAGCGCATCCTGCCGGACTTGCCCCTGGCCCAGAAGCTGGACTGCAAGGGCATCAAGACGGTCGAGCACGTCACGCAGCCGCCCGCCCGCTTCTCCGAGGCCTCGCTCATCAAGGAGCTGGAGCGCCAGGGCATCGGCCGGCCCAGCACCTACGCCTCCATCATCGCCACGATCGTCGGCCGCGACTATGTCCTGCGCCGCGGCAGCCAGCTCGTGCCCAGTTTCACCGCCTTCGCCGTCGTGCAGCTGCTCGAGCAGCACTTCGCGCGTCTGGTGGACACGGGCTTCACGGCGCACATGGAGGACGCCCTCGACGGCATCTCCCGCGGCGAGGGCGAGTCCCAGCCCTACCTGCGCGAGTTCTACTTCGGCGCGCCGCAGCAGCCGGGGCTGCAGGAGCTGCTCAAGGCGGAGATTGACCCGCGCCAGGCGTGCACCATTCCCCTCGGCCCGGACGAGCAGGGGCGGCCGATCGCCGTGCGCATCGGGCGCTACGGTCCGTACCTGGAGCGCGGCGAGGAGCGGGCGGCCATCCCGGTCGGCACGGCGCCCGACGAGCTGACGCTCCCGGTCGCCGCGCAATTGCTGGCGCGCGGCAATGCCCCCGAGACGCTCGGCACCGATCCGGCGACGGGCAAGCCCGTGTACCTCAAGGCGGGGCGCTTCGGTCCCTACGTGCAGCTGGGCGATGCGCCCGAGCCGGCCCCGCAGGCCAAGGGCAAGCGCGCCAAAAAGCTGGACCCGGCCACGCGGCCGAAGATGAAGTCGCTCCTGCCGGGCCAGACGCCGGAGAACCTCACGCTGGACCAGGCGCTCCAGCTGCTGTCTCTGCCCAGGCCGGTGGGGACCGACCCGGCGAACGGCGAGCCGATCGTGGCGGACCTGGGCCGCTTCGGCCCGTACGTCAAGCGCGGCGAGGAGTACCGCAGCCTGCCCACGCCCGAGTCCGTGTTCGCCGTGACGCAGGACGAGGCGCTCGCGCTGCTGGCCCAGCCCAAGCGCTTCCGGCGCGGCCCCCAGCCCCTGCGCGAAGTGGGCAAGCACCCGGAGAGCGGCGCATCCATTCAGCTCATGAGCGGACGATTTGGACCCGACGTCACCGACGGCGAGATCAACGCCTCCCTGCAGCGCGGCACCGACCCGGCGCACCTCACGCTCGAGGAGGCGCTGGCCCTGCTCGAGGCGCGCAGGGCCGCCGGACCCGTCGCGCCGCGGCGGGGCGCAAAGCAGCGCCGTGCCAAGGCCGCACCTGCCGCGGCTAAACGCGCCGCCACGCCCGCGGCCAAGGCCGCCAAGGCCCCCAAGCCGGCCAGGGCGTCTGCCCGGAAGACCAGAGGCGCGGCGCCGGCCACGACGCCCGGGCAGCCCGCCGTCGCCAGCGAGCCTGCCGACCCCGCCAGGACGCCCGTGCGCAAACCGACCGTGCGCAAACGCGGGTAGCGCGCAGCATCCTAGTGGACTATGACATCGCAGTTGGTAGTAGCCGCTGCAAGGCGCGGGGCGCTGCCCCGCACCCCGCTGGGGCCGAGGGCCCCAGACCCCAGTTTGCGCGAAGGCCGCGCCCAGCGCGGCTTTCGCGCAAAATCCGGGTGCAGGGAGCAACCGCTCCCTGCTGGAGAGTGCGAGAGGCGAAGCCTCTCGCAATCACTGCTAAGCCAGGTCCCGTCAGCCCACGCGGATCAGCACGACGCCCAGCGCCACCAGCGCGGAGGCGAAGACCCTGCGCACCCCGAAGGGCTCCTTGAGGAGCAGCGTCCCGATCAGCGCGGCGAAGATCACGCTCGTCTCCCGCAGGGCCGACACGGGCGCGGCGGAGGCACGGCTCAGCGCCCAGATCACGGCCAGGTACGCCCCGAAACACATGCCCCCCGCCCCGAGCCCGAGCAGCCAGTGCCGAGCCTGCGGCCGCACTGCATTTGACCACGCCGCTTTCCAGCCGCGCCGCACCAGGGCCAGCGCCACCCAGGGCAGCCCGTAGAAGACGAACAGCCAGCCGCCGTAGGCCATCGCGCTTTCTCCCAGGCGCACGCCGCGGCTGTCCAGCACGGTGTAGCCCGAGATCAGCAGCCCACAGCCTATCGCATAGCCGATCGCGCGCGCGCCGCCACCACCGGGCAGCCCGGGCTGTCCCGGCTGTGGGGGCTGGCGGGCAGGCAGGCCATGCGGACGGACGGGCCGCCAGGCCAGACTGACGATCCCGAGCGAGACCGCCAGCACCCCCAGCAGCTCCACGGGCGGGGGCACGCGGCCCTCCAGCAGCAGGGAGAGCAGGATCACACCCAGCGGCGCCGTCCCGCGCGCCACGGGATAGACCTGGCTCAGGTCGCCCGCGCGGTACGCCAGCATCAGCACGCCCACGTAAGCCGTCTGCAGCGCCAGCGACGGGGCGAGGTAGGCCCAAGCCTCCGCGCGCATGGGCGGCGCCACGGCGACGAGCAGGGCGCCCAGCACGCTGCCGGTCCCGTTGATGAGGGCGAAGGCGACGAGGCGATCCCGCTCGATCTTGACGAGCGCGTTCCAGCCGGCGTGCATCGCCGCCGCGAGCAGCACCAGCAGGGTGACGGTGAGGTCGAGACCCATGGGATGAGCGGGGAGTTGGGGGCTTGGGCGACGCGCCTTCCGGCCAGTCCGGGTTCGTCGCCGCCATGCCCGCGGCGGCTAGGCCAGGCTCATCGCCGCGATGCCCGCGACGACGCAGGCGGCGGCGATGACGCGGCGCAGGCCGAAGGGCTCCTTCAGGATGAGCGTGCCGATCAGCGCCGCGAAGATCACGCCCGTCTCCCGCAGGGCGGCCACGGGCGCCATCGGGCCGCGCGACACGGCCCAGATGATGATGAAGTAGCCCAGCAGCGAGATCGCCCCCGCCGCCATGGGCGTCAGCAAGTGCAGCCCGAAGTGCGTACGGAGATAGCCGCGGCGCAGAAACAGCACGCTGCCGGCGAAGAGCGTGCCGTCAATGGCGAACAGCCAGGGGGCATAGCCGAAGGTCGAGCCGACGAGGCGCACCCCGTTCCCGTCCGCGAGCGTGTAGGCGGCGATGAAAGCCCCGGTGACGAGGGCGTAGAGCACCGGCGGAAGATGCCGCCCCTTCGGGATGCCCTTGTCGAAGGTCAAGCTGAAGATGCCCACGGAGATCAGGGCAACGCCCCACACCTGCCCCGATCTCAGGCTTTCACCCGAGGCCAGTGCCACCAGCAGTGGCGCGGAGCCCCGCGCGAGCGGATAGACCTGGCTGAAGTCGCCGGTGCGGTAGGCCGACAGCAGGAAGATCTTGAAGCCCAGATGGCCCGCGACCCCGGCCAGGATCCACTTCCAGGCCTGGGGCGGCGGCAAGTGCACGAAGGGCAGCATGGCCAGCGACACCAAGGCGGCCAGCAGGCTCACCAGGCCCAGGGTCAGCGTGCGGTCCGCGCGCACCTTGACCACGGCGTTCCACACCGCATGCAGGAACGCGGAGAGGAGCACCAACAGCGTGATCTGCACCTGGATGGACATCCGGCGGACGGCAGGAGGTGAAATCCGGGCGCGCTCCCCGGCAGGCCCGGGACGTATGACACGGACGCGGTTGCGGCGCAAACGGCTTCAGCGATCCTTGCGCCGGTACACCAGCCGCAAGCCGCTCCACACGTCGCTGATGGCGCAGACCTTGTTGTCCACCAGTCCGGCGGCCAGGGCCCGGGCGCGGATCGCATCCTCGGTCAGGTCCGTCTCCCAGCGCGGGGAGATTTTCCGCGCGGCGAGCTTCGGCCAGGCGATCCACAGCCCCCCGTCGCGCTTGAGCGCCGCCATCAGCCCGGCGAGCCGCTTGCCCAGCTCGTCGGTGGACTGGGTGAAGCAGACGATGACGTCCACGCTCTCCGGCGTCGTGCGCCGCCCCGCGCGGCGCACGCCCTCGGGCAGGGGCGCCAGCCAGCGCTCCATTTCCTGGGGCTCATTGATGATCAGCAGCAGGGCCCCGGGCTTGAGGCCGAGCTTCTTGGCCAGGGGCGTGCCGGAATATCCCGCCATGGCGGTCGCGAGTGGAGGGGTTGAGGCTGTGTTGCCGGCTGTGTTGCCGGCTGCGCGAGCCGGGTGCGTGCCTTGAGGCCGTCGTCGCACCTTCGCACCGCCTTGAAGGCGCGGCAAGCCGGCCTGCACAACGGAAGTCCGCCACAGGTCACGCCGGCTCGAGCAGCCGCATCAGGTCGCCCAGCATCCAGAAGCTGCCGGCGGCGACAAGGGGCAGATCCGGCGTGCGGGCGGCGGCCAGCAGGGCGGCGCGCGGGTCCGCGTGCACCTCGATCGCGGTGGCGCCCATGTCCGGTCCTGCCGAGCGCAGGAACGCGGCCAGCGCGGCGGCGCTGGGGGCGCGGGCGGTTTGCGGGGCAAGGATCAGGACGCGCCGGGCCCGGCCCAGCAACCGCGCCAGGGGCGGACGCGCCTCGTCCACGAGCTTGTCGGCTTGCAGGCCGATCAGGAGCGTGTAGCGCTCGACGCCCCAGCGCTCCAACTCGTCGGCCAGGGCCGCGAGGGCGCCGGCGTTGTGCCCGCCGTCCAGCACGAGGCTGGCGAGCGTGGCCGCGCTGTCCCGGATGCGCTGACGCGTGCGCCGCTCCAGCCGACCGGGCAGAGTGGTGGCAAGCGCCGTGCGCACGCGGGCCGCCCGCTCGGCTCCCCGCGCTGGGCCCAACACGTGCTCGGCCGCGCACAGGGCGTTGGCCGCGCACACCGCCTTGACCCGCGTCAGGGCCGCCACCGGCACTTCGGCAGCCACGGTTTCCCCGTCCGGCCAGCGCACGCGCACCGTCTGCTCCGGCGGCACGGGCAATTCCACGCGGAAGGACGCGGCGCGGAGCAAGGGGCTGCCCCGCGCCTCGATCTGCCCGGCCAGCCACCCTTCCAGCTCCGGCTCCTGCGCCCCCAGCACGGTGGGAACGCCCGCGCGCACGATCCCCAGCTTCTGCTCCGCGATCTCCCGCAGCGTGTGGCCCAGGACGTACATGTGGTCGAAGCCGATGCGCGTGAGGACGGCCAGCTCCTTGCCGACCGCGTTGGTCGCGTCCGACAAGCCGCCCAGGCCCGTCTCCAGCACGGCCCAGACGCAGCCGGCCTCGCGAAAGGCGAGCAGGCCCAGCGCCGTGAGGATGTCGAAGTAGGAAAACTCGATCCGGGAACGGCCCGCGTCCGCGGCGTCCAGCACCCGCGCCCCGGCGGCGGCCAGGGCGTCCCAGCCGACGAGCGCGCCATCGAGCACGATCCGCTCGCGCAGGTCCAGCACGTGGGGCGAGGTGTACAGGCCCACGCGCCGGCCCGCCGCGCCCAGCAGCGCGGCCACCATGGCGCTGGTCATGCCTTTCCCATTCGTCCCGGCCACGTGGACGACGCGCAGCGCCGCCTCGGGGTGGCCGAGCCGCTCCAGCAGCCAGCGCACGCCCGCCAGCTTGTCCGGCTTGCGGCTGCGCGGAAACGGCTCGATGCGCTCGTAGCCCTGCAGGCGCTCGAGAAAGGCGGCGGCTTGGGGCGGAGCCGTCATGGATAGGTCCCCAGGCAGATGTGTCGTATAATAGCCGAGTGGAACCCGCGCAGGTTCGGGTACCGCAAGGGGACGCGCGGCATCCGGAGCCCCATCACGATATGTCAGGCGCCGTGCCGCCGCCAGCGGATTGCCGTGCGGCGGGCCCGCGGGGCGGCGCCGGCGAGGAGCGACGGCGGACGCGCAAGGACGCCCGGAGCAGCGCGGGACGCGCAGGGACAGGCAAGCACACGTGGGGACACGCAAGGACATAGAGGGACACGGGGGAACAGGGAAATGAATTTCGAACGTCCGGGATGGTTCGACCGCTATCTTGAATTCCGCCGGGCTCAGCCATTGCCGCGGGCACTGCCGACGGCCGGGGTGCGCATGTTCGAACAGGAGGGACTCCATCATGAGCAGGATCAGGCCACGTACCTGTTCCTGCAGCCGACCGGCCTGCTCTACGGATTCCCGGTCGCCGCGCCGTTTCCCGAGCAAATCTATCCCGAGCAAGCCTACCTGGACGAGGTGGGCCGGGTGCACCTGATCTGGCTGGACGGGCTGTTCACGTGCCTGATGGCGGACCGCACGTACCTGCTCAGCGGCGTGCGCGAGGAAGCCGATCCGTTCGCCCACGCGGTGCGCACGGCGAGCGCGTACTTCCTCGAGGATTCGGCAGCGCCGCGCACCGGGCTCGCCGGCACCTGGGAGCGGACGCGCTCCACCGTCGAGCGGCTGACGCGGGGGCGGAGCCGGGCGCTGCACCCGGCGCTGGAGCGCGAGATCGCCCGGCGCATACGCAGCGGCGGCGACCTGCTGCATGTGCCCCAGTACGCCTACAACGGCTTCCTGTTCCTCGACCTGTACTATTGCGCGGCCTGGCAGAGGGCCCTGCTCCTGGATCCGGGCCAGCGTCACCAGGCGCGCAGTGCGCTGCGCGAGCAGCAGGGGCTCGTGCGCGAGGCGCTGCTGCGGCTGCTGATCGCGGCGGCCCACGCCAGCGGGGACGTGGACGAGGGGGAGCTGCGCGTCTTCGAGCGCTTTCTCCTCTCCGCGGGCCTGCCGCAGGAGCGGATCCAGCGGCTGCGGGACGAGATGCGGGCGGGCTTGACCCTGGACCGGATCCACATTCCCGAAGCGCCGTGGCTGGTGCGGCGGCACCTGCTGGACCTGACGCTGATGCTGATCCTCGCGGACCGGAGCTTCATGGAGTCCGAGCAGGCGTTCGCGGCCGAGCTGATCCGGCGGTTGGGGCTGTGGGACGAGGAGCTGGAGCAGAGCCAGGCGGCGCTGGCCGCGTTCCTGACCCGCAACGAGGGCACGCTGCACTTCCTGCGGGCGCGCACCCAGGTGGGTCTACTGGCCGAGCGCGTGGCCGCGCGGGCGCAGGTGATGCTGCGCAAGAACCTGGACCGCATCGTCAACGAAGTGCGCGAAACCCGGGAGCTCTACGAACTGCTGCTCAAGTCGCGCAACGAGACGCTCACGGCGGAGGAGAAGGGCAAGGTGCGCGCGCAGCTTTTCGACATCCTCAAGACCATCCCCACCTTGGCCATCTTCGCCCTCCCCGGAGGATCGATGGCCCTGCCGATCCTGATCCGGCTGCTGCCCTTCAACTTGCTGCCCACTTCCTTTGAGGACTAGTCTGGTCCACGCGGTGCCGGGCCGCCGGGGTTTCCCTGGGGCCCCCGCACCGGCGCAACGGAGGATCGGGCAGCTCGGATCTGGCATGACTGGCATGATGTGGGCGACGTGGGGACGGGTGCTGGCGCAGATCGCGGAGCCGGGGCAATCCCTGAGCACCGACCTCAAATGGCTGCGGATTCCCCAGGGGACATCCGACACGATCACCATGTTCTTCGCGGTGATGATGGGCATCGTCATCACCGTGATCGCCACGCTGTTCTTGCAGGGTTGGCTGCAAAAGCTGCTGAACCGGATCCGGCGCAAGCCGGTCCCCTACACCAACCCCATGCTGCAGCGGCTCGAGACCGACCTGCGGGAGGCGGCCGAGCGGCTCAAGCCGCTGGCGGGGGTGAAGAACGCGGAGGACCTGCTGCATGACACGAAGATCCTGGAGCCGGCCATCGCCCGCTACGTGGCCCAGGCTCCGCTCGTGGAAGACCTGAGCGCGTTCAGCAAGCTCAGGCGGCGCCTGGTCATGACGGCGATGAACCCGAACATGGAGGTCGTCTCCACCCGGCAGCTGCTGCCGGACCTGATCGTGCGGCTCCTCGCCACCGTCGGCCAGGACAAGCTGGACCTGTACTGCCCGATCCTCGAGGTTTCCGAGCGCTATCTGCTGATCGACCTGCCTTACCAGCGCGAGATCTTCGACCTGCTGCGCGGCAATCCGGACGCGTTCCTGCTCTTCTGGCGGGAGTCGGACGGGGAGACGGCGTTCAAGGTGCACCTGATGGCGATCCAGTCCGGCCACATCTCCGCCTTCCGCTGCGAGCACGCGCTGCGCTCGGAGGAAGCCGCCGCGCGGCAGGACTTCCGGCTCACGATGGACCTTTCGGCGACCTTCCAGTTCGTGGACCGGCAGGCGCTGGCGCTGCACAAGCAGACCGGGCAGGACGTGACGGCGGTCAAGGGCGAGGCGCGCATGGTGGACCTGAGCCATGGCGGCGCGGCGCTGATCTGCGACAGGCCGCTGGAGGAGCGGGGTTTCGCCCAGCTCCACTTCATGCTCAGGGATCAGCCCATCCGCGTGATGATGGAGGTGCTCAACCAGGGCCCGGCCGCCGGAGGAAAGACGCTCGTGCGGGGCCACTTCCGCGGCTTGACCCCGGAGGCGAGCGGGCGGCTGCACAGCTTCCTCACCCAGGAACAGTTCAAGCGCATCCAGTCGCGGGAAGTCATCCGCGTGAGCCAGGGTCCGCCGGCGGAGCCGGAAGCGCCTGCCGCGGCGGCCGACTCGGACGCGGATTCCGCTGGCGGGGAAACTGCACCGGCGGGCGCGGCGGTGCCGGCACAGGACGCCGCCAGGGCGGGCGCGAAACGGCCGGCCGGCAAGGCGCCTCCCGGCCAGGCGGCAACCGGCCAGCCACGTTCCGCTCCGCCGGCAGCCGGTCAGCTGGGGACCAGCCCGTCCACGGTGCGCTCCGCGAAGCCGCCCACCGGCAGGCCGCCCGCAAGCAAGCCGCCGGCCGGAGCCACCGGGAATTAGCCGGTGCGGGGCGGGTAGGCAGGGCGGGAACCGCATGACACCGCATGACATGGAGGCAGGGCATGGAGGAGCACGGATTCACGGTGTACGACATGATGGCGCGCGGGGCGCACAGCTTCGCCAACCTGCCCGCGCTGATCTCCGGGGGGCGCGAGACGACGTTCCGGGAATTCCTCAGGCGCGTGGACGCGCTCGCCTCCGGGCTGGCGGCCCTCGGGCTGGCCAAGGGCGACCGCCTGTGCATCCTCGCCCAGAACGATCCGGCCTACCTGGAGGTGTACGGGGCCTGCGCGCGGCAGGGCATCCTGGCCTACCCCATCAACTGGCGACTCACCGCCGAGGAAGTCGGGCGCGTGGCCGAGCGGGCCCAGCCCAAGGCGTTCCTCGTGGACGCCGCGTCGGCGCCTCTGGTGGCCGGGTTGCGCAAGGGCCGCGCGGTCAAGCACTGGCTGGTGTTCGGCAGCGCGGAGCTGGACGGGATGGTGCCGCTGGCGAATCTGTACGTCTCCTCGGCCGCGGTGCCGCGCGCGGACGTCGCGCCGGACGACCCGTTCGCCGTGATCTCCACGGCGGCGGTGGACGTGATTCCCCGCGGCGCCGTGCTGAGCCACCGCAACGTGATCTGCGCCAACCTGTCCACGCACGCCGCGATGGGCATCACCGAGCGGGACCGCTACCTGGTGGCGCTGCCCCTGTACCACATCTCCGCGCTCGGAGCGGCGCTGGCCCACATGCACGCGGGCGGGGCGAACGTCGTCGTGACGCGCTTCGACGCGGAGGAGGCGGTGCAGCTGATTGACCGGCACCGCGTCACGCACCTGTCGGACTTTCCGCCCGTGCTGGTCAGTGTGCTGGAGGCGGCGGCCAAGGCGGGCAGCCGCCTGCCGAGCCTGACCCACGTTTCCGGGCTGGACCGTCCGGAGACGATCGAGAAGCTGCACGCGCAGACCGGCGCCCAGTTCTGGACGGGCTTCGGCCAGTCGGAGACGTCGGGCTTCGTCACGCTGCAGCGCTTCTCCGAGCGGCCCGGCGCGGCCGGCAGGCTGGCGCCGCTGGCGCGGGTGCGGATCGCGGACGACTACGACCGGGACGTTCCGCCGGGAGAGCCGGGAGAGATCCTCGTGCGCGGCCCGATCGTGTTCCGGGGCTACTACGCGCAGCCGGACGCGACCGCCTACACGTTCCGGGGCGGCTGGCACCACACCGGCGACGTGGGCCGCTTCGACGCCGACGGCTTCCTGCACTACGTCAAGCGCAAGGCGGAGAAGGAGCTGATCAAGCCGGGCGGGGAGAACGTGTACCCGGCCGAGGTCGAGAGCGTGATCATGGAGCTGCCCGGCGTATCGGCAGCGTGCGTGTTCGGCGTGCCGGACGTGCAGTGGGGCGAAGCGATCAAGGCGGTCGTCGAGACAAAGGCCGCGCTGAGCGAGCCGGAGGTCATCGCCCACGTCGCCGGGCGCATCGCCCGGTTCAAGAAGCCCAAGTGGGTGGCCTTCGCCGGCAGCCTGCCGCGCGCGGCGGACGGCAGCGTGGACCGGGATGCGGTCAAGGCGCGCTGGGGCAGCGCGTCCTGAGCGGGTCCAACCTCATACGAGGGGGCGCGCGAGGATCGTCTCTTCCCGGCGGGGGCCGGTGGAAACCAGGCTGATCGGCGCGCCGCTCAATTCCTCCATCCGATTCAGGTAGGCGCGCGCCTGGCGCGGCAGCTTGTCCAGCTCTGTGATGCCGACGATGGAGGTCTGCCAGCCGGGCAGGTCCTCGTAGACCGGCTCGACCGCGCCGTACTGGCCCATCCCGTGAGGCACGTGGTCGTACCGCATGCCGCTGGCGTCCTTATATGCGACGGCGAGGCGGACGGTGGGGAACGTGTCGAGCACGTCGAGCTTCATCACCGCCAGCGCCGCGATGCCGTTGACGCGCACGGCCTCGCGCACCACCACCGCGTCGAACCAGCCGCAGCGCCGCACGCGGCCGGTGGTCGCGCCGACCTCCTGCCCGCGCGTCTGCAGCGTCCGATAGACCTCGTTGTCCCTCTGCTCGGTGGCGAAGAAGCCCTCGCCGACGCGCGTGGTGTACGCCTTCACGATCCCGATCACGCGCGCGATGCGCGTCGGCCCGACGCCGCAGCCCGTGCACGCGCCGCCCGCCGTGGTGCTGGAGGAAGTGACGAAGGGATACGTGCCGTGGTCCACGTCCAGCTGCGTGCCCTGGGCCCCTTCGAACAGCACGGTCTTTCCCAGGTCGAGCTGGTCGTTCAGCAGCCGCGTCGTGTCGCACAGGAACGGACTGCAGCGCTCATACAGCGCGGCGAAGGTGTCGAAGATCTCGTTCACGTCGAACAGGGCGTCCTCGGAACGGAAGTGCGACCGCAGCAGGACGTTCTTTTCCTCGAGAATCTCGCGCAGCCGCTCCTGCATCGCGTTCCGGTAGCCGGGCTGGAAGTCCCCGAAGCGCACGCCGCGCCGCGCCATCTTGTCCTCGTACGCCGGGCCGATCCCCCGCCCCGTCGTGCCGATCTTGCCCGCGCCCCGCAGGTGCTCGCGCAGCTTGTCGAACGCCTTGTGGTAGGGCATGACGAGGTTGCACTGGTCGCTCACCTTCAGGTTCTCGCCCACCTCGACCCCGTCGCGGCGCAGGGCCTCGATTTCCGCCAGCATCGCCTCCGGGTCCACCACGACGCCGCTGCCCAGCACGCTGAGCTTGCCGGGCCAGAAGATGCCGGAGGGCACGAGGTGCAGGACAAAGGCGCGGTCGCGGAACTTGACCGTGTGCCCGGCGTTGTTCCCGCCCTGGTAGCGCGCGATCACGTCCGCCCGCTCCGAAAGCAGGTCCACCACCTTCCCCTTGCCCTCGTCCCCCCACTGCGTTCCGACGATGACGATCCCCGGCATGCGGCATCCTGGCTTGAGAGAGGGAGACGCTGCGCGGCCCGTCCGGAGGCTGCAAACCCATGCTGGGCGGGTGTTTGCGCGGCTTGAAGGACGGGCGATCTCGCGTGGCGACGGCGCGCGGGCACGCACCGCGACAGTGTAGCCTAGGGAAAGGCCATCCCCTTGTCAACGCGCGCTGCCGTCGGCGCGGGCGGCCGTCAACGCGGGCTGGCGCTGCGTGATCCGCAGTGCCATTGTCTGCCGAGACTTCAGCCGCGGCGCAGTCGCCTACGGCGCCGCCCCGCCCTTGCGTCGCCCTTCCCAGGCGAGCAGGGCCAGCGCCGCGAGAAAGATCGCCGCCAGCGCCAGCAGGTGCGCCCAGTTCTCGCCCAGCGTCATCCCCTTCAGCAACACGTTGCGCGTGATGGCGTTGGCGTGCGTCAGCGGGAGGATCTGCGCCACCCACCGGAGCGGCGCGGGAAACCCGTCCAGGGTCCAGATCAGGTCGCTGAGGAAGATCTGCGGCAGGATCACCAGCGGGACGAATTGCACCGCCTGGAACTCGTTGCCCGCGTTGTACGAGACCAGCAGGCCTATGATCAGGGCGATCAGCATGACGATGACGCTCAGCGCCACCAGCTCCGCGCCCTGTCCCGCGCCGATCGGATAGGTGATCAACGCCAGGATGAACGCCAGCACGATCGCGACCTGCGCCAGGCAGAACGCGGCGAAGCCCAGCACGTAGCCCAGCACGACCTGCACCAGGCCCACCGGCGCGATCAGGATGCGCTCCAGCGTGCCGCGGCTCCGCTCGCGCTGGAACGTGATCGTCGCCACCATGAACGTGAAGAAGAAGACGAAGAACGGCAGCAGCGTCGGCAGGAAGAAGTCCACCAGCCGGTAGCCGGCAGCGCCGTGCAGGTATGCCAGGCGCACCCCCGGCGGCCCGGCGGACGCGCAGGCTGCCGGGCAGGCCGGCAGGTTGCCTGGCGGCACCGTGCCACCTGGCACCTTGCCACCCGGCACCGTGCCACCCGCCGCCGTACCACCTGACACCGTGCCACCCGTCGCCGTGCCGTCTGCCGCGGAAACCTGCAGCGCCTCGATCGCCGGCGCGATGTGGGCCGCGGCCTGGAAGACGGCTTGACGCACCTGGGCGGTGAGCTGCGGCCGGGAGCCTTCCACGTACAAGACCACCGTCCCCGGGTGGCCGGAGAGCCGCTCCTGGACAAGCCCCTCCGACAGCAGCAGCACCGCGTCGGCCTCGCCGCGCCGGAGCGCCGCCAGGATTTTGCCCTCCGGGTCCGGCTCGTCCGGAACGCTCCCGGAGGAGTGGCCGGCCGTCGGCGTGTCCAGGTCCGGCAGAGCGACGCGGCGTACGCCCTCGGCCTGCCACAGGCTGGCCTCGACCGGCCCGGCGAGGTTCTGGGCGAGCCCCCGGTAGACGATCCCCACGCGGGCCACGTCGTCCTTGACGAGGGCGAGGTACACCAGCGCCATGACCGCAAGGGGCACGAGGAAGAAGAACACGACCGTGCGCCGGTCCCGCAGGATCTCCCGCATCACCCGCAGCGCAATCCAGGCGACGATCATCGGGTCGCCCCCGGCTCCCCGCGCCACGTCCGCGCGGCATCCCTGCCCGGCGCGGCGGAAGCCCCCGTCTCGTCCTGCCCCGCGGTCGCCGCGACAAACGCCGCCTCCAGGTCGCCCGTGCCGTAGCGCTCCATCAAGGCGCGCGGTGTCCCGTGCTCGAGCACGCGCCCGCTGCGCTGGAAGACGACCTCCTGGCAGCGGTCCGCCTCGGAGATATGGTGGGTGGTGATGAGCAGGGTCGTTCCCTCGTCGGCCAGCCCGGAAAACCAGTCCCAGAACTTCAGGCGCAGCAGCGGATCCACGCCCGCCGTCGGCTCGTCCAGGATCAGAAGCCGCGGCGCATGCACCACCGCGCTAGCCAGCATGGCCCGCCGCAGCAATCCCCCGGACAACACGCCCGCCGACTCCTCGCGGCGCTCCCACAGCTCCACCCGCTCCAGCACCTCGCGCGTCCGCGCCGCGATCCGCTCCCCCTTCAGTCCGGAGAGCCGGGCGAAGAACGCCACGTACTCCCGCACCGTCAGCGACTCGTAGAGCGCGAGGTGTTGGGGCATATAGCCGATCCTGCGGATGGCGGCGGGCGAACCGGGCGCCAGGCCCTCGAACAGCCGGATCCGCCCGGCATCCGGAGCGATCAGGCCCATGATCATGCGCAGCAGCGTGGTCTTGCCCGCGCCGTTGGGACCCAGCAGGCCGAAGATCCGCCCGGCCGGAATCTCCATGGACATCCGGTCCACGGCGATCCTTGCGCCATACCGCTTGACCACGCCCTCGACCGAGATCATCCCGTGCCGCGCCTCCCGCTCTGCATTCAGCCGCGATCCGTATACAGCCCTGCCCCGCCGACTGTTCCCCCTCCGGTCAGGATACGCGCCGGATGCGCTTCTGCCTACGGACGTTCCCCTAGCCGGAGGAACCGGAACGGATTATAGTTCCGCCTGTGACGCCGGAAAGCGCCGCTTTGGGCGCACCGATCGCCCCCATCCGCGCGCCGCGAGCTTCGCAACGGCGATCCGGCTGACGCAGACCCCTCTTTCGATCGCCAAGGCAACCATGCAAGCAACGGCAGCGCTCCACGCCGGACACGGCCCGGCCTCCGCCGCGTTTCCCGCAAGCATCCGGCAGCGGCCGTGCGGGTGGCGCTGGGTCATGGCCGTGCCGGTGCTGCTGGCGGCGCTGCTCGGATTCCTCCCCGGCGCTCAGGCGGCCCAGGCGCCCGAGGTGACGTACCTGGAGCATCCGGCCCAGATCAAGCGCAAGGGCGCCACGGAGTGGGTGCGCCTGAACCTGGGCGACAAGGTCGCGGAAGGCGACGCCATCCGCACCGGCACGGGCGGACGGGTCGAAGTCCTGATCGAGCCCAAGCGGCTCTTCCGCATCGGCCAGGCCACCGAGATCGAACTGCCCAGCTTCAAGCAACAGGGGGGCATGCAGACCCGGGTGAACGTCCTGCTCGGCCGCATGTGGGCCAATATCGGGACGCCCCTGAAAGAGGTGGCCGGCGAGCAGTTCCGCGTCACCACCCTGACCGCGACGATCGGGGTCAAGGGCACGCGCTTCGGCGTGGACTACGACAAGAAGGAGAACACGTCCCAGGTGAGCGTGCTCGATGGGGTAGTCGCCGCCCTGCCGCCGGAGCAGGTGGCCGGCGTGAAGGAGATCGCCGGACCGCGCGAGATCGCCCCGCCGCAGGAGATCTCCCAGGCGGCCTGGCAAGTGCTCGTCGGGCGCGACCAGAAGGTCATCATCCGGCCCGGCGAGAT
>JBGOTW010000025.1:0-27127 GCA_041476685.1 bacterium | reverse complement strand
GGCCAGGGCCACGCGCTGCATCTGGCCGCCGGACAGCTCGGTGACGGGACGGTCCACATAGGGCCGGAGCTCGACCAGCTCCAGCGCGTCCAGCGTGCGGCGCTCGATCTCGCTGCGCGACAGCTTGCGGTAGCGCAGCGGGTACGCGACGTTCTGCCGCACCGTCATGTGGGGCCAAACCGCGTACGACTGGAACACCATCCCCACGCTGCGGTCGCGCGGCGGCATCAGGACGCCCCGCGCGGGATCGGAGCAGACCGCGCCCCCGATCAGGATGCGCCCCGCCGTCGGGGTTTCCAGCCCCGCCACGCAGCGCAGCGTGGTGGTCTTTCCGCAGCCCGACGGGCCCATCAGCGCCACAATCTCGCCGGCGGCGATCGTGAAGCTCACGTCGTCCACGGCGGGTTTGCCCCCCGGGAACGTCTTCTGCAGATGCTCGATGGCGATCTCGGTCGACATGCGCGCCCCTATTGCCGGTAGCCGTACACCTTGTTCCACTCCTCGAGCCACTTGTCGTGCAGCTCCTCCGACTGCTGGAAGTTCGGCACCCAAAGCTTGTGGACCTTCGGATCGAAGCCGGGCGGGGCGCCGGGGGGATTCTTCAGCATGGAAAAGTCGCCGTGCTGCTTAATGGAGTAGAGCTGGCCCTCCGGCGACAGCCGCCAGTCGAGGAACAGCTGCGCTGCGGCGATGTTCTTCGCCGTTTTCGGGATGCCGGTGGCGTAGGGCGCGATCGGCACGCCTTCGGGCGCGAAGAAGATCTCCACCGGCGCGCCCGCCTGCTTCTTCGGGAAGATGATGTCGTAGATCAGCGGCGCGATGGTCACCTCGCCCCGCACCAGCGCGTCGGAGAGCGGAGCGCCGGAGGGATACAGGCGCGGCTTCGTCGCCGCCTGCTTCGCCCAGTAGCCCTCGCCGAGCACCTGGCGCTCGAACATGGCGCGGGTCCAGGTTGTCCCGCCGGAGGGGCCGACCACCTGTGCGATCTGGCCGCCCCCGTACTCCGGCTTGGTGAGATCCATCCAGTTCCGCGGCGGGTTCTTCACCAGCTCGGAGTGGTAGGCGATGGACCAGCCCGGCGCAACGGTGGGCCAGAGCATTGGCGCGACCAGGGCGCCGGGGATGAAGTCCTTGCCGTTGGGCGGCGCATAGGGCTGGAACAGGTGCTCGATGCGCTTCATCAGTGCGCGGTCGGAGTGGTCCACGACATCGGCGACGAGCTTGCCGGAAGCCGCTTCCGTCTGCACGCGCGTAATCAGCTGTCCGCCGGGCGCGCGCACCAGGTCAATCTTCACGAACGGGAAGCGCTTGTTGAACGCGTTGATGATCTCCTGCGTCACCTCGATGAAGGTGGCCGTGTAGAGCACCATGCGGCCTTCCTTGCGCGCCGCATCCACGAGGCCGGACGGGGGCTCGAAGGCTGCGGCTGCGCGGGCGGGCTTGACGGCGGCGAAGACTCCGAGCGCGGCAGCGGAAGCCAGCCCCGTCGCTGAGGCAAGCACCGTGCGGCGGCTGAAGGTGGGGCGTTTCATGGGGTTTCCTCCCAAGATTTAAGCTTCGTGCACGGGGCCAAGCGGCGGCCCAATGCGGGGCATGCCAGGCGGCCGTTTCTCGTCGGCGTGGACATCATCGCTCAGCGCATGCGGGCGAATAGGCTGACGGTTCTTCCCCGCGCCAGCCCGTTGGCGATCGCGATCAGGCCGCCGAGCAGCACCATCTGCACCAGGCTGAAGGCGGCCGTGACGCCCAGATTGCCGCCCTCGTAGAAATTCAGCAGATGCACTGCCATCACCATCGTGTCGCTGGAATACAGGAAGAGCGACGACCCCAGTTCCCGGATGGACAGGGTGAACAGCAGCGTCATGGCGGCGATGACGCCCGGGCGGGCGAGCGGGATCACGACCGAAAGCATCGTGGAGAGCAGGCCGCGCCCGCAGATCCACGATGCCTCCTCAAGCTCGTTGTGGATCTGCATCAGCGAAGAAGAGAGCGACTTGACCGTATCGGGAATGAAGCGTGCGACGAAGGCGAGCGCGAGGATCCACAGCGTTCCGTAAAGGCCGCCCGGCAGGCTGATCCAGGCCCACAGGTAGGCCACCCCGATGACCAGCCCCGGAATGGCCACCGGCACCGTCGCGACGGCGTCGATGAGGTAGCGGCCCGGCGCACGCGTGCGCGTGACGGTGTAGCCGATGGCGAACGCGAGGACGCCGCCGCAGGCCGCCGCGATCAGGCCCACCTTTACCGAGTTCAGGATGGACATGACGGTGACGGGATTGTCGAACATCAGCCGGAAGTGCGTGAGGTCGTACTGACCCATGTCGAACAAGGCAGCGAAATTCCGGATGAACAGGAAGCGCCGGAACGCGGCGACGACGAGGGTCAGGCTGGGCAGCACGACCACGACCGCCAGGTACAGGATGGACAGCCCGAGCGTGAAGTAGCGCCAGGACCCCAGCTTTAAAGTGCGCGGGCGGTACGCCTTGCCGGCCACGGTGGTGAAGCTGCGGCCGGAGAGGATCTTGTGCTGCAGGAACACCAGCGCCCCGGTCACGAACATCAGGATCACCGCCACCGCGGCAGCCGTGTTGTACAGGGGCGGAGACCACGCCGTGAGCGCATAGATGTAGGTGGTCAGCAGCGGCAGATTGGCCGGCGTGCCCAGCGCCGCCGGTATGCCGTAGATGCCCAGCATGACGACGAACGTCAGCAGCATGCTGGAGACGATCGCAGGCAGGATCAGGGGGAAGGTCACCGTGAAGATGGTGCGGAACGAACTCGCGCCGGAGATTTCCGCCGCTTCCTCGAGCGCGGGGTCCATGTTCCGCAACGCCGCCGCGGCGAACATGTAGACGTATGGCGCGTAGTAGATGCCGAAGACCAGGATCATGCCGGACATGGAATAGAAATCCACGCGCCAGGGCAGGCCGAGGGCGGCCATGGTGACGTTCAGCAATCCCGTCCGGGGCGAGCCGAGGATGGCCCACGCCACGCCGGCCACGAGCGGCGGCACAAATAAAGGAAGCATCCCGGCGCCCGCGATGAGCGCCTTCCAGGGCGTATCGGTGCGCACGACGATCCAGGCGAACAGCAGGCCGATCGCCATCGCCAGCAACGTTCCGCCGCCGCAGGACAGGAGGGAATTGATCAGCGCCGCGTGCACATTCGGATTGAGGGCGACCGTGGTGAAGTTCCCGGCCGACATGCCCGCGATGTGATAGCCCTCAATCACCGGATTGGTGGTCGTCAGGGCTCCCAGCAGCAGCATCGAGACCGGGTAGATCACCAGGAAGGCCAGCACGCCCAGCAGCAGTCCGATCCACAGCCACACCAGCAGGCGCCGCGTCCCTCGCTCGGGCCGGGCCGCGGAGGAGCTATCCCGGGATGTCCCGGCCCGCGCGACTGCCCTGGCCGCGGAACCGGGATGGGTGCTTCCGTTGATCGTCTGCATGATCGCCCCCCCTCAAGCGATGGCGTCGGGCGGAAGCCTCCCCCGGCCCGCAACCGCTCGACATTGCGTTGCCCGAGCTCGGGCGCTCCTGGCCTGCCGGACGATATCAGGCGTTAGAGTTCCGGGCAAAGAGAACCACAAGCGGGCGACGCGGGTCAAATAGCGAACTCCGTCCGCGTGCCGGCACGGGCCGCCGGAGGGGGAAAGATCGCGCCGCGGGCCCATGGCAGCCTCGCGATAAGGCACGGGGAAGGCCGTTCGGTGCCGTTTGACATTGATCAAGGGTGTCGGTTAGGAGGAAGCCAGCGGCGGGCTTCCGCAGCGCGGATTGGACTGCATTGGAGCGACCGGCCATGCCCCTTCACGGCATTATTCCTCCCATGACCACGCCCTTCGCGGCGGACGGCGCCTTGCGGCTGGAGCTCGTCAAACCCCAGGTGGACTGGCTGCTCGAGCAGGGCGTCCACGGCCTGGCGGCCGGAGGCAGCACGGGCGAAGGACACACCCTGGAGGCGGAGGAGTTCCGCGACCTGGTCGCCGCGACGATAGACGCGGCGCGGGGGCGCGTCCCGGTGATCGCCGGGATCATCGTGGACAGCACGCGCGATGCCATCAAGCGCGGACGGATGGTGGCGGGGATGAAGGTGGCCGCCCTGCAGGTAACTCCCGTGCACTACCTGTTCCGCCCCGACGACCAGGCCATGCTCAGGCATTTCCGGGCGGTCGCCGAGGAGACGGGCGTACCCGTCGTCATCTACAACGTGGTGCCCTGGTCATACCTGTCTCCGCAGCTGCTGGTGCGGATCCTGCGCGAGGTGCCCGGCGTCATCGGAGTCAAGCAGAGCGCGGGAGACCTGAAGCTGTTCGCCGATCTGATGCTCACGGCCCCGCCGGAGGCCCGGATCTTCAGCGCCGTGGACGCCCTGATGTATCCGTCGTTCGCACTGGGGGCGCACGGAGCGATCGCCGCGATCCTGACCGCCGCGCCGCGCGCCTGCGTCGAGCTGTGGAACGCGGTGCGCGCCGGGGAGCATGTGCAGGCGCTCCGCCTGCACCGGCAATTGCTGCCGCTGTGGAACGCGCTGGTCGCGGACAATCTGCCGGCGTGCACGAAGTTCGCCCAGGCGCTGCAGGGCTGCGACGCCGGGCTGCCGCGCCAGCCGATGCCCGCTGCCTCCACGGAACAGCAGGCGGCGATCCGCAAGGCATTGCAGGACCTCGGCGCAAAGCTTAAGATCGCGGCCTAGCTTGCCGGCACGCGGCGGGGGAAGCTGCGCTTCAAGCAATATTTGTCCAGGTACCCGAACCCGGTTCGGGCCAACACCGGGCGGCATGGCGCCGCAGCGGTCAACTTCCAAGCCAGATATGGGGGGACACTCATGGCGAAGTCCGCACGCTACAACGGCAACTCCAACGGCAAGACTTCCCGTCGCGATTTCATCAAGCTCGCCGCCGCCGGCGCCGCCGGAGTCGCGGGGGCTCCCTGGATCGCCCGCAACGCCCTGGCCAAGCCGGCACAGATCACGCTGATGCGCGAGAGCTGCTACGTCAAGGAGTTCGACGAGTACTTCCAGAAGGTCATGATGCCCGAATATGAGAAGCTGACCGGCATCAAGATCAACTACGAGATCCAGGGTGCCGGGGGAGCTGCGGTGGCTCGCGCGGTCACCATCGTGGAGAGCAAGGCGCCGGTGGATCTGATGTGGCCCCAGCAGGAGTGGCTCTTCCGCGAGAGCCTGCTGGACGTGTCGGACGTCGCCGAAGAGGTGGGAAAGCAGCAGGGGGGCTGGTACGACGAGATCAAGCGGCTGTCCCATTGGGAGGGCAAGTGGAAGTCCGTGCCGTTCGGGAATATCGGCCAGGTGATGGCGTATCGCAAGGACTGGTTCGACGAAGTCGGGGTCAAGAAATTCCCCGACACCTGGGACGAATTCTACGAGGCCGGCGTCAAGCTCAAGGCCAAGGGCCATCCCTACGGCATGTCCATGGGCCACGGCTATGCGGACAACAACTCCTGGCTGCAGCCGCTGCTGTGGTCCTACGGCGCGGAGATCGTGGCGAAGGACGGCAAGACGATCCACCTGGATTCCGCCGAGACGGCCCGCGCGGTGGACTACGCGCGCAAGCTGTACAAGGATGCGTGCATCGAGGACTGCGTGGGCTGGCTGGATCCGGCCAACAACAAGGCTTTTCTCACGAGCCAGATCTCGTGCACCAATAACGCCTCCAGCATCCTGATCTCGGCCAAGCGCGATCTGCCGGAGATGGGCAAGGTGACCGAAGAAGGCCTCAATCCGAAGGGTCCCAAGGGCCGCTTCCACAGCTTGGTGCCGGTGACCCACTGCATTCTCAGCCACACCCCCGATCCGCAGGCGACGAAGGCTTTCCTGCGCTGGATGATGTCCCCGAAGGTGGTGAGCGCGTGGTATGCGTCCGGCTTCATGTACTTCGCACCGTTCATGCACGCGTATGACAAGTCGCCGGAGTGGAACAAGGAACCGCGCTTCAAGCCGTTCCAGCAGGCGCTGGAAACGGGGAAACTCTGGATGTGGCCGGCGCCGGCGGATCGCCGGGCGGGTCAGGTGATCAGCCGGTTCGTCATTGCCGACTTGTTCTCCAAGGCCTGCCTCGGCGCCTCCACCAAGACCGTCATCGCGGACGCCGTCTCGCAGCTCAAGCAAATCTACGGAGTAGCATGAACCCGACCGTAGAAGCGGCACGACCGGCTCCGCCGGCCGTGCCCGTCGCCGGTTTTTTTCGCCCCAGGATACGCCCGGGCGAGTGGATAGAGCGCGAGTCGATCTTCAGTTGGCTCATGCTCACGCCCCCGCTGCTGTTCCTCCTGGCGTTCCTGGGCTATCCCTTCGTCTATGGGATATTCCTGAGCTTTTTCAAGCGGGATGTGGCCGGAGCGGCCACCTTCATCGGCCTGCAGAATTTCATCTACCTGTGGAACGACCCGGTCTTCTGGCAATCGGCCAGGAACACCGTGAAGTTCACGGTGGCCGCGTGCGGGCTGAAGATGTTCGGCGGGCTGGGCATGGCGCTGGTGATGAACCAGAACTTCCGCCTCAAGTCCCTCACTCGCGCCCTGCTGCTGCTCCCGTTCATCGTGCCCACGGTGCTGAGCACCGTGGCGTGGCAATGGATCCTCGATCCGGGAATGGGGCTGTTCAACCGGCTGCTGGAGGGGGGCGGCCTGATGCAGAACGGACCTTCCTGGCTGGGCAATCCCACTCTGGCGATGTTCTCCGTCATTCTCGTCAATACCTGGCGCGGGCTTCCGTTCTTCGGCATCTCGATCCTGTCGGGCTTGCAGACCGTACCCGTGGAACTGCACGAGTCGGCGACGATTGACGGGGCCGGCACCTGGGACCGTTTCCGCCACATCACGCTGCCGCTGCTCATGCCCGTGATCTTGATCGTCACCACATTCTCGATCATCTTCACCTTCTTCGACTTCCAGCTTGTCTATGTCCTCACCGGGGGCGGTCCGGCCAACACCACGCACCTGATGGCGACCTACGCGTACGCCCTGAGCATGGGCGGCGGTCAGATGGGGCTGGGTTCCGCGGCGGCGCTGAGCATGGTGCCGGTGCTGGGCCTGGTGCTGGTCGCGCTCACCTACTACGTGCGCAAGGACTGATATGGTCGGCGAGCTGACCTGGCAACGGCGCATGTTCGGGCTGTGGCTGCCGATGGTGGCGCTGCTCATCCTGGGGCTGTTCCCCTTCGCCTGGATGGCAATCACCTCGCTCAAGACCAATGCCGAGTTGTACGATCCCAAGCAATTCCCCTTGGCCATCCACCACCCCTCGCTGGAGCACTATATCGGCCTGCTGCGGGAGACCAATTTCGTGGTTTGGACGGCCAACACGATGCTCGTGGCCCTGATCTCCACGGCCATCTCCCTGCTGCTCGGTTCCATGCTGGCCTACCCGCTGGCGCGCATGCGCTTTCCCGGCGCCGCGCTGCTCGCGCTCACCGTGGCCGTCACGTACCTGGTGCCGCAGACGTTGCTGTTCGTGCCCATGGCCGACTTCATCAACCGGCTCAACCTGGGCAATACTCTCAGCGCCGTGATCCTGACCTACCCCACGCTGCTCGTGCCCTTCTGCGCGTGGCTGCTGATGGGCTACTTCAAGACGGTGCCGAAGGAGCTGGAGGAGGCGGCGCTGATCGACGGCGCCAGCCGCTGGCGCGCCATGACGCGGGTGATCCTGCCCCTGTGCATGCCCGGCTTCATTTCCGCCGGCATCTTCGCCTTCACGCTGGCGCAGAACGAGTTCCTGTACGCGCTGCTGTTCCTTAACCGCTCCGAAATCCGAACCGTGCCCATCGGCGTCGTGGGCGAATTGATCCGCGGGGACGCCTTCTATTGGGGTCAACTCATGGCCGGAGCCTTCCTGGGCTCCATTCCGGTCATCCTCGTCTACATGTTCTTCGTGAAGTACTATGTGGCGGGCCTGACCTCGGGCTCCGTCAAGGGCTAACCTGGCCCGATCCTTTCCCCTTTCCGGATCGAACTCCTTTCCGCGGGCGCAGAACCGGCCCCAACCGGGCTCTCGCCCCCCTGCCCGGCACGCCTCCGGTCTGACCCGGCGCGGAGCTATCCGTGGCAGCCGGCGTTTGGCGGCCTGCAATTGGCGCATGGGTCATTGGCGATGGGGTGCCGAACGCGGCGTCCGCTAGTGTCGCGATTCGCCAGACCCGCGTTCGGGGTAACCGTAATCCAAATCCGTGACCGATCCACTCCGCCTGATCCGCACAACTCACGACCCGAAAGGACCCGGCCATGATCCCTCCCATCGTCAAAGTCTCGCGCGGAACCGAGGGGCGGCGCACTCCTCCGACCGGCGGCCGCATCGTGCAGTCCCGCAGACGCATCGCCCTGGACTTCTTGCTATGGGGAGGCCTGTTGCTGACCCTGGCTGGATCCATCGCCATGGCATGGCGGCAGGCCCGCGCCGAAGGCAAGCAGCCCCACCGGCTCGTCTTCCACGTCACGGAAAACGACAGCGACAAGATGGCGATGGTGCTCAACAACATCGCCAATGCCGAACAATTCTATTCGGCGCGGGGAGAGGTGATCGAGATCGAAGTGGTGGCCATCGGTCCCGGCCTGAACATGCTGCGGGAGGACACGTCGCCGGTGAAGGCGCGCGTGAAGGCCCTCGCGGAGAGTTCCCCCCACGTCACATTCTCGGCATGCGAAAATACCCGGCAGGGAATGAAGAAGCGCGAAGGAAAGGAGATTCCCCTAGTGGTCCAGGCGAAGCCCGTTCCGTCGGGCATCGTGCGCCTCGTGGAGCTGCAGGAGCAGGGCTGGACGTACGCCCGGCCCTGAGGACGCGGGGTTCTTGGCCGAAGCTCGACGGGCGTACCGCCTCCCGCGGGCGGGCGCTGGACGGCGCGGGAGAAGTGATTGGCAAGTTCGAATACTTGAGCAGACGAGGCGAAGGCCTCAGCCTAGACCCATGCCTCCACTTCCATGATTGATCCCGCGACAGTTCTTGTGGGGCCTCTGGGGTGGGGAAAAAAGCGACTCTCATCCATTGAATTCCGCAGTTACATGACGATATGATGGCAGGAAGAACGGGCGTGAGGCCCAGACTGAGGCGTTCCTTCAAGCGCGTAAGGTAAACCAACTATCCTTGTACGGCGCTTGTGAGGCTTTAGACGATTTCGGCGGCAGGTCCGGAAAGCGTGGGTCGGTAAGACTCGGCTTTCAAGGTAGATTGGCATTTATGTCGGGAAATCGCGCCACAGGATCCTTGCGGGGGAATCAAGTGTGGCGCAAATCCATGGCTCCTGGCCGTCTGGCAGTCATCGCCACCGCCTTGCTGCTCGTCGGGTGCCAGTCGCCCAGTGCTCCCGTAGCTTCATCCAGCACGTCCGCCAGCACGGCACCGACAGGCGCACAGGTGTACCAGGGCTTGATTGCGGTTTCGAACGGAATCATCGCGGCAGAGGCCAGCACGTCCATTGCCGCGCCTCCGCTGGCGCCAACCGGCGCGCCGCCGAACGGGAATGTGATCGACTTCCCGATTCCCGAGACCGTGAAAGCGCTTTCCCGCAGCATCCGGCCGGAGACGCTAGCCTGCAACTCGACCGGCACGGATTGCACGTATGCAAACAAGGCGGGGACGGTGGTCATCCATACGACCACCACCGATAATTTTGTCACCGTGACGGGAACCATCACTTTCACGAATTATAGCGATGCGGCCACGGCCTTCGTCATCAATGGCACGCTGACCGGTGCCGAAACCTGTTACGAGACGAAGTGCTCAAGTTACAGTGCCACGGTGACCGGCACCCTGATGTTTACGGGCCCGGTCGCCTTCTCGATGGTATGGAATATCGCCGAGAGTCCAAACAATGGCTCCGAAACCTGCTCGGGCACGATTGTGGCCGCCGGCGTCACGTACACGATCTCTTCCACCTGCTCAACCCTGTCGTAGCCAGGAGCGCGTACGCCCGGCCGGACGGCGTCCGCCGCGCTCCGGTTGGGCCCGCACTGTAAAGTGCGCGTGCGTTGACCCGCGCAACGCCGGACCGGTAGGTTCGCCGCGCGACGCCAACAGGCCCGGGGCAACTCCTGGCCTCCGCGTCTCCCGCACCTGACGCGCCGTCCCCTGCGTTCATGTCCGACTGCTTCCCGGGCCTCGCCCGCCGGCGCTGCTGGGCCGGCAGCCATCTGCCGACCGCGCAGCCCCCCACTCCCTCGCCGCGGTATGAAGCGCCGGAATCACGACCGGCGTGGGCAGGTTCCAGTAGACATTGCCGCCGACCAGCGGCACGGCACCCCCTGCATCCTTCAGTCCCGATGCCTTCGCACCGCCGGCGCCGCGAGTCTGCCAAGGCTAGCTCCCGATAGTGGCGTCGAGATACAGGGTCCACCCGCTCCCATCCACGGAGAAGTTCTTGGCCGATCCCACGGGTTGCGGGGCTCTCAGCGTGGAGATCGGCATGTACACGTAGTTGACACCAAGGCGAACGCCCACGATCCGCGCCCAGTCGAAGAATATGCCGACCAGGCCGGCCGCCGACTCGACCGAGGAAGTATTGCTATATTGGTTGGAAAAATTACCGTGACCTCCGCTCATTCCTCCGCACCCCATGCCGAACCAGCAACCCGAATCCATGTCGGAATCCTGGCCGATGAACTGACGGTACGCATAGACTGCGCGACCGACCCCGGCGGTCAGCCCCATATCGGCTACATTGCCTCTGATCGGAAGCCAGTTTGCCGTTAGGAACAACGTGGTCAGCTCCGGCTGTTCCTGATAGGTGACGCCTTGATACGGTTGGCCGAAGAGCGTGGCCGTCTGATTCGAGTTCAGGTTGAGCGTGCGCACGCCAAAGGCTCGCTGATATTGAAGCCCCAATCCAAACGAGGGCCGAACGTACCAATCAAGAAAGGCGTGCCAATTGCCGCGATTCAGGTCGATCGTGCCCTGATCCGGTATGGGCTGGCCCTGAGAATCCGTCAGTGGGCGATTCTGTGCATTCCGCAAATCGTCGGTCGTCCTGTACGCTGTCGCCGCAAATCCGATTCCTGCCCTCGCGTGCGTGCCTTCCTGGGCGCGAGCAACACCGACAGGTACTGCCGAGCCGACCGAAATTAGACCCGCCATTGTCAAAATCCAGAGCGCGTAATGTTTCACGTGGATTCTCCGAGGAAGACTGACCGCATGACTCTTCTCTATTATTGCGGATATCCGGCGGTCTGCTGCTCCGCTGCGCATTAATCGCGGTGGGCCGGCGCGTGCCACAGAAGCATTGCGGCCGGCTGCGAGCGGGACCGGTCAGATTCCGGGCCGGTCACGAACGCCGAGACGCTGGCGGCGCTCCCTGGCCGAGTGCTTCTGCCAGTGCACCGATCTGGGGCTGGCGGAGGATCGCCCGTAGCGGGCAGACTCCGGGCCACGACGGAATGCTAGACGCGCGGGGGGAACGGATCTGGCTGAGTCAGCCAGCTATGCAGCGAAGCACCTGCGGGATAGTGCGGCTCGCCCACTGGAAAATCCAACGGTCGAGAGACGGTGGCGGGTATCGCCTGCACAGTCACCCCACACAGGGACAGGCACGGTTGCACAGGCTCGTGCTTGGTCGAAGCGGTTCGATGGCAATCCGACGTGCCGCGATCGGCCGTCCCGGCCCCCTGGTCGGCCGTGGCCACTGAAGCTTCCGCGCTCGCTGCCGGCAGCACCTTCAATAGGCAGCCGCCCCATCCCCCGGGTACGATGGCGGTCAGGCTGACCGCCACGGCGATGCGCGTGATGAGTGGGCCAATCATTCTCAAAGGCTGGGCCGGGAGCTGTTTCGTGTCAAATGACGGAGCTTGACGTGCATCAAGGCCCGCCTGCGGGTACTTGCGCTGCCGCGAAGCCGGCTGTGGGCAGAATGCCGCGCTGGGCGCGTCCGTGACGGTTTGGGGGCGCTACGACTCACGGCGCACGGCGGGGATTCCACAGCTCGGCTTCGGCCCGGCCGTCGCAGCGGCCGGCCCGGTCATCCCACCTGGCCCGTCCATCCCCGCGTGTCGCTCACCAGGCGTCAATGTTGGGCCGCATCTTCCGCATATCGCGGTGGCGCGGCGGCGTGGCGCGCAGGGCCGTGAGAATCCAGTGCCGCGTGTCGGCCGGATCGATCACCTCGTCGATCTCGAAGTACGTTGCGGTGCTGACCGCCTTGCCGCGCGCGTAGGCCTCGGCCACCATCCGGTCGAATTGCGCCTTGCGTTCGATCGGGTCCGCGATGGCGGCCAGGTCGTCGCGGAAACCGAGCTTGACCGAGCCCTCGAGCCCCATCCCGCCGAATTCGCCCGTGGGCCAGGCGATGCTGAAGACGGGCGTGTGGAAGCAGCCGCCGGCCATGGCCTGCGCGCCGAGGCCGTAGGCCTTGCGCAGGACGACGGTGACGAAGGGGACGGACAGATTGGCCCCGGTCACGAACATCCGGCAGCAGTGCCGCACCAGCGCGGTCTTCTCGACTTCGGGCCCCACCATCATGCCGGGCGTGTCGCAGAGGAAAACGAGCGGAATCCCGAACGCGTCGCACAGTTGCATGAAGCGGGAGGCCTTGTCGGCCCCGTTGCTGTCGATCGCTCCCGCCAGGTGCATGGGGTTGTTGGCGACGATGCCGACCGGCAGGCCCTCGATGCGGGCCAGGGCCGTGACCATCCCCGGGCCGAAGGCACGCCGGATCTCGATCACCGAGTCCCGATCCGCAAGGGTCTCGATGACGCGGCGCACGTCGTAGACGCGCAGGCGATTCTCGGGTATGGCCTGGCGCAGCAGCCGCTGGTCGGCGCACGCATACTCCTTGAGGGGCCCCTGGAAGTAGGACAAGTACCGCTTCGCGACGCGCACGGCCTCCGCCTCGTCGGCCACGGGGATATCCACGACGCCGTTCGGCACCTGCACGCTCATGGGGCCGACCTCCTCCGGCCGGAAGACGCCCAGCCCGCCGCCCTCGATCATCGCCGGGCCGCCCATGCCGATGGAGGAATCGGCTGCGGCAATCACCACATCGCAGCAGCCCAGCAGCGCCGCATTGCCCGCGAAGCAGCGGCCCGAGGTGATGCCCACGAGGGGGACAAGTCCGCTCAGCCGGGCGAACAGATTGAACGCCCGCACCCACAGGCCCGCCACGGACGGGACATCCGTGTCGCCCGGTCGGCCGCCGCCGCCTTCGGTGAAGAACACGAGCGGCGCGCGCAGGTCCGCCGCGATTTCGAAGATGCGGTCCTTCTTCTGGTGGTTCTTCTTGCCCTGCGTGCCGGCGAGCACCGTGTAGTCGTAGGACACGATCGCGCAGCGCGCGCGTTCGCCTTCGAACAGATGGCCGTTGACGCGCCCCAGTCCGGTGATCAGGCCGTCCGCGGGCGTCCTGCGGATCAGCTCCTCCAGCGGCATGCGGTTGCGGCGGGCCGCGACGACGAGCGAGCCGTATTCGACGAACGTCCCCGCATCGCACAGGTCGTCCACGTTCTCCCGCGCGGTCCGTTGTCCGGTCTTGCGGCGCTTGGCCACGGCATCGGGACGCATGGCGTCGAGCTTGAGCTTCTGGCGCTCGAGCAACTCGGCAAGATCGGGACGGATGGCGTCGGGATCCACGTGCTCCTGTAACTCTTGCGGCGCGACCTCCACGGCGGATTCCTCGACGTAGACGAGCGGATGGCCCTCATAGACGGTGTCACCGGGGGCGACCGCGATCCGCCGCACGATGCCGCTGCGGTCGCTGGGAATCGAGTGCTGCATCTTCATCGCCTCCATGACCAGCAGAGGCTTGCCGGCGGCAATGATCGCGCCTTCCGAGACGTCAATGCTCACAACGGTTCCCTGGATGGGCGCCCGCACGGCGAACGCGGCATCCTGGCCTTCCGCCGATTCTTCCGGCACGGCGGCCGGGGCCGCGCCGGCCGCGGGCGAATCCGCGCGGGCCTCGCGCCCATAGTCGAGCACCGCGAGCGGGTCCACCGCATCCACTCTCGCGCCCGCCCGCCGCGGACCGGACCCGGCATCGGCCGCCATCTCGAAGAACAGCCTCGGGTGCTCGCCGTCCCGGACGCCGAGCAGCTCGCCGATGCGCTCCTCGACGAATCGCGTATGGATGCGCGACGCCCGGAAGTCGGGATGCTGCAACACGGACTGCAGGAGCGGGAGGTTCGTGGGCACGCCGCCGATGCGGAATTCGCACAAGGCCCGGTAGGTGCGGGCGGCGACCTCCTCGAACGTGCCGGCGGCGGAATGGCCGATCACCTTAGCCAGCAGCGAATCGAAATTCGGGTTGGTGCGATACCCGACATAGCCGCACGTATCCACGCGGATGCCCGGGCCGAACGGGATCTCGAACGCCGTGAGCACGCCGCCCGAGGGCTTCGCCGCCCCGTCCCGGCCCATCGTCTCCGCGTTGACGCGCGCCTGAACCGCGAAGCCGCGCGGGGCGGGCACGTCCTGCTGGGCCACGCCCGCTTCCGCGAGGCTGGCGCCCGCCGCCAGGCGCAGCTGCAGTTTGACCAGGTCGATGCCCGTCACCTGCTCCGTCACCGTATGCTCGACTTGCAGGCGGGGATTGGCTTCGATGAAGAAGAACGGGGCTTGCGGGACTTCCGTCGCCGCCTCCACGAGGAACTCGAACGTGCCCAGATTCCCGTAGCGCACCTCCTGCGCCATGCGCACCGCGGCGGCGAGCAGCCGGTCGCGCAGCGCCGGCGGCAAGGCCGGGGCCGGCGCGATCTCGACGAGCTTCTGGTGGCGGCGCTGCACCGAGCAATCGCGCTCCCAGAGGTGCGTGACCGCGCCCGTGCCGTCGCCCGCGACCTGCACCTCGATGTGCCGCGCGGGACCGATCCATTGCTCCACGTACAGCTCGCCGCTGCCGAACGCGGCGGCGGCTTCCGCGCGGCAGAGCGCGAACGCCTCCTCGATCTCCTCCGCCCGGCGCACCCAGCGAATCCCCCGCCCGCCTCCCCCGCCGAGGGCCTTGACCATCATTCCCGTGCCGGGCGCAAGCTGGGCGAAGAAGGCCCGCGCCTGGGCAAGATCCGTGGGGCCGCCCGTTCCCCGCGGCACCGGTACCCCGCAGCGGGTCGCCAGCGCCCGCGCCTGGGCCTTGTCTCCGAACAAGGCCAGTGCCTCGGGCGAAGGCCCGACGAATTGAATGCCCCGCTCCGCGCAGCGGCGCGCGAACGCCGCCTGTTCGCTGAGGAACCCGTAGCCCGGATGAATCCCGTCGCAGCCGCTGGCTTCGGCGAGAGCCAGGATCTGGCCGGCGTCGAGGTAGGCAGCCGCGCCGCGTCCTTTCAGCGTGCGCGCTTCATCCGCACGCCGGGTGTGCAGGGACGCTCCGTCGTCCTCCGAGTGGATGCCGACCGTGGCGATGCCGAGCTCCGCCGCGGCGTGCATGATCCGGATGGCGATCTCCCCCCGGTTGGCGATGAGCAATTTGTGCAGTGGCATGGGAGATTCTTCCAAGCTGTGCGCGTCGCCGAGACGAGCCCGGAGCGCGGCGGCGGGGTTTCAGGCCGGTCCAAACCCGGTCTGGCATGACATCCGGCCGGGTTCGGCTGCGGTGACGATCCGCGACCGCGCCTCGATGCCGTTTCCCGGGGCGCATCCGGTGCGCGGTTCCGCCGGCCGGGGATTTCCTTCTCGAATCCGCATCCTAATCGAATCCACGCGGTTTGACATTTCCCGGGGACCATGTTGCGCTCGCCTCGTTTCGGCGGGGCGGGGGGCGGGTGCGGCTGAGCGGGAGCGGATGCCATGAAGACGACGCGGGCGCGATGTCTCTTGCTGGCGGCGGTCGCAGCGGCAGCGGTCGCAGTGGCGGCCGTCGCGGGAGCGGCTGAAGCGTGGGCGCAAAAGCCGAAGCCGGCGACGGGCAGCCTGACGATCGCCTTTGCCGCCGAGGCGACGGTGCTCGATCCGATCAAGTATTCCGCCGGCGTCGATCACTACTTCATCTCCCAGATGTTCGAACAGCTGATCCGTCCGGATCCGTCGCTCAAGACCGTCAACTGGCTCGCGGAATCGTGGAAGGTCGACGAGAACAAGGGCAAGCCCATCATCGATATCCGCATCCGCAAGGGGGTGAAGTTCCACAACGGCGATCCTCTGACCGCGCGCGACTTCGAGTTCGCCTACAACAAGCTGCGGGACCCGAGCGTCTCGCGCTGGTCGCACCTCCAAGCCTCCGTCGAGCGGTTCGAGGTCGTGGACGACCGGCATTTCCGCATCCACTTCAAGGAGGGTGACGGTTCGTACATCTCCGGACAACTCCAGCTCTGGGCCATCCCGAAGAACTACTACGAGATGGTTGGCGCGGAGGGCTTCGGCAGGGCACCGGTCGGGACAGGTCCGTGGAAGTTCGTCTCCCGCTCGGTGAAGGAGGAGATCCGCTTCGAGGCGTTCGACGACTATTGGAACAAGGCCCATCGGCCCACCGTCAAGAACCTGACGATCAAGATCATTCCGGAGGATCTGACACGGGTCGCCGCCTTCAAGACCGGAGCGGTGGACTGGGTGGACGCCGTGCCCCCTTCCCTGGTGGAGGAATTCAAGCAGATGCCGGGAGTGCGGACGATTTCCGTCGTCACCGGCAACAATCTGTTCATCGACTTCGACACGAACCTGCCCCATTCGCCGTTCCGGGACGTCCGGGTGCGCCAGGCCTTGGCGCACGCGGTGGACATGGACGCCATCATCAAGAGCGTGCTGTTCGGCCAGGGTGAGCGTTACGCCGAAGTGGGACGGGGCGAGCTGGGCTACGATCCGGATCTCAAGCCGTATCCGTACGACCCGGACAAGGCGCGCGACCTGCTGCGCCAGGCGGGTTTCCCCAACGGGATCGAGACTCCGTGCTACAACCTCACCACGCCGCGCGAGCCCAACGTGAAGGAAATGGGGGAGGCGGTCTTCGCCTACCTGACGGCCGCGGGAATCCGCTGCAAGGTGCAGGGGCTGGAATACGGGGCCTGGATCAATCTGGGGCGGATGGGCCGCAACGCCCCGCCGGAGATGGACGGACTGATCAGCTGGATGTGGAGCCACAACCTGCCCGGCGACCCGGGCACTCCCTGGGCGGGACACCTGCACCGATTCGTCGCGGGCAAGGGTTGGGGCAGCTACTCCCATACCGAAGACGCGGAAGCCGACCGCATGGTCGAGGAGCTCAAGCAGACCATGGATCCGGCGAAGCGCGAGACGCTCATCAAGAAGATCGCCCGCTACAAGCGCGACAATGTGCTGGGCGGTTGGAGCACCTACCGGCCGATGGTCACGCTGGCCTGGCGGGAGGACAAGGTCACGTTCAAGCCGTGGCCCTATCCCGGCTATTGGCGGGGCATGCAGGAAATCGGACTGAAATAACGGGACGGACCGCCCAATGGGTGTGCTGGGCTACCTGACCCGCCGGGTCTTGCTGGGCGTGATCAGCATTCTCGGCGCGAGCATCGTCATCTTCGCCGTTTCGCGCCTGTCCGGAGATCCGATCGTCCTGCTGCTGCCGGTGGAGGCGCCCCCGGCGCTGATCGCGGCCACCCGCAAGGCGATGGGCCTCGACGAGCCGGTCTGGACGCAGTACCTGATCTTCGCCGGGCACGCCCTGCGGGGCGACTTCGGCCAATCCTACCGCTGGCAGATGCCGGCGCTGTCGCTGGTGCTCGGGCGCCTGCCGGCGACCCTGCAGCTCGCCGTGGCCGCCCTCACTTTCAGCATCCTGCTGGCCGTCCCCTTCGGCATCCTCTCCGCGGTGCACCGCGGCACGTGGATCGACACGCTGGGCAAGGGCTTCGCCATGCTCGGCCAGGCCATGCCGAACTTCTGGGTCGGGCTGCTGCTGATCCTGGCGTTCGCGGTCGGGCTCAACTGGCTGCCTGCCTTCGGCTATGGGACGGCGGCGCACCTGGTGCTGCCGGCCGTCACGCTGGGCTGGTACCCGGTCGCCGCGCAGACGCGCGTGGTGCGCTCCGCGATGCTGGACGTGCTCGACACGGACTACATCCGCATGGGCCGGGCCGTCGGCGCGCCGGAGCGGACGCTGGTGTGGAAGTACGCGTTCCGGAACGCGGCCATTCCCCTGGTGACGCTGCTGGGCGTGTATTTCGCCGCCATGCTGAGCGGCGCATTCGTGGTGGAAGTGATCTTCGCCTGGCCGGGGGTGGGCCGCACGGTGGTAGAGGCGGTGTTTTCCCGGGACTTTCCGGTCGTGCAGGCCGGGGTCTTCTTCACCTCCATTCTGTTCGTACTGTCCAATCTGCTGGTCGATCTGAGCTACAGCCTGATCGACCCGCGCATCCGCCATGGATAACGCGGGCCTGCCCAAGGCGGCCGTCGCCCTTCCGCCGCCCAACCCGCTGCTGCGGGCCTTGCGCGCGGGCCGGGCGCGCGGCTTTCCGTGGCTGTCCGCGCTGGCGCTCGGCCTTGTCCTGGCCGCCGCGCTGGGGGGAAACGCCGTGGCCCCCCACGATCCCAACGGCATGAACCTCGCGCTGGCGTTCCGGCCGCCGTTCTGGGAAGCCCGGGGCGCCATCGCCTATCCGCTCGGAACGGACAATCTGGGCCGCGACATCCTGAGCCGCATCGTCGCCGGGGCGCGGGTCTCGGTGATCGTGGCGCTCTATGCGATCGTCCTGTCCGGCGGCCTGGGCGCACTGATCGGCATGATCTCCGGCTACTTCGGCAAGGCGGTGGACGCGGTCATTATGCGGATCGTGGACATCCAGATGTCCATCCCGTCGCTGGCCCTGGCGCTGGTCTTCGCCGCCGTGCTGTCGCCGGGACTCGGCACCGTCGTGCTGGTGATCGTGGTGACCTACTGGACCTGGTACGCGCGCATCGTCCGCGCCGAGATCCTGTCCCTGAAGGAGCGCGATTACGTGGCGCTGGCGAAGGTGGCCGGGTGCGGAGCGGCGACCATCTTCGTGCGGCATCTGCTCCCCAACGTCTTCAACACGCTGGTGGTGCTGGCGACGCTGCAGGTGGGGCAGGTGATCATCTTCGAAGCCTCGCTGAGCTTCCTCGGCCTGGGCATCCAGACGCCGGACGTGTCCTGGGGCCTCATGCTGGCGGACGCGCGCTCGTACATCACGAACGCCTGGTGGGCCATCACGCTGCCGGGCATCGCCATCATGGTGACCTGCCTCTCGTCCAATCTGATCGGCGACTGGCTGCGCGACACGTTCGATCCGATGCGGAGGCGGAGCTGACATGACCGATTCCGCCACGGCGCCGGCGTCCGGCCCGCTCCTGCGCATCGAGAATCTCGCGGCGCACCTGTTCCTGGAGCGCGGCGTGGTGCGCGCCGTGGACGGGGTGAACCTGGACGTGGCGGAGGGGGAAACCGTGGGCCTCGTCGGGGAGTCGGGCTCGGGCAAGACGATGACGGCCCTGTCCATCCTGCGCCTGCTGCCCAAGCCGGGCGGACGCATCGTGTCCGGCCGGATCGAGCTGGACGGCACCGACCTGGTGCCCCTGCCGGAGGAGGAGATGGCGCGGCGCTGGCGCGGCAGCGCCGTGTCCATGGTGACCCAGGATCCGCTCACCTCGCTCAATCCGGTCTTCACCATCGGCGACCAGGTGGGAGCGCCGTTCCGCTACCACCGGCTCGCGCAGGGCCGGGCGGCCGTGCGCCGCGCCGCCGCGGCCGTGCTCGGCCGGGTGCGCATCGCGGAGCCGGAGACGCGGCTGGACGCCTATCCGCACCAGTTCAGCGGCGGCATGCGTCAGCGCGTCGTGTCCGCCATGGCCATCGCGTGCGCGCCGCGCCTGCTGATCGCGGACGAGCCGACGAGCAACCTGGACGTGACCATCCAGATGCAGATGATGGAGCTCTACAAGGACCTCCAGCGTGAGACCGGCGTCGGCATCATCCTAATCACGCACGACAAGGGCGTGGCCGCGGGGATGTGCGACCGCGTCGCGGTGATGTACGCGGGCAGGATCGTGGAGGTGGGACCGGTGCGCACGATCTACCGCGGCCCGGCGCACCCGTACACGAGGGCCCTGCTGCAATCCATCCCCCAACTGGGCCGCAAGCGCCGCCGCCTGGAGGCGATCGCGGGCCAGCCGCCGAGCATGATCGATCCGCCCCGCGGCTGCCGCTTCGCGGCCCGCTGCCCGCAGCGGATGGCCCGCTGCGAGGAGGCCTACCCGCCGGAGTTCGAGGTGACGCCGGGGCACCGCACGGCCTGCTGGCTGGCCGAGGGAGCGTCATGAGCGCCCAGCGGCTGGAAATCCGGGGCCTGACGAAACATTTCCCGGTCAAGGGCGGCTGGCTGCGCCGCGGCACGGTGAAGGCCGTGGACGACGTGAGCTTCGCCATCGCCCCGGGAGACACCTTCGCCCTGGTGGGCGAATCGGGCTGCGGCAAGACCACCATCGCCAAGCTGGTGCTGCTGCTGGAAAAGCCCACGGCGGGCGCCATCCTGTTCGACGGGCGGGACCTGACGACGGCCTCGGCCAAGGAGATCCGGGCCTATCGCCGCCAGGCCCAGGCGGTATTCCAGGACCCCTACGCCTCGCTCAATCCCCGTTTGCGCGTGCGGACGATCGTGGCCGAGCCGATCCTGGCGCAGGAAAGCGTTCCCGCCCGCGCGCTTCGCCGCCGCGTGGAGGAGCTGCTGGAGATCGTCGGCCTGCCGCCGGCGGCAGCCGACCTTTATCCCCACGAGTTCTCCGGCGGGCAGCGCCAGCGGATCGCGATCGCGCGCGCCCTGGCGCCCCAGCCCCGCTTCATGGTGCTCGACGAGCCCATCTCCGCCCTGGACGTCTCCATCCGCGCGCAGATCCTGAACCTGCTCGCCGACATCCAGGAGCAGTTCACGCTCACCTACCTCATCATCGCCCATGACCTGGCGCTCGTGGAGCATTTCAGCACCCGCGTCGGGGTGATGTATCTGGGCGCCCTGGTGGAATACGGCGCAACGGAGCGGATCTTCTCCCGGCCCAGCCACCCTTACACGCAGGCACTGCTGGCAGCGGTGCCGCGTCCGGACCCCGATTTCCGCCCGCGCCAGGACGCGATCCGCGGCGAAATCGGGAATGCCCTCAATCCGCCGCCGGGCTGCACGTTCCACCCCCGCTGTCCGCACGCGTTCGGGCCCTGCCCGACGTTGGCGCCGCGCATGCGGCAGGTGGCCGAAGACCATCGCGCCGCGTGTCACTTGCTCGAGGACTAGCGGTCCGCCCGACCCGCGCACCCGGCACGCGGCGCGTTGCCGGCCGCGGCCCCATGACCAGCCAGGAGACGAGCCCCCATGTTGAACGAAGCCGCGTACCTTGCCGACGTGCAACGCCGCCAGGAGCAGAGCTGGCCGGCCGGAGTGCCGCGTCAGCCGGTCTATCCCTTCGGCGAGGTGCCGTTGCACGAGTACCTGCGGCAGTGGGCGCGCCGCCAGCCGGACAAGGCGGCGTTCATCTTCTACGGCGAGGAGCTGAGCTATCGCGCGCTCGACGAGCAGAGCGACCGCTTCGCCGCGCTGCTCGCGGCCCACGGAGTAAAGCGGGGCGACCGGGTCGCGGTCTTCCTGCCGAACTGCCCCCAGTTCGTCAGCGCCTTCTACGGCATCCTCAAGCTGGGCGCCGTGCATGTGCCGGTCAATCCGCTGTTCAAGGAGCACGAGCTGCTCTACGAGCTGAGCGACACGGGCGCCGTGGCGATCTTGGCGCAGGAGCCGCTGTTCGACATGGTGCGCGCGGTCTGGCCGAAGACGGCGCTCAGGGTCGCATTCACGACGGGATTCGCCGACGTGTTGCCGCGCCAGCCGGCGTTCCCCGTGCCCGATTCGATCCGGCAGCCGAAGCTCCGGCACCCCGACGCGATCGACCTGCTCCCCGCCTTGGCGGCTGTGCAGCTCGCCGGACGGTCGGGCGACGGTCCGGCGAGCGGCGCTCCGGCGGGCGGCGGCCTCGACGACATCGCTGCGCTCAATTACACGGGCGGCACCACGGGCATGCCCAAGGGTTGCGTCCACACGCAGCGCGACATGATCTACACCGCCGCCACCGCCTGCACGGTGGCGACCGACCTGTCCGCCGCGGACGTCACGCTCTGCTTCCACCCGGTCTTCTGGATCGCCGGGGAGGACATGGGGCTGATCTTCCCCGTATTCGCGGGGGCGACCTGCGTGCTGCTGGCGCGCTGGGATGCGCTGGGCTTCATGGCCGCCGTGCAGCGCTACCGCGTGACGCTCGCGGGCATGCTGGTGGACAACGCCGTCGAGGTGCTGGACCACCCGGACGCCGGGCGCTACGACCTGCGCTCGCTGCGCGCGGCGCGCTGCTCGTCCTTCGTGAAGAAGCTCAACCTCAGCTACCGCCGGCGCTGGGAGCGGCTGACCGGCTCCACGCTGATCGAGGCGGCCTGGGGCATGACGGAGACCCACACGGTGGACACGTTCACCAACGGCATGCAGGAAGGCGACATGGACCTGAATTCCCAGCCCATCTTCGTCGGGCTGCCCATGCCCGGCACGCAGTTCAAGATCTGCGACTTCGGCAGCGGAGCGCTCCTGCCGCTCGGCGCCGAGGGCGAGATCTGCGTGCGCTCTCCCTCGCTGCTGAAGGGCTACTGGAACAAGCCGGAGGAGACCGCCCAGGCCCTGAAGGGCGGCTGGCTGCGCACGGGCGATATCGGCGTCCTGGACGAGCGGGGCTACCTGCACTTTCTCGGGCGCCGCAAGGAGATGCTCAAGGTGAAGGGGATGAGCGTGTTCCCGGCGGAGATCGAGGCCCTGCTCGGCCAGCACCCGGCCATCCTGGGTTCCGGCGTCATCGGCCGCGTGGACGCCGGGCGCGGCCAGGTGCCCGTGGCGTTCATCCGGCTCGAGCCCGGCGCGGGCAAGGGGGTGGACGCCGAGGACATCGTCGCCTGGTGCAAAGCCAACATGGCGACCTACAAGGTGCCCGAGGTGCGCATCGTGGAGGCTTTGCCCCTCACCGCGACGGGCAAGGTGCGGAAGGACGAATTGGCGAAGCTCCTGTAGCGGGCGCCCCTTGCGTCTTGGCGCAAGGAGCAATGTAGGGATAAGACAGCCAATTGGCAGACCAAAGGCCCCTGGGTCCTGCAAGGCCGTGGGTTAGCGCGCGTCGCCAGCGGGTCTCCTTCGGCCGAAGCCGGAACAGTGGCGTGAACCGTCTCCCTCCACGAATCGGGACAGTCCGCACCTCCCAACGTGGCGCGCGCGGTGCCGCGTCCGCCCTTGCCCTTTCCCCTTTTCCCCGCTACGGGAAAAGCAGCCGGGGGAAAGAGGGCGCGGGGATAGCCCCCCGCCGTGGAAGGAGCAGCGATGAACCCCACACAGCCGTCCGAAGCATTCGACTACGTGATCGTCGGGGCCGGCACGGCGGGCTGCGTGCTCGCCAATCGGCTCTCGGCGGATCCGGACAATCGCGTCCTGCTGCTGGAGGCGGGCGGGCCCGACGACTGGATCTGGACCAAGATTCCCGTCGGCTACCTCTACTGCATCGACAACCCGCGCACCGACTGGCGGTTCCACACGGCCAGCGAACCCGGCCTGAACGGGCGCTCGCTGCTCTATCCGCGCGGGCGCGTGCTGGGCGGCTGCTCGTCCATCAACGGAATGATCTACATGCGGGGGCAGAAGCGCGACTACGACGAGTGGGCGCGCCTGAGCGGCGACGCCTCGTGGTCGTGGGACCGCGTGCTGCCGATCTTCAAGGCGAGCGAGAACCACCACCGCGGCTCAAGCGAGTGGCACGGAGATAGCGGCGAGTGGCGCGTGGAGCCGCAGCGCTTGTCCTGGGAGATCCTCGACGCCTTCCAGGCCGCCGCCGCCGAGTCGGGCATCCCGCCGGTGGAGGACTTCAACCGCGGCAGCAACTTCGGCTGCGGCAAGTTCGAGGTCAACCAGACGCGCGGCGTGCGGCTGAGTGGGGCCAAGGCCTTCTTGGACCCCGTGCGCCGGCGCCCGAACCTGACCATCCGCACGGGGGCCCACGTCAAGCGTGTCGCCATCGAGCAGGGTCGCGCCACGGGGATCGAGTACCTGCGTGGGGAGCGGCCGGAGCTGGCCCGCGCCGAGCGCGAAGTCGTCCTCGCCGCCGGCTCGGTCGGATCGCCGCACCTGCTTCAGCTCTCCGGAATCGGGCCGCGCGCCCTGCTCGCCGCGCTCCGGATTCCCGCCGTCGCGCCGCTCGAAGGCGTGGGGGCGAACCTGCAGGATCACCTGCAACTGCGCATGGCGTACCGCGTCAGCAACGTCAGGACCCTCAACGAGCAGACCCATAGCCTGATGGGGAAGGCGCTGATGGGCTTGCAGTACCTGCTGTACCGCAGCGGACCCCTGGCGATGGCGCCGTCCCAGCTCGGCGCCTTCACCCGCTCCGACACCTCGCAGGAGTGGCCGAACCTCGAATACCACATCCAGCCGGTATCCCTGGACAAGTTCGGCGAGCCCTTGCACCCGTTTCCGGCGTTCACCGCATCGGTCTGCAATCTGCGGCCGACGAGCCGGGGTATCGTCCGCGCCGTCAGCCCCGACTCCCGTACGGCGCCCGAGATTGCCCCGGGCTACCTCTCCACCGAGGAGGACCGGCGGGTCGCGGTGGCGGCCATCCGACTGACCCGGCGCATCGTCGCCTCCGACGCGCTCAAGCCCTATGAGCCGCGCGAGTTCAAGCCGGGGCCGGAACACGTGAGCGATGCGGAACTGGTCAAGGCCGCGGGAGACATCGGCACGACGATCTTTCACCCGGTCGGCACCTGCAAGATGGGCCTGGATCCCCTGGCGGTGGTGGACGCGCGCCTGCGCGTGCGTGGCGTGCGGAACCTGCGGGTCGTGGACGCCTCGATCATGCCGACGATCACGTCGGGCAATACCAACTCCCCGGCATTGATGATCGCCGAGAAGGGCAGCACGATGATTCTCGACGACCAGAAGGCGGCCCGCTGAGCGAAACGCGTTCGGACTGCGCGACCGAGCGACGAAGGCGCGGCGCCGGACACCGAGCAGCGCCGGACACCGTGCAGAGGCGGTCACCGAGCAGGGCCGGACACCGTGCCGCTTCGGACGCGGAGTCACGACCGGCCCAAATTCACTCCTGAGACCGAGCGCCACAAAGGGACGCGATGAAGACGGTCGGCATGATCACGATCGGCCAGTCCCCGCGGGACGACCTCATGCCCCAGTTCCGGGAGCTGCTGGGGAGCGGCTACCGGATCCTGGAAGCGGGCGCGCTGGACGGGCTGTCGCCGGCAGAGATCGCCGCGCGGGCGCCCCAGCCGGGCCAGCATCCGCTCATCACCCGCCTGGCGGACGGCACGGAAGCGATCGTGGGCAAGGAGCTCATCCTCGCGTTGCTGCAGGAGCGCATCGCGATGTTGGAGCGCGACGCCGACCTGCTGGTCATCCTGTGCACTGGAACCTTTCCCCCCTTCCGCTGCGCCAAGCCCATCCTCGAGCCGGACCGCATCCTCTTCGCGGCGCTGCAGGCCGTGTACCGGGAGGGCACGCTCGGCGTGCTCAACCCTATCGCGGCGCAGGCGGAGAGCGCGGCGGCCCGCTTCTGCGGCGTCACGCCCAGGCTGGCAAT
The DNA here is from genome assembly GCA_041476685.1 of bacterium. GTDB lineage: Bacteria > SAR324 > SAR324 > SAR324 > JACQKK01 > JBGPEV01. The sequence goes on along the minus strand of JBGOTW010000025.1, from coordinate 1,612 downwards.
CGAGGCCGCCTCCCCGTACCAAGGCGCGGCCGAGCTGCGGGCGGCCGCCGGGAGGCTCAAAGCGGCTCAGGCGTCCCTTGTCGTGATGAACTGCATGGGGTTCACCGAGACCCACAAGCGGGCGCTGCGGGACATCACCGGAACTCCGGCGCTGCTCCCGAGCAGCCTGCTGGCGCGCTTCATCGCGGAAGTGGCGTAGAGGCTGCCCAAAGAATCCGGCGGTGTGGGGCTGGGACCGGCTGATCGGGAAAGTTGGGCGCTGCGTAGTCCCCACCCTCGCCCTTCAATCAAGGGAGAGGGTCAGGGGTGAAGGGGCGGCAGGAGGGTTGTGGCGGGTGACCCGCTACTTCTCGGTGGCCTCGTACGAGCCGTTCCAGTCCGGACCGGGCGGGGTGGCCTTGAAGTGCTTGCAGCGGCCGATGAAGACCTGGGCCGGCGGATCGTCGGGCGCGAACTTGAAGACGGCGTTGAAGTACTTGGTCGCCTCGTCCCACTGCTGCTTGCGATACAGCTCCAGTCCCTTCTCGAAGTACTGGATCGCCTTCAACTTGTCCTCGGGCACCTCGCCGCGCCGTCCGACGATCTCGAACACGCGCACGGGCTGCTTGATCCCCTTTACGGCGATCAGGTCCAGCTCGCGGCCCACCATGGATTCCTTGCAGGGATCGTAGGTGAACTCCGAGCACATGGAGTAGGTGTGGTAGAACTTGTTCGCGCCCTCGAGCCGGGCGGCGAGGTTCACCGCGTTGCCCATCATCGTGTAGTTGAAGCGGGTCTCCGAGCCCATGTTGCCGACGACCATCGCGCCGGAGTTCAGGCCGATGCGCTGGTAGAGCATCATGTCCTCGGGCCGGCCGGCCTTGCGCCAGGCCTGGCGCATCTCCTCCAGCCGCGCCTGCATCTCCAGGCTCGCCTCCATGGCGCGCTTGGGGTGGTCGTCGTAGTGCACGGGGGCGCCGAAGAAGGCGACGATGGCGTCGCCGATGTACTTGTCGATCGTCCCGCCGTGCTTCATGACGATGTTGCTCATCTCCGTCAGGTACTCCTGCATCAGCGCCACGAGGGCCTGCGGGTTGAGCTTCTCGGAGATGGTGGAGAACCCCTGCACGTCGGAGAAGAACGCGGTCACGACGTCCTGCTCGCCCCCGAGCTTGAGCAGGTCGGGATTGTCCATCAGCTGGTTGATGACCTCCGGCGCGAGATACTGCTGGAACGCGTTCTTGATGAAGCGCTTGTCCTTGTCCGTGACGAGGAAGCGGAACAGCGTGACGGCGCCCCACACCACGGCAACGGTCACCGAGGGGTAAACGAAAGAGGTCCACGTCAGCAGGTTGTCGACCATCCAGCGGTGCGCCAGCGCATAGACGACGAGCAGGGCGCCGGCGAGGACGGCCCCGTAGATGCCCGCCAGGTGCGGCAGCGTAAAGGCCAGCAGCAGCCCGAGCGCCAGGATCAGCAGGGCGGTGAGGGAGTGATTGACGAAGGAGATATGGAAATAGGTCTTGGTGAGGATGTTGTCCAGGAGCGTGGCGTGCACCTCGATCCCCGGATAGTTCACCTCCACCGGCGTGGTGCGCAGGTCGAAGATGCCGACCTCCGTCGCCCCGATCAG
>JBGOTW010000024.1:0-27337 GCA_041476685.1 bacterium | reverse complement strand
GGTCGAACTCGTCCTGCTCTCGCTCACCAGCCTTTTCACATCAGCCATTACGGCCGTGGCGGCCGTCGGCGGTGGCGGGATCATGATCGCCACGCTGCTTATGTTCATGCCGCCGGCTGTCGCCATCCCGATGCAGGGCATGATCCAACTGGTCGGCGCCGGTGGCCGGATCGGATTGCTGCACAAGCATATTGCCTGGCCCATCGTGTGGCGAGTCGTGCTGCCTTTGCCGTTCGGCGCGGTGCTGGGGCTCTGGTTCTTTCAGGGATTGCCCCAGCATACCATCGAGCTGATGATCGGGATTTTCGTGCTCTTGTCCATCTTCTCGCAGAAGCTCAAGTTCATGGGCGGCCGCGAATTGCCGCTCTGGGGATTCATTCCCCTGGGATTCCTGATCGGAGTGATGTCGGTGACGGTGGCAGTGGTCGCCATGTTCACCGGCCCCTTTATGCTTCGCACAGACTTGAATAAACAGGCGATCAACGTCACAATGGCCGCGATTGCAGCGCTCGGCCACTTCACCAAGATCGTGGGCTTCAGCGCCATCGGCTTTCGCCCCCAGGAGCATTGGGCGCCCCTCCTGGTGATGGTGCCCACCGTCATTTTGGGGACGTTCCTGGGTGAGCGTGTGCTCCATCGCATGAGCGAAGAGGTATTCCTCTGGATCTTCCGCGTGACCCTGACTGGACTCGCGGGCAAGCTGGTAATCTGGGACGCCTTGCTGCAGCCGTATTTCTTCTCCTGATCCGCGGTTTTCACCCCCTGCTGCGCTCAAACCTTCGCATTCCGCGCGGCCATTTCTTGACAAGAGCGAGCCCATGAAAGCGGTGACGTTGAAAGCCTTTGGCGGTCCTGAAGTGCTCCAAGTGGGCGAAGCGACCACACCGAAGCCTGGTCCGGACCAGCTGCTGGTTCGCGTACGCGCCACCGCCCTCAACCGGGCCGATACGCTGCAGAGGAAGGGCACCTACCCGCCTCCGCCGGGCGAATCGGAGATTCTGGGCTTGGAGCTGGCCGGAGAAGTCGATTCCTGGGGCACCGGCGTGAGCGGGTTCGCCAAAGGACAACGCGTGATGGCCCTGGTTGGCGGCGGGGGCTACGCCGAATACTGCCTGGTGGACAAGGAGATGGCGATCCCGGTCCCCGCCGGCTGGAGCTTCACTCAGGCCGCAGCAGTGCCCGAGGTGTTCTTCACCGCCAACGAGACCGTGTTTCAGCTGGGCAATCTGCAGCCGCACGAGACCCTGCTGTGTCACGCCGGCGGCAGCGGGGTGGGCACGGCCGTGATCCAGATGGCGCACCACATCGGCGCCAAGGTGTATTTCACGGCGGGTTCCGAGGACAAAATCAAGCGCGCGACAGCCCTAGGCGCGACAGCCGGGATCAACTACAAGACCCACGATTTTGCCGAGGAGATTGCGCGCCTGACGGCCGGCCAGGGTGTGGACGTCATCGAGGACTTCCTCGGCGCGAGCTATTTTGCGCGGAACCTCGCCTGCCTCAAGACCTATGGCCGCCTCATCATTGTCGCTGTGATGGGGGGATCGAAGACCGAGTTGGATTTGCGCGTGCTGCAGCAAAAGCGCCTCTGCATCTTCGGCACGACCTTGCGCTCGCGCTCGCTGCCGGAAAAGCGCCAGGTCACGCGCCGCTTTGTGGAGCGTTGGCTTCCGCTCTTGGCGCAGGGCCGCTTGAAGCCCGTCGTTGACTCGGTGTTTCCGATGAACAAGGTACAGGACGCCCATCGCGCCATGGAGGCCAATCAGAACTTCGGCAAGATCATCTTGGAAATAGACTGACGGAAGAACAAGCCCAAAGCCGAAGCCTGCTTCCGCCCGCTCCCGGCCGCGCTGGAAAGTCTCCCTTGGGCGCCCGGCAAGCGCGGACCTGGCGCGTCCAGTCCGAGCCGGCGCGCAATCTGTTCGCTGCAATCCAATCGCAAAGGCTTGACAGCCCACGCGAGCCCCCGGTACACAACGCGCACATGTCCACGAGGCTCCGCGCCCGGCTTTGCGCCGTAATGCCGGTAGCGGGACGGTTAGCCGGCCTCCAGGTGCCGCAGCATTCGCCATGCATCCGACTCCCAACGCGGCGACCCCGTGCTCAACGTTACCAACCTGTCCAAGTCCTTTGGCGGATTCCGGGCCGTTGATGACGTTTCGTTCGAGGTCAAGCCGGGAGAGATCCTCGGCCTGATCGGCCCGAACGGTTCGGGGAAGAGCACGCTGTTCAACCTCATTTCCGGCGCCCTACAGCCCAGCGGCGGCCGCATCGTCTTCGACGGCGAGGACATTACCGATCTCCCTCCCGACCGGATCTGCCATCGCGGAGTCGCCCGCACGTTCCAGATACCCCGCCCGTTCCGCAAGTTGACGCTGCGCGAAAACGTCGCGTTGGCCGCCTACTACGGCAGCAATCGCAGCTTGACCGAGCCAGCGGCCGAAGAGGAGGCGATTAAGGCACTGGGGATCGTCGGCCTGCCTACCGACCCCGCGGCCACCGTGGGCACACTCGGCGCAGCCGGCCTGAAGAAGCTCGAACTCGCGCGCGCGCTCGCGACCCAGCCGCGGCTGCTGCTGGCCGATGAGAGCCTCGGCGGCCTGGATGGCCACGAGATGGATCAGGCAGCGGCCATGCTAAGCCGTATCCGGGATAGCGGGATCACGATCGTCTGGGTCGAGCACATCATGGGTGTGCTGATGAAGGTGGTGGACCGGGTCATGGTGCTCGATTCGGGTCAGAAGATCGCGGAGGGACTGCCCAAGGAAGTGGCCAGGGACCCCCGCGTCATCGAAGTGTATCTGGGGGACGCTGCGGCGGTGGAGGGCTAGCCGCGCCCACTCGACGCAAGAGTGGAGCGGAAACCCGCGCGCCAGCGCTTCGATTTTACGCACCAGCCGGCGCCGGCAGGAGCGAAAACCGTGTTGGAACTTCAAGGCGTCTCCGCGGGCTACGGGTCCTTCCAGGCCCTGTTCGACGTCAGCCTGAGCGTGCAACCGGGCGAAGCCGTGGCCGTCGTCGGGCCGAACGGGGCGGGAAAGACCACGTTGATGCGCGTCATCTCCGGCCTGGTGCCGGCGCGCTCCGGTACGGTCAAGATGCAAGGCCGCGATCTGTCCACGGTCGCGCCCCATCGCATCATCGCCGAAGGCATCGCCCACGTGCCGGAAAACCGGCGGCTGTTTCCCCGTATGACGGTCGAGGAAAACCTCAAGATGGGCGCGTTCATGCGCGCCGCAAGGGAGGATTATTCCGACCGGATGGAGTGGGTGTTCAATCTCTTTCCGCGCCTGAAGGAACGGCGCAGCCAGATCGCGGGTACGCTGTCCGGAGGCGAGCAGCAGATGTGCGCCATCGGCCGCGCCCTGATGTCCAAGCCGAAGCTGCTGCTGATGGACGAGCCTTCGGCGGGCCTGGCGCCGGTGGTCGTGCTGCAGGTGTTCGACCTCGTGCGGCGTATTCGCGAAGAGGGATTCACCGTCCTCATCGTCGAGCAGAACGTGCAACAGGTGCTCAAGCTCGTGGACCGGGCGTACCTGCTGGAGGTCGGAGCGATCAAGATGAGCGGACACGCCAACGAATTGAAACAACACGACTTCGTTCGGAAGGCATACATCGGTCTCTAGGCCCGCCGAGGACCTGCCCTGATGGCTTTCTTCGATATCTACCTGCTGGAAGCGACGCTCAACGGCGTGCTGCTGGGCGGCGTGCTGGGGCTGCTGGCGTTGGGGCTTAACCTGATCTTCGGCGTCGTGGACGTCGTGTGGATCTGCTATGCGGAACTGGTGATGGCGGGCATGTACGTCGTGTACTGGCTGCATGCCTTCGGCGTACCGTTGGTGCCGGCGGGCGTGGCCGCGATGGCGGTGGTGGCTGTGATGGGCCTATTGGTACACCAGCTGATCATCGCACCGATCCTGAATACTCCGCCCATCAATCAGCTGCTGGCCACCGGCGGCCTGCTGTTCTTCCTGCAGAACTTCGCCACCGTCTTGTTCTCCGCGGACTTCCGAAACGTCGGGGTCTCACTGCCGTCGCTGCGCCTGGGAGACATCTCGCTCAGCTACGCGCGCATCATCGCCTTCGGCGTCGCGATCGCCAGCGTGCTAGGCCTGTTCTGGTTCCTGAAGAGGACGTTCATCGGCACGGCCATCCGGGCGGTCGCCCAGGATCGCCAGGTGATGGTGCTGATGGGCGTGGACACGCGCAGGATCTACCTCATCACCTCGGCCATCGGCGGCGCGCTGGCGGGCCTGGCGGCGCTGCTGCTCAGCCTGCAATTCGACGTGCATCCGTTCATCGGCCTGCAGTTCGGCCCGATTACGTTCATGATCTGCGTGATGGGCGGCCTGGGGAACATGCTGGGCGGATTCCTGGCCAGCTTCATCATCGGGCAGATCATCTCCATCGTGGGGTATTCCATCAGCCAGGATTTCGCCTATGTGGTGGCGTTCCTGCTGTTCATCCTGGTCATGTTCTGGCGGCCGCAAGGCATCCTGCGGAGGCGGACATGAGCGGCGGCCGCTTCACGCTTCCGGCACATGGGCGCCGGCTGTGGGCAGCGCTGGGCCTGGCCGCACTGCTCTCCGTGCCGCTGCTGCCGCTGGGGCAATACCCTTTGCACCTGGCCGTGCTGATGCTCGTGTGGGCGTGCGTGGGCACCTCCTGGAGCCTGATGGGGAAATTCGGGCTCGTCTCGCTCGGCCACGGCGCCTTCATCGGCATCGGCATGTACGTGGTCGGCCTGCTCTGGAACACGTTCAGCCTGACGCCGTGGATCGGCATTCCCATTGCCGTCGCGGCTGCGGTGCTGACGGGCTTCCTGATCGGCTACCCCAGCTTCCGCTTCCAGGTCGTCGGCCACTACTTCGCGCTCGTCACGCTCGCCCTGGGCGAGGTGGTGCGCCTGAGCGTGATCGCCGCGCGGGACTATACCGGCGGCTCGCTCGGCATGACGCCCAAACGCCTGGCCGAGGCGCAGAACTCCTGGTACGCGCTCCAGTTCTCGACCAAGACCACGTTCTTCTACCTCGCGGTGGCGCTCTGGCTCGTAGTGCTGTGGGTGTGGGTGCGGATTGACCGCAGCAAGCTGCGCTCGGCCCTGGAGGCCATCTCCGAGGACGAGGTGGCGGCGGCATCCATCGGCATCCACGTCACGCGCACCAAGCTGCAAGTCACCCTGCTGAGCGCCGGCCTGACGGCCCTGGGCGGCATTTTGCTCGGCCAGTACAACATGTACATCAGCCCCGAGTGGAGCGGGATCGGCGTCTCGCTGCAGGTGGTGTTCGCCTCGATCGTCGGCGGCATGTACTCGCTCTGGGGCCCGAGCCTCGGCGCGGTGCTGACGATTGCGCTCAACGAGTCCCTGCGCAACGCCTTCGGCACCAGGCTCGTCGGCGCCTCGGAGTCCATCTACGGCGTGCTGCTGATCCTGTTCATCATCTTCATGCCGAACGGCATCTACGGCGGCCTGCAAGCCTGGTGGAGGAAGCGGCGCGTGGCGCCCCCAGCCCCCGTGCCCTTGCCCCCGAAGGCGTGAAGGGGACAGGCCCCCAGCCCCCGTGCCCTTGCCCCCGAAGGCGTGAAGGGGAGGCTTGCGGCGGTGGGTTCGTTTTCGCGATATTCTCTACCCTGCTGCTTTGTTGGCTGTTTCCATCCGTTTTGGCCTGCCAGGGCGAACCGGCCTCCCGTGTCGCGCAGAAAGCGCGCGTGAACTAGCGCCCAGTAGCACTTTGGATCTGTTCAGCGTCGGAATGGAGGCCCCTGGGCGCTGGGTGGGGTAAGCGCTGAGTATCGGGTGCGTTGCCTTAGGCCCGAGGAGAGCTACGCGGAGCGGCAGTGTCGCGAAACTCCGGACTCCCGTCGGGTCCTCACCCCCGCCCGCTGCGCGGCGACCCCGCTCCGACTTCGCGGAGAGGGGAGCCTACGCGGTGCGGGGGACGTGCGCGCTGCGGGGCGGGTGGGAGATTTGGGGCGGCTGGGGGAAGCGCGGCAGGCGGGGGAAGCGCGGCGGAGCGGGTGGGGGACTTGGGGCGAAAGGGGGAAAAGGGGCGGGCGGGTCGGGTTGGGCAAGAGCGGGAACTGCGGCAACTGCAGGCGTTTCGCCCTTGCCGTTCTCCTCTTCCTCCTCCAGAGGCGAAGAGGCCGGGAGATAGGGGCCCCACTATTCGCTATCTTTTCGGACCGGTGACGAGTACCCTATACGTGCAGGGGTCTGTGAAAAATACGAACTGTCGCCGGACCGCTCTTCTCCCTGCGGGTGGGGCCCGTTCCGAATCGGGATTGGCGGATGGTTCTTAAGATCGAAAAGGTTCAAAGTGCAAGGAAAAGTCAAGTGGTTCAATGACGCCAAGGGATACGGGTTCATCACGCCAAACGATGGGGGGAAGGACCTGTTCTGCCATCAAGCTGAAATCCGGATGGAGGGCTTCCGCAGCCTGAAAGAAGGCCAAGCCGTCGAATTCGACGTCGAACAAAGCCCCAAGGGCCCCGCCGCGAAGAACGTGCGGCCCCTGTAACACCAGGGTGAGGGTTCGAACGCGTCCGCTGTCCATCGCGGCGGAACGCGTGCAGTCGCTGGCCCGGAGGAGCGATCCTCCGGGCTTTTTTGTTTCGTCGCCGCGGTTTCGCCGCGAGCGGCCCGGCGCCATGCGCTACTTCTCGACCGCTTCCAGAATCAGCACCTTGGACACCTGCATTAAGTAAGGAGTCTGGCCCGGCTGCTGCACCAGCACGATCCCGATCAGCCGCTCGCGCGGGTCAACCCAGAAGTAGGTGCCGTAAATGCCGTTCCATCTATACTCGCCGACCGAACCCGGCAGCGAGCTGATGCCCTGCTCCCTGCGCACGGCGAAGCCCAGGCCGAAGCCATAGCCGGGCCCCAACAGGTTGAGCGGAGCGCCGGGGCTAACGTTAACGGTGGCGTCCAAATGGTTCGCGGTCATCAGCTCGACGGTCTTGCGGCCCAGGATCCGCACGCCCTCCAACTCCCCTCCGTTGAGCAGCATCTGCGAAAAGCGCACATAGTCCGCCGCCGTCGACACCATGCCCCCGCCCCCGGATTCCCACTTGGGCGGCTTCGTCGCGTCCATCACCCGGGGGACCTGCCCCGACGCCGGGTCCTTGCCGGGCTGCGCGAGCCGCGCCAGCTTGTCCGCAGGCACGTAGAACCCCGTGTCGCGCATCTTCAGCGGCTTCAGGATGCGCTCGGTGACGAATTCGCCCAGGTTCTGGCCGGAGATCACCTCCACCAGCCGGCCCAACACGTCGGTGGCCTGGCCATACTCCCACGTTGTGCCGGGCTGGTAGGCCAGCGGCAACTTCGCCAGCCGCTCCACAAACTCGGCATTGTTCATGCCCGACGAATCCACCCCGGCGAAGGCTTCCTTGTACAGATCCTTCACCATGGACTTGCCCAGGAAACTGTAGGTGAAGCCTGAGGTATGGCGCAGCAGGTCGTGCACGGTGATCTCGCGCCTGGCTGGCTCCAGCACCAGGACGGTCTTGCCGCTGGCATCGGGCTTCTCCACTCCGACCTGGCGCTGCGCCAGTTGCGGCAGGTACTTCGAGATGGGGTCGGTCAGCTGCAGCCGGCCTTCCTCCACCAGCATCATCACGCCGACCGTGACGATGGGCTTGGTCATCGATGCGATACGGAAGATCGCGTCCTTGCGCATGGCCGTGCCGGTCGCGGGATCGGACTGGCCGATGGCCTCGAAGTAGGCGACCTTGCCGTCCCGCGCCACCAGCACCACCGCTCCTGCAAACCGGCCCTTGGCCACGTCCGCCTTGAACACTTCGGCAATGCGAGCCAGGCGCTGGCTCGACATCCCCACCTGCTCCGGATTCGCCGCCGGCAGGCCCTGCCCCCAGGCGGCGGCGCTCAGCACCAGCCACGCCAGCGCCACGCGCAGCACGGTCATTTTCGCGCTCATAGCCCTGTCTCCCCAATAGCAGTCCGCGAAGCCTGAGCCTGGGGTCGCTTCCCCGGCTCAGCCCCGCTTCCGCAGCGCGGCCGAATGGGCACCAATCTTGCCGGATAAGCCTCCCCCACGTGCCGCATCCCGCTGCTAAGCGGCTCGTAGCAGGATTGCGCGGAAGTTATTTGATACGGGTCAAATGGCCCGGATCAAGGACCGCACGCAGCGCCGCCATTTGCCCAATCCCGCCTGTTTTTGGCATAGTGGCCCCGACCCCAGCCCAAAACCCGTCTCGATACTTTCCCGGAGTTCCGCCATGGCGCCAGCAGCCCAGGCCGTGTCCGTGTCCAGCGTCGCCCTGCAACGCAATGACGCCGTCAGCCGCACGGTCGCCAGGATCCGGCAGATCGCCGCCCGCATGGGCGTGACGCGCGCCGCGCTGCAGGATATCAAGGCGCTGCTGCTGGAGCTGGCCGCCCACCGCGACCTGTTTCCCCGCGACGACTTCCCGCTCGCCGGCGGCAAGAGCACGATCTACCGCCTCGCCGAGGACGCGGACCACACCTACGCCCTGTACATGTCCTGCGGCGTGCCCGGCAAGCGCACCCCGCCCCACGACCACACCACCTGGGCCGTGATCGTGGGTGTGAACGGCGACGAGGCGAACTTCTTCTACGAGCGGACGGACGACCGCGCCGCGCCCGGCAAGGGCACCCTGCGCAAGATGCGCGAGGAAGTCGTGCGGCCAGGCTCCGGTGTGACCTTGCTGCCGGAGGATATCCACCACATCGAGACCGGAGACAGGCCCAACATGCATCTACACATGTACGGGCTGTCCCTGGAGCACCTCCCCACCCGCGTGCAGTACAACGTCGCGGACGGCACGTACAAGGTCTTTCCCGCCAATCCGAACATCGTCTATATGTCCTGATGGCGGCGCTGGGCCCTCTCCCTGCCGGGGAGCGCGAGAGGCGAAGCCCCTCGCAGTCAATTGCGAATTCACATTGATAGGCCACTAGCCCCATGAGCCGCAGCGTCGCGCCCGCGGAACTGAAGGCCATGCTGCACGACAAGCGGGAGCTGGCCCTGCTCGACGTGCGGGAGAACGGGCGCTTCGGCGACAACCATCTGTTGTTCGCCTGCTCCTTGCCGTTCAGCCGCCTGGAGCTGCGCATCGCCGAGCTCGTGCCGCGGCGCACCACCCGGATCGTGTTGTGCGACGACGGCGAGGCGCTGGCCGAGCGCGCGGCCGAGCGGCTCAGCGGCTTCGGCTATACGGACGTATCCGTGCTGGCCGGCGGCATAGAGGGCTGGCGCGCGGCGGGCTACCTGCTGTTCAGCGGCGTCAACGTTCCCAGCAAGGCCTTCGGGGAATTTGTCGAGCACCAGTGCCATACTCCCTCCATCTCGGCCACCGAGCTCAAGGCCCTCGTGGACCGGGGCGAGAAGCTGGTGATCCTGGACAGCCGCCCGCTCGACGAATTCAAGGCCATGAGCATCCCGGGCGGCGTGGATTGCCCGGGGGCGGAGCTCGTGTATCGCGTCGCGGACCTGGCGCCGGAGCCGGATACGCTGGTCGTGGTCAACTGCGCGGGCCGCACCCGCTCCATCATCGGCGCGCAGTCCCTCATCAACGCGGGCATTCCCAACAAGGTCGTCGCCCTGCGCAACGGCACGATGGGCTGGCACCTGGCCGGGCTGCAGGTCGAACGCGGCGCCGCGCGCGTCGCCCCGGCCCCATCGCCGCGGGGATTGGCCTTCGCCCAGGCGGCCGCGGAGCGGGTCGCGCAGCGCTTCGCCGTCCGCGCCACGGACGCCGCCAGCGTCGCCCAATGGCGCAAGGAATCCGACCGCACGCTGGTGCTGCTTGACGTGCGGAGTCCGGAGGAATTCGCGGCAGGGCACCTGCCGGATTCGCGCTCGGCGCCCGGCGGGCAACTCGTCCAGGCCACCGACACCTACGTGGCCACCCGGCACGCCCGTCTCGTGCTGGTGGACGACACGGGCGTCCGCGCGACCATGACCGCATCCTGGCTGAACCAGATGGGCTGGGAGCACGTGTGGGTGCTCAAGGACGGCCTGCGCGGCGTGAAGCTCCAGAGCGGCCCGTCCAAGCCCACCGTGCTGGGCCTGGAGGCCGCGCGGCCGCAGGAGATGGCTCCCGCAGCGCTGGCGACGGCATTGGCACGTGACGCGGCGCACGTGGTGGACCTGGCCACCAGCCGCGAATACAAGGCGGGGCACATTCCCGGCGCCTGGTTCGCGGTGCGCTCGCGCTTCGCCAAGTGCCTGCCGAACCTGCCCACGGGGCCGGCAGTGGTGCTGACCTCGCCCGACGGCGTCCTCGCGCGCCTCGCCGCCGCCGATGCCGCGCAGGCGCTCGGCCGGCCCGTTCAGGTCCTGCGCGGCGGCACGCAAGCTTGGACGGCGCATGGCTTGCCCATCGAAGCGGGCAAGCAACACCTCGCCGATGCCCCGGACGACCTATGGCTGCGCCCTTACGACCGCGAGACCAGCCAGGAAGCCGCGATGAAGGAGTACTTGTCGTGGGAAGTGGATCTGGTGGAGAACATAAAGCGCGACGGCGACGCGGGCTTCCGCATCATTGGGCCGCCTAGTGGACTGTAATTGCAACTTCGTTAGTCATTGCGAGAGGCTTTGCCTCTCGCCCACTCCAGCGGGGAGCGGTTGCTCCCTGCACCCGGATTCGGCGCGAAGGCCGCGCTGTTGCCCAGGCCACCGAGGGGTCTGGGGCCCTCGGCCCCAGCGGGGTGCGGGGCAGCGCCCCGCGCCTTGCGACGTGTGCGTCCTCGTCACAGCCGGACATTCAGCCCGGCATCCTCCCGCAGCAGCGTCTCCAGGAACGACACCACTTCCAGCCCCTCCCCCTTGTCGTCGCGCCAGGACTGCGTCCCGGGATCGAAGTCGAAATGGAAGGCCCGCCCGCGCGAGGCGACCGCGAGCCAGAGCTGGCGCACCGGCGGCTGACCGCTCAACACCCAGCGCGCCCCGTTGGCCAGCCGGATGGTGAGCGCCCCCTGTGCCAGGTCCGCCTCGCACACGTCCGGATCCACGGCATCCAGGGCATGCAGCACCCGGTCGTACACCAGCTGCAGCTTCGCCCGATACTCCGGCTCCGACAAGGAATGAGCGTGCGCTTGCACCATGGCAGGCCTGCCGCAAAGAGAAGAGGAATCGGGCGCCTGGATAGGCAGGGTTGTGCAGCTTGAGCGCGCCGTCAAGCGGCCATGCGTAGCGACGGGCCGCACCCGGCCCCGAGGCCGCGCGGTGCGCACGATGCCGGCACGGGCGTGTGTGACGCGGGCGGGAAATGCGAGCGGGGACGACGGGACTCGAACCCGTGGCCTCCGGCGTGACAGGCCGGCGTTATAACCAGCTTAACTACGTCCCCGTATGGCGAGCCGGCGCGCGGAGCAGCGATTCATGCGTGCGCGGCTGAACTTCAAACGCTAAGCGCGGCAGGGCCGAAAGTCAACGCTTGCGCCGCACCGTTGGCAGCGGAACGAACACCGAGTGCCGGATCTTCCCGCCGACGGCCTTGCTCATATGGCCTTTGCCGGTCGTGTCCTCGACCAGAAAAATCTCGCCCGCGCCGATCCGGCGTGTCTCGCCATCGCTCACCGTGATGTCCACCGCCCCGTCGAGATTGATGATGTACTGCTTGCGCGGCGCATTGTGCCATGCGTAGTCGTACGTGCCCGCCGTTTCGCGGAACATGATTCCGCTGGCGGGATAGCGCTTGGAGATCTTGCCCCCTTTACCCTTGCTCGCATAAGGAAGCGTCACGTCCTCGAAATGGGTTTCGCCCTTCTTGTCCACGTACAACCGCGTGATCTTCATGCATCGGCTCCCAAAAAGGGGTACGAACCTGCTGCGGGCCGCGCTGGTCGCATAGCCTTGATAGTGCTCATGATTGCGGCACACTCGCGCGCTCCCGGCGCAGCGAGTGCTCCTGGCGCTCCGCTCCGGCCGCGCTCAGATATCGAGCAGGAGGCTATTGTTGCGCAGCCAAGCCCGCGGCTCCCGATAGGCGGGGAGGATTCCGGCCACCTGTGCCCAGAAGCGCGGCGAGTGGTTCAGCTCCTTCAGGTGACACAGTTCGTGCACCACCACGTAGTCCAGCACCTCGGCCGGAGCCAGGATCAGCCGCCAGTTGAAATTGAGGGCCCCGCCGGCGGAGCAGCTTCCCCAGCGCCGCTTCTGCTCACGCACGCGCACCGTGCGCGGCTGAACCTCCAGGCGCGGCAGGTAGGCCTGCACGCGCGCGGCCACGACCTCCGCCGCATGCTGGCGCAGCCAGCCGACCACGAGGGTCCGCACGCGTTCGCCCGCCGGGAAGAGCCCATCCTCGGGCGGCGTGCGCACCAGGATGCCCTCGGCTTCCAGCGAGACCGCGGGCCGGGCGGCACCGGGCTCCACCCGCAGCGCCACCGCTTCGCCCCGCAGCGGCACGCGGCTGCCGTTTTCCCAGCTCACCACCGGGGCGCGCGCCTGCGCCTGCGCTTGCCTTTCCGTCGTCGCGAGGATCCAGTCCGCCTTCTGCAGCAGGAACTCGTGCAGTCCCTCCAGGTTGACTCGCGCCGTGGAATGGACGACAAGTCCGTCCCGGGGATGGATTTCGATGGCAATGGTGCGCCGGCGCGCGCTGCGGCGGAGTTGGTACGAGAGCGTACGGTCCCCGATCCGGATCTGGGCTTCCATGCCCCCCCGCTTCGTGTCTTCATGATCGGCAGTGCCGCCGGGCGCCAATCCATTGGCTGCGGCGTTCCGTTTGTTCCTGTGATATGAACGCTTTTCGCCTGCCTTGGCAAGGGGCCGGGCCCCGCCAGGCAGCGCAACTGCCCGGCTTTGGAATGCGGCGCTTCCTCGAATCCGCCACCGCTGATCGGCCCCATGCGATCCAGCTTGACGCAAACGCAGCCTCCTACTCGCCCCCACGGAACTATTCCCCAGGGAACATTCGCCCATGCGCTACGACGTGTTCGGTCTCGAGAATCCGGTGATGGATATCCTGGCCCAGGTGCCCGATTCGTTTCTCCACCAGGCGCACATCGAAAAGAACCGCTGGGTCATGATTGACGAGGCGCGCCATCACGACCTGCTCCAGGCGCTGCAGGGCCTTCCGCTCGTCCACGACACGGGCGGGTCTTGCGCGAACACGATCGTGGGAATGGCCCATCTCGGCGCCAAGGCCGCGTACTGCGGCATGGTCGGCGCCGACGAGCACGGCCGGATCTACGCGCGCAAGCTCGAGGAGGCCGGGGTCACCGCGTTCCTGCGCGCCAGCACCCTGCCGACGGGAAACGCCGTGATCTTCGTGACCCCCGACGCGGGCCGCACGATGAACCTGTTCCTCGGCGCATGCCGCGACCTGGGGCCGCAGGACGTGCCTGTGGACGAGATCCGCCAATCCCGCTGGCTCTACACCACCGGCTACGCCTGGGACACGGACAGCCAGAAGGAGGCCGTGCAATTGGCCCTGCGCACCGCCAAGGCCGCCGGCGTGCCCCTCGCCTTCAGCCTTGCCGATCCGATTTACGCCACGAAGCACCGGGAGGATTTCCTGCGCCTGATCCGTGACTACGCGGAATTGGTTTTTGCCAATCGCGACGAGGCCCTCGCCCTGACGGGCTGCGACCACGTCCATGAGGCCATGCGCGAATTGCGCAAGCTGTGTCCGGGGGTCGCGCTGACGATGGGCCACGCGGGCGCGCTCATCTCCCAGCACGGCGAAGTGGCCTACGTGGAGGCGTTTCCGGTGCATCCGCTGGACACGACCGGCGCGGGAGACGCCTTCGCGGCGGGATTCCTGTATGGCCGCGTCACGGGCGCATCGCCCTTCCAGTGCGGACGGCTCGGGGCGTACTTCGCTTCCCGCGTCATCACCCAGATCGGGCCGCGCCTGAGCGGGAATGTCCGCAACCAATTGGCGCCCGTGCTGGACGATCTGCGGGACTAGCGGCCGTCGCAGACATAGCCGCGGCCCCGCCCCAATAGCCCGGACCGGGATC
This sequence comes from bacterium, assembly GCA_041476685.1. Classification (GTDB taxonomy): domain Bacteria; phylum SAR324; class SAR324; order SAR324; family JACQKK01; genus JBGPEV01. The sequence goes on along the minus strand of JBGOTW010000024.1, from coordinate 13,386 downwards.
CTCCGCATCAATAAGCCCCCGTCCTCCGATGCCGCCGTCCGACTCGCTGCTGCCCGCCCTGACGGCCCTGCCGGTACTGGGCGCGGCGGCCGTGGCGGGGGCGTTCGTGGGCGCCGTGACCGGGGGCGGGGTCACGGCGTTTCTGCTGCCCGTGCTCGTGCTGTACACGAACATCCAGGACGCCGTGCCCATCGTCACGCTGTCGCTGGTGACGGCCAGCGTGAGCCGCGTCTGGTTCTACCGCAAGCAACTGGTGCTGCCGGTCGTGGCGTGGATGAGCCTGGGCAGCCTGCCCGCCACGCTGCTGGGGGCGTGGCTGTTCACACGAGCGCCCGCGGGCCCGCTCACGCGGCTGCTGGGCGCGATGCTGTTGGCGGCCGTCGTGTGGCGCTGGGCGCGGCCGCAGCCGCCGGGACGCTTCGGCGCCCCTTGGTTCCTCCCCGTGGGCGCGGCGTTCGGCTTTCTCAACGGCATTTCCGCGGCGGTGGGCTCCATGCTGGCCCCGTTCTTCCTGGCCTATGGCCTGCGCAAGGGGCATTACGTTGGCACGCTGGGCCTGTGCGTGTTCCTGATCCAGGTCGCCAAGCTGGCGGTGTTCGGCAGCATGTCCTTCCTGCGTACGCCGCAGATCGTCACGGGTCTGGCCCTGGTACCGTGCATGGTGCTGGGCACCTGGCTCGGCGAGCGCCTCGTGACGCGCATGTCCGAGCGCGCCTTCGAGCGCATCATGGAGGCCGTAATGGTGCTCGCCGGGCTGTGGTTCCTGGTCCGGGGGGAGGGGTGAATCGAACGGGGACTTTCCAACTGTCACATCCTGCGGCCTGTCCGGTAACGTGTTGGGTCGCCCGTTACGGCGCGCCGGCCCCGGCGGCCGCGGCAGCCCCGTAGCGGCTCTTCCGCTCCTTGCCCAGCCAGGCCACGATGCTCTCCCGCAGGGTCTTCCAGGCGACCGGGTCCTCCTTCATGTCGGGAGAGACGCGGATGTCGCGCACCACCTGCGCCGGGGCGCCGAACACCAGAATGCGCGAGCCGAGCGTGATGGCCTCGTCAATGCTGTGCGTGATGATGAGATAGGTCAGGCGATTCTCGCGGGCGAGCGCCAGGAAGTCGCTCCGCAGGCGGCTCGCCGTGATCTCGTCCAGCGCGCTGAAGGCCTCGTCCATGAGTAGGATGTCCGGGCTGAGGGCGAAGGCCCGCGCGATGTTGACCCGTTGGCGCATGCCGCCCGACAGCTCGCCGGGGTACGAGTCCGCGTAGCCGTGCAGCCCGACGGCGTCCAGCCAGCGCCGCGCCGTCGCCATGCGGCTGGACTTCTCGACGCCCTGGATCTCCAGGCCGATCGCCACGTTCTCCGCGGCCGTGCGCCAGGGCAGCAAGCGATCCTCCTGGAACACGCGCGCGATGCGGCCGCTGCGCTCGGCCCGATAGGCCATCGCGTCCAGTCCGTCAATCTCGATCCGCCCGCCCGTGAGCGGCTTGAGCCCCATCAGGCAGTCGAAGAAGACGGACTTGCCCGCGCCGGTCTCCCCGACGATCACCAGGAAATCGCCCTCCTCCACGTCGAACGTGAGCTGGCGTATCGCCTCGACGGTTTCGCCGCTCCGGTGGGCGAAGCTCTTGCGCGCTCCCGTTACGCGGATCTTGCTGGGATTGGACATTGCTCGTCCCGGAAGCGGGCCAGTTTGGAGACTCAAGCAGATTTGTCGCTGCGCTCGAAATGACCATTCTTGTCACTCCGAGCGAATGCGAGCAGTCTGCTGTTGCAGTTCAAGGCACCTTCATCAAACTGACCCACTACCCTCGTCTCGCCGCGCTTTACGCCGATCTTTGCTCCGAAACTGCGTTCCGCCTATCCTTCCACGCGGCCCGGCTCGACACGCCAGTGCAGGGCACGGCCCTCGGCCCATTCGATGCCCTTCTGCATGACGAGCAGGGTCAATACCATCCAGAGGGTCCAGGCCATCACCAGCGGCATGTCGAACAGGTTCTTCGCCAGGTCCAGCTCCTTGCCGATCCCGGTCGGGGCGCCCACGAGCTCGGCCACGATCACCGTGCGCACAGCATAGCCAATATTGAGCTTAAGCGCTGTAAAGACAAACGAAGTGACGTAGGGCCAATAGAGCAGCCGGATCTGCTGGGACTGGCTCGCGCCGAACGCCTGCACCATGTCGGCCAGCTTGCGGTCCATCGTGCGCACGCCATCGTACACCGAGAACACGGTGAGCGGCGTTCCGATCAGGATCAGCACGACGGCGATGCGCAGCTCGATGGCGCCGAACCAGATGATGACGATGATGACCCAGTTCAGGGCCGGGACGCCCATGATGAACTTGATGACGGGCCGGACGAAATCGTCCAACCCGCGGTACAGCCCCATCAGCAGCCCGATCGCCGTGCCCAGCGTCACCGACACGGCCACCGCAAACACAAGCCGCGTCCAGGAAATGAGCGCCTGGGTCAGCAGTTGCGGGTCGGTGACGATGCGCAGGAAGGAGGCGGCGATCCGGTCGAGCCCCGGCACCAGGTACGGCTGGGAGAAGGCTGCGGCGACCTGCCAGAGCGCGGCCAGCACCGCGAAGGACACGATCGCCTTCCACGGCAGACGCCGCCCGACGCGCACCCAGCGGCCGGCGCGCCGCTCCGCGACGCCCGCCCCGGACGCGACGCCCGCCCCAGATGCGCCGCCGGCACCGGTGGCGAGGACTTCCGGCAGCGGACGATCCTGCAAGTCGGGCGCCTGGGCTGGACCGGTCATGGATGACTCGCGCGCGGCCGTGGCTCAGCGGGGGCTCAGCGGGGCAGATTCGGCCAGGTGTAGTAGATGCCCGCATCGGGTACGGCCTGGATGAACTCGACCGACTTGAAGCCCGCCAAGAGGGCATCTATCGTTTCCCGCTCCTGGATCGCAGGCACTACCTTGAACGCGGACAAGCCCCGCTCCCGGCTGGACTTCAGGGCCGCGACCGGCACCTTGGCGAATTCGCTGATGAGCGGGTCCACTTCGGCGGGCTTGCTGTCATACACGGCGACCGCGTCCTGGAGCATCTCCATCAGCTTCACGGGGCGCGCCGGATCCTCGTCAATCCAATCCTGCCAAGCCATGATCCCGATGAACCAGATGGGAGCGCTGGGCGGCAGCTTCAGCTCCTTGCGAATGTCCCCGTTCATGTCGCCCACGGGCTGATACCCCTGATTGAGCATGTTGGAGAGAAGCGGCTCGTACAGCAACCCCGCATCCGCCCGGCCCGCCAGCAATTGGGTTTGCACGGCGACCGGCGCGCCGGGGACGATAGAGAGGTTCTGCCGGGTGTCCAGGCCGTGCTGCCGAAAGTAGATCTGCGCCAGGGCATAGAAGCCCGACCCGGTCGTGGCGGCCAAGCGCTTGCCGCTGAGATCGGCTGCGGTCTTGATGTCCCCCTTGGCGACGATGGCGTGGTTGGCCGTCGCCAAGGTCGTCAGCAGCTTGATCTTCATGCCGCGCGTATAGAAGTTCGCGGCGTTGAAGAAGCCACCGACAGTGACCGGAAAGCGGTGGGCGGCAAAGTCCGTGTAAAGATTGCTCGGATCGGGATACAGCGCATTCGTCAGCTCGATACCGTGCTTCTTGTCGAGCCCATAGGCCTTGATGATCGGCAGCAGGTAGGAGGCGTTCGAGGGCGGCCCCAGGCTCCCGAGCTGGACCTGCGCCTGGGCCCAGGCTGCGGCCGGCATCACGAGCGCTCCCCAGCCGATCACGCACAGCCAGGCAAGCCGCCTCTGGAACCGAACCGGCATCGTCTTCCGCTTTATCGCGTTCATGGTCTTCCGCCCGTGTCCTGGTGTTGTAAACACCATCGGTTGTGAATTTCGTCGCCGCCCAAGCCCTTGGCGAGAGGCCCTCTCCGGTGCAGCCGGGCCCAGTGGTTCCGCGACCGGTCACCCGGCACGACGATCACGCCGCCGGCAGCTTGAGCAGCTTCTGCGCATTCCCCCGGTAGATCTTCTCCTTCTGCGCAGGAGTCAGTCCCAGGTTTTCGAGCACCCGGATCGTTTCGCGGATGTACATGGGACCCTTCTCGGGATCGAAGGGCGCGTCGGAGGCGAACACCACCTTGTCCTCGCCGAAGAACGACAAGCCGCACTTGGTCCCCGCTTCGGACCCGAACAGGGCCGTGTCCGCATAGAACATGTGGAAGTAGTCAATGTGCGGCTTCTTCAATTTCTTCAGGATCGGCGTGTAGTCCTCGTCGGACGTGCGGGCTCCCAGCTGTTGCCAGCCTGGCCCGACGCGGCCCTCGAAATACGGGATCATGCCGCCCAGGTGGTGGGTGATGATCTTGAGCTTCGGATAGCGGTCAAACAGGCCGCCAAACACCAGCCGCGCCATCGCGGCGCTCGTGTCGTAGGGCCAGCCCAAGGTCCACCAGATCTCGTACTTCGACCGTTTCTCGCCTACGAAGTCGGGCATGCTGGCGTCCCGCGAGGGATGGAGCCAAATCGGCAGGTCGTGCCGGGCCATCTCCGCGAAGAGGGGCTCGAATTCCGGCTCATCCAGGCAGCGCCCGTTAACGTCGGTGAAGACCTGCACCCCGCGCGCGCCCAAGTCTTTGATCGCGCGATTCACTTCGGACAGTGTGGCGTCCATGTTGTTGAGGGGAAGCGAAGCGGTGAAGCCCGGGAAGCGCTGCGGATGCTTCCGGCACAGCTCCGCCATGCCGTCGTTGGCCAGCCGCGCCAGCCCCGGGGTCACTTCAGGCCCGGCCAGGGTTTCGATCGGCGGGGAAGCCAGCGACAGGATCTGCACGTACTCGTCGAAGCGGTCCATGACGCGGAAGCGTTCGTCCAAGTCGTAGAGCATCGGGACGCCGCGCACGCGCTTGCCCATGTCCTTCTGGTGCGGCGCCACTTCCACCATCTTGTCGAAGAATTTCTTGGGGAAGACGTGATTGAAGATATCAATCTTCATCATCTGGATTCATCCGGGCTGAAGGTGCCACGCCGGGCGGGGCCGGGCGGAGTTGCCGGCCGGCCGGGGCCGATCCGCGCGCCAGGGGGTCTTGATCCCGCGTCGCGCTTGCCGCGTTCAGAGCTGGGCGCGATCCGAAGCCAGGCCAAGCCTCCGTTGCCGCGGCTCGCCGGGGGCGCCCAACTCGCGGGACAGGAATGGTTTCGGACACGCCGTTCCCCCGTACCACGAGTACCCATAGCATGTCTCACGCTGTCGCTGAACTAGCGGGGCAGCCGCAAAGTCCATGTCCGTGTTGATGCGGCCGCGCGCTTCCACCTGCGCGGGCGTCATCCGCGCTTCGGGCACCTTCTCCAACGCCGAACTGCTGGCGTGGAGAAGGACTCTCCGCCCGCAGCTTATTCCTTCTCTAACCCGCGCTGTACGCGGGTTTCTTGCTTTCCCCCTTGACAAGTTGCCGAGCGGCCCGCGAGTCTAATGTGTTTATCTGGCGCCCAACAGGGCGTCCGGCGTTCAACGCCGCGCCCGGCAATCCAACCCGGGAGCGCCGGCACACGCACACGAGCTTGCAGCGAGGACAGGGTGGCCGCGCCAGGCAGCACCATCACCGGATTGAGGACCCATCGCTGCGGCGTGCCGCGTGCCGCGCACATCGGACAAACCGTCGTCCTGATGGGCTGGGTCGCCACGCGCCGCGATCACGGCGGCGTCATCTTCGTGGACCTGCGCGACCACACGGGAATCGTGCAGGTCGTCTTCAAGCCCGAGGTCAATCGCGAGGCCCACCGCAGCGCCGACGCCCTGCGGGACGAATTCGTAATTGCCGTGCGCGGCAAGGTCGCAGCGCGGGAAGAAGGCAACGTCAATCCGAAGCTGGCGACCGGCGAGATCGAGATTCTCGTCGAGACGCTCGACATCCTCAACGTGTCCAAGCCCCCCCTGTTCGCCTGGGACGAGGAGGTGGACGAGCGCCTGCGGCTCAAGTACCGCTACCTGGACCTGCGCCGGCCTTACATGCAGGCGAACCTGCGCCTGCGCTCCAAGGCCGCCCAGGCCGTGCGGCGCTACCTGTCCGAGCTCGACTTCGTCGAGGTCGAGACGCCCGTGCTGACGAAGGCGACGCCCGAGGGCGCGCGGGACTACCTCGTGCCCTCGCGCGTCAATCCGGGCACGTTCTACGCCCTGCCCCAGTCGCCGCAGCTCTACAAGCAGCTCCTCATCATGGGGGGCCTGGACCGCTACTTCCAGATCGTGAAATGCTTCCGGGACGAGGACCTGCGCGGCAACCGCCAGCCCGAGTTCACCCAGATCGACGTGGAGTTGGGCTTCACCCAGCCCGAGGAGGTCTTCGAGCTCGTGGACGGTCTGCTGGTCAAGCTCTTCGGTGAAACGATCGGCGTCACGGTCTCCACGCCCATTCCGCGCATGACCTATCAGCAGGCCATGGACGAATACGGCAGCGACGCGCCGGACCTGCGCTTCGGGCTGAAGCTGGTCAATCTGACCGACATCGTGGGGCCGAGCCAGTTCAAGGTATTTGCCGATGCCGTCAGGGCGGGCGGCCTGGTGAAGGCGATCCGCGTGCCGGGCGGCGCCGACCTGTCCCGCAAGGACCTGGATGAGCTGACGGAGTTTGTGAAGATCTACGGGGCGAAGGGGATGGCCTGGGTCAAGCTGCAGGCGGAAGGCTGGCAGTCGCCGATCGCCAAGTTCTTCACGCCCGCGCAGCAGAAGCAGATGGAGCAGCGCCTGGAATTGCAGCCCGGAGACCTGGCCGTGTTCAGCGCGGACACGCCGAAGATCGTGCACGACTCGCTGGGCAATCTGCGCAAGGAATTGGCGCGCCGCCTCGGCCTGGCGAACGACAAGGAGTATCGCTTCACCTGGGTGACGGATTTCCCCTTGTTCGAATGGGATGCGGAACACAAGCGTCTGGCCGCCATGCACCACCCGTTCACTTCGGGCGTCCCGGAGGACTTGGCCGCATTCGCCGCCTCCGAGCCGCTCAAGATCCGCGCCCGGGCCTACGACATCGTGCTCAATGGCGTGGAACTGGGCGGGGGCAGCATCCGCAACAACCGGCCCGAGCAGCAGCGGCAGATCTTCGAACTGCTCAAGATGGCGCCGGAAGAATACATGGACAAGTTCGGATTCCTGCTGGAGGCGCTCAGCCACGGCGCGCCTCCCCACGGCGGGATCGCGCTGGGGTTCGACCGCATCATCATGTTCCTGGTCGGCACCCAGTCCATCCGCGACGTAATCGCATTCCCGAAGACGCAGCGCGCCGCCGACCTGATGATGGACGCGCCGGCGCGCGTCGAGGAGGCCCAGCTCCGCGAGCTGGGAATTCGGCTCCGGCAGCCGTAGCCCCAGGCCTGGGTGAAGGGGAGCCGGAGTGTGGCCCAGCTTGGAGACGCGCAGGTTTATCGCAGCGCCCGAAATGACCATTGTTGTCACTCCGAGCGAATGCGAGGAGGCCGTTGTTGCTGTTCACGGCACCTTCATCAAACTGACCCACTACCCGGTGCCGCAAGGGGGTTGTCGCTCCCCTGAGCGAAGGCTATAGTCCTTGATTAGTGAGGCAAAAACACAAGCCCGCTTCCCGGCAGCCCATGGAACTGAACATCGCCAGCAAGCCGCGGCAATCCATCCTGCGCGCGCTGCGGGCCCTCATGCCCGCGCTGCAGGCGAAGCTGGGCGATCCCGCGGGATTCCGGGATGTCGCCGCGCCCATTCTGCTGCGGGAAAGCGAGAATGCGCTGACCGAAGTGGAGGAGGTGGATCTCCTGGCCGACCAGGTGCACCGAGCCGTGACGCGCTTGCGGGCCATCCACTTCCGCAGATTGGAAACCCAACAAGCCCTTGACGCCGCCTTCAAGGGACTGGAACCCAGCCTCAACACGCGGACGGCCAACCCCATCCTCAGCGCGGGCCTTTGGCTCGCCCATCGCGTGCAGGGCGCGGCGATCGCCTTTCTCGACAGCAAGGACGGACAGCAGGCGCTGGCCAAGGCCGAAACCTTCTTCGGCACGCCCCCCTTCCCCTGGCTCCGCGCATTGAGCGCGGAGAATCAGCCGACGTCGCTGGATCGGATCGAGCAGGTGCTGGCGGAGCGGCTCGCGCTGGTCTTCGGCGCCGAGCTGAACCCGATCAGCCTGTACGCCATCGCCGGGCACCTGCTCGAGCGCGCCCGCGGGGCCGCGCGGCAACCCCCGCTGCTCGCCCTGCCCGATGCACCCCCGAAGGAGGCGACCGCGGCCGAGCGGCTCATGGACGCCCTGGCCGCACCGGTGCGTGAGGCCGAATTGGCGGAAGCCCACGCGCGCTTCGCCAAGCTGACGACCGACGAGACCGCCAAACGCTTCGAGCGCTTCAAGCAGCAGCTCCTGCGCGCGATCCCGCAGGTGGCGCAGTACGCTCCGCTCGGCATGGATCCCTTTAGCCAGGCGCTCGAGTCCGTGCTCTATCCCTACCCGGCGCAGCTGGAGTGGATCCGGTCATTCGTCAAGCCGGTCTGGACCAATGCGAATCAGAGCACGGCGTTCCAGGGACGCACGACTCCGGAACTGATCAATCAGCGCTACGAGCATCTGCGCAAGACCAAGCAGGGAAATCCCATCATCATCGAGATGGCCCGCGCATTTGCCCTCGACCTTTGTCGCACGGCCGAGCAGGAGCTACCTTCCTCCTTCGTGGAGGACCTGGACCTGGTCGCCGAATTCGGTTGGCCCACCACCGTGGATGAGATGAGGCGGCAGTGGGAGATGTCCGCCGGCGCTCGCTAGACCGGCCCGCAGCGCAGCCGTCCCGCAGCGCAGGCGCTCCCGCCTTCAAAGCCGCAGCCTGCACTCACCCCCCAACCGGCGGAAGCGCCAGCGGGCACCGCATCCGGAGCGCCCCCAAGCAGCCACCCCATGAATGCTCCTCCGGTCCCCGCCAGTCCCCTCGCTGCCGACGCCCGCATCGTCCTGATACGGTTCGGTTCTCTTGGCGATGTGGTGAAGAGCACAGCCCTGCCGCGCCTCATCAAAGCCGCCTACCCGCGCTGCCACCTGACCTTCGTCACCAACGCGGCCTATCTCGAGCTCATTGCGGATAATCCGTTTATCGATCAACCTATTGCATTACCGTCCGGCAGCGGCTGGGCGGGCGTGAAGGCGCTTGCGGGCGGGCTGCGCCGGAACGGGATTGACCTCACCGTGGACGTGCATCGCAGCCTGCGCAGCCGGCTGCTGTCGTGGCTCGCCAGGGCGCCCGTGGCCAGCTACTCGAAGCGCACGGCGCAGCGCTGGCTGCTCATCCATTTCCGCATCAATACGTACGGCCTGCCCAGCGGCAAGGAGCAGGACTTTCTCGCTCCGCTCGCCGCGTATGGAATTCGGGACGACGGCCAGGGAACCCGCCTCTACCTTGCGCGGATCGCGGCGGACCCGGCAGTGCGGGCGCGTCTGGGCGACGCGCTGGACCTGCTGCGCCGCTGGCGCGCGACCGGGCGGCCGATCCTGGGCCTCGCTCCGGTCGCCGCCTGGGCGCTCAAGTGCTGGCCCATGGACCACTTTCGCGCACTCGTCGCGGAGTTCCTGTCCCGCACCGGCGGAGGCGTCGTCGTGTTCGGCGGAGCGGGCGATGCGGAGGCGCACGCCCTGGCTGACGGCCGCGCCGAGCGCGTGCTCTCGCTCGTGGGCCGCACGACCCACCTCGAGTCCGCCTACTTCGCCTCGCTCACGGACCTCGTGGTGGCGAACGATACCGGCATGACCCACCTGGCCGAGGCGGCCGGGCGCGATGTCATTGCGCTTTATGGGCCCACGTCCCGCGAGCTCGGCTACTACCCGACACGCCCGGGCAGCATCGCGCTCGAACGCGCGCTGCCCTGCCGCCCGTGCACGCGCATGGGCGAAGGGCGCTGCACCCACCCGCTCCACAAGGCCTGCCTCGTCGGCATTACGCCCGATTTCGTGCTGGACGCGGTGCTGCGCAAGCTGCGCCAGGACACGGGACACGCCGGCGGCTCCGCCGCCCCGGAGGCCGCATGCTGAGGCGCGCGGTGTATTTTGGCCTCGCGCTCCCGCTCGCGCTCGGCTTGGCGCGCGCCCTGTCCCTGGCGTTCCCGAAGCTGCAGGCCGGACAGCGCGCGCGGCAAGGCGTCTGGAAGCGGCTGGAGCGCCTAAGCACCCGCCGCAACCCGGCGCAGCCGCTGCTGTGGTTTCACGTGGCCAGCGCGGGCGAGTTCCTGCAGATGGAGCCGCTCCTGCGCCGGGCGCGCGAGCGCGGCGCCCAACTGGCCGTGACCGTGACCTCGGTCAGCGGATTGCGCTGGCTGGAGCGCATCGCTCCCTGGCCCGAAACGGTCTGGGCGGACCTGCTCCCGTGGGAAGGCATGGGCACCGCGCGGCGCCTCTTCGACGCGTTGCGGCCGAGCGCCGTGGTGTACGCCCAGGCTGACTTGTGGCCCGGGCTGGTGTGGGAAGGCGCACGGCGGAACATCCCCCAGCTGCTGCTGGCGGCGCGGCTCGATCCGCGTGCGGGGCGGGCTCGCTCCTGGCTGCTGCGCTGGTTCTACCGCGACTTGTATGTCCGGCTCAGGACGATCCTCGCCGCGACAGAAGACGATCTGGCGGCGCTCCAGCAGCTCGTGCCCGCGCATCCGGCGCTGCGCGTGGGCGGCGACCCCGGCATGGAGACCGTGCTGCGCCGGCTGGACGAGGCCAGCCTACCCGCCTACCCCGCCGGCAGCGCCGGCCAGCCTGTCCTCGTGGCCGGAAGCACCTGGCCACCCGACGAGACCCTGTTGAGCAACGCCCTGCGGACGGTGCGCGGACAGGTGCCGGGCCTGCGGCTGGTCATCGCTCCCCATGAGCCCGGCGAGGAGCGCCTCGCCGCCCTGGAGCGCATGTGGGGCGGCGCGGGAACGCAGCGCCTGACGCGGTTCGAGGCGAGCCCGTCCGTCCCGGCGCCGGCAGTGCTGCTGGTGGATCGCGTCGGCCGGCTGGCGGGGCTCTACCGGCTGGGCACGGTCGCCTACGTGGGCGGCGCGTTCACGACTGGTGTCCACAACGTGGCCGAGCCCGCGGCTGCCGGCCTGCCGGTCCTGTTCGGCCCGCGCTACCACAATTCCGCCGCGGCCCGGCTGCTGCTGGAGGGCGGCTTGGGTAACGTCGTTGCGGACGTGCCGAGCCTCGAAGCCGCCTTGCTGCGCCTGCTGAAAAGCCCCGACCTCTGTGCTAGCCTCGGTCGTCAGGCGCGCGCGCGAATCGAGAGCCTGGCTTCCGCGGCGGAGACGTGCTGGGAAGCGGTCGCCGCCTGCGTGCCGGAGCTGCGCACCGGGCGCTGACGCGTCGGCCGGAGTCTCCGGCCGGCTCCTGGATCGCCGCACGCCTGGGCACGGATGCCCGATCGCCCCCGTAGCCTCCCAACTGCATGGCTTCGCAATTGACCGGACGCAATCGGCGCGACTTCTGGGCCCTGACCTCGGCCCAGGGGCTGAACTACTGCGGCTTCTTCTCGTTTTTCCAATTCCCCCTGTTTATCAAATATTTGGGCGGTGATGAGGTACAGATCGGCTTGATGATGGGAGCGTCGGCCTTCGCTGCCACCCTGCTCATTCCGTGGATCGCCGAGTACGTCACCCGGGCCGACCGCCGCCGCATCATGCTGGCGGGCACGGCAGCCACGCTGCTGACGTCCGTTGCCTGCCTGGGGCTGAATTCGCCGAACTGGGCCATGCTGGCGGTGCTGATTGCGCGGGGATTCAGCTTCGCCGTGTACTCCAACGCCTCGGGCGCGTATCTGGCCGAGATCTTGCCTGCGTCGGAGCGCTCGCGCTGGCTGGGCATCAACTTCGGCTTCAACCAGATCGCGATTGCCTTGGGGCCGGCGCTGGCGGAATTCTCGATCCGGCGCTTCGGCTTTCCCGCGCTGTTCTTCACGGCGGGCGCGTTTCTCGCCCTGGGCAACGTGCTGCTGCTTGCCGTGAGCGCACGGCCCGCGCCCGCCCGCGGCACGCCCATCCAGCTCTTTCGCGTGGGCGGAGTGTTCCTGCGCGAGCTGGGCACGCGGCCCTTCCGCTACCTGTACCTGACGCTGCTGATGATGGCGTGCGGGCTGGGCGCGGTCTTCACGTTCACGGCCACGTACGTGACCGGGCTGGGACTTTCGTCAGGCCTGTTCTTCCTGCTCTACGCGCTGATCAACGCCACCAGCCGCATGGGCGGAGGCAGCCTGTCGGACCGCTATGGACGGGCGGTGATCATCCTGCCGACGCTGAGCCTGTTCGCGGTGGGCATCCTGCTCTACAGCTTCACGCACGGCCTGGCGATGCTGATCGTGTCGGCGCTCACCATCGGGCTGGGCTTCGGCATGTCCAACCCGGTGATCCTGGCGCAACTGCTCGACCGCGCCGTGCCGGGGCGCCAGGGCCGCGTCATCGGCGGCTTCAACTTCTGCTACCAGCTCGGCGCCCTCTGCGCGACGCCCCTGTTCGGCGTGGCCGCGGAGCACCTGGGCTACCCGCCCATGTGGTGGCTGGCCTGCGCCACGATCGTGGCCGGGACGGTGATCTACGCCCTGACCGAAGGCCGGGGCAGCCTGAGCCTGCATCCCCGCCGCATGGCCCAGGGCGAGACCTAGGGGCGCCAGCGGCATGTAAACCCCGCCCCACCCCGCTCCGCCCCACGCTCCGCAGAAAAAAAAGGCCCTCCCCCGCTGTGGAGGAGGGCCACTGAAGAAGGAGAGGCTGACCCGCGCAGCGCGCGGCTTACGGCGATTCGCTGTACACGTAAATCGTGGACAGGTGATCCAGGTGCACGATGGTGAAGCCCTTGGGCTGCGTGGCAGTCAGCGGCGAAGTCGAGAGCAAGGTTAGCGCGCCGGTGCCGCTGTTGATCGAGAATACCGCGATGCCGGAGTTCGCACTCGGAACGAACGCGAGGTTCAGCCAAGTATCATCCAGCGTGATGCTCTTGGGACTCGTTGCCGATCCCGTGGAGACGGGCGAACCCGTTTGGGTAAGCACCCCACTACTGATGGAGTAGGCGCTCACCGTGCCGGTGCCGGAGTTGGGCGTGTAGGCATTGAAGCCTGTGGCGTCCACGGCGAGGCCCGATGGAGACGAACCCGAGGCCAGGGCGAAGTTGGTCATCGCCGTCGCCACAATGTAGGGATTGCTCACCTGGGGGGTATAGGAAGTCAAACAGCCCGCTCCCCCCGTGTTGGCGGTCAAGTAGACGAAGCCGAATGCGGCGGCGATGGCCACAGGCGCCCCGCAACCGTTGACGGCTGCCTGAAGTGTCAACACGCCTGTGGTGCCGCTGAAGCCATAGGCCGAAATCGCGCCGGTGCCGGTGGTTCCGGAGTTGATCGCGTGGACGGTAAGCGCGGAGGTATCCACCGCCACCATGGTCGGGAGCGATCCCGCCGCGAAGGGCGAGCCGGTAGCCGGC
>JBGOTW010000023.1:0-27492 GCA_041476685.1 bacterium | reverse complement strand
AGCGGCGCGTCATGACGATTTCACCGGCCGCCCCTCCGCATCATCGGATTGGCGCGTTGCCTGGAAGCGCGGCTGGCCAAACACGGAGCGGTCCAGGGCGAACCTTTCCTTGGCAATCAAACCGCCGCGAGGCGAAAAGACGTACACGGTCACGTGCGTGAAGTACTCCCCCGCGGTCTCAAGCTTCAAGCGGCGCCGCAACGTCAGCGAATCCACCACGCGCGGAAAGATCGCGCCTTCCTTGTAGGATTCCGGAAATCCGCTTTCGTTGATTTGGATTCCAGGACCGGCGGCATATACCGGAGGCTTTGCATCCTGATTCTCGAAAATCGTGAAAAGGAAGCCGCCCCGGTTGCTGCGACCGCGATCCTGACTCTCGATCAGGAATCCCACTTCCAGGTTCGAGCGCACCATGCGGGCGGAAAGGGAAGTAATCCGGAGCGGCTGCTCGTAGCCCGGGCTACCCGGAGCGGTCGCAGCGTCGCCCCCGTCGTCGCTTTCCTCCTCGTCGAGCGCCACCTGCCCAAATTGTTGCTTCTCTTTCGCCTCCAGGGCCTCCTGATTGAGCGAGAGCACCTGTTCCCGAAGAGCGTCGCGCTCCTGCCTTAGCTGCCGCAGGGATTCTTCAGCGCTGCGCAAGCGAGGCCAAACGATCAGACACAGCAGGCTCAGTCCGACGAGCACCACCATCAGCGCGCCGAACGCAATTCCACCCGCGTAGGCTTTCCATGCAGGCAGGCTCCAGGTGTGGGGCCGGCCGTAGTTCTTCGTGACGATCACCGTCAGGACGCCGGGCACTTTCATGCTTCGTCCGTACGCGACTTATCGATCAGGGTCCGTCCCTGTGGATACGGAGACGGTGGAATGTGCGGGTATTTCCATTGCGGTCCGGCACCCCGCACCGCCACGCGCAGGAGAAACCTGCCCGCTCGCCAAGATCTTCCCGACTTTTCAATGCGCACTAATTGGTTTATAGAAGCTTTCTGCCTGCAAATCAATGCTTTCCTGCCGCGCAGGCCCATTCCAAGCGGCTCGGCGGCCCGCGCGCTTCGGTCAGTCATTCCGCGGAGCGTAACCCCTGTCCGGAAGAAAAGCTCCGCGTGAATTCCCAGAGATTCGCCGTAATCAAGGCAGGCACCGCCTATCGTGACACGCGCACGAGCCGAGGGGACTTCGACCGGATGTTCATCGAAGTGCTGGCCGAGCCCGGCCAAGAGTGGGAGGTGCATGACGTTGAGCACGGATCGTTTCCGGCCGATCCCGCAGCCTATGACGGGTTTGTGATCACGGGGAGCCGCTATTCGGCCTACGACGATCTGCCCTGGCTCAACAGATTGCTCACGCTGGTCCGCGAGATTCACGGCCGGGGCCAGGCGCTGCTAGGAGTCTGCTTCGGGCATCAAGTCCTCGCGCAGGCGTTGGGGGGCGAAGTGCTGCCCAGTCCTCTTGGATGGGACGTGGGGGTGCGCGAGGTAACACTCACTGCTGCCGGGTTCCGCACCCCTGGGTTGGCCCAAGCGCCGCGCCCATTGCGCGTATTGGAGCTCCATCAGGACATCGTGACCCGCCTGCCTCCGGATGCCGTGCACCTCGCCGCCAGCGAGCACACGTCACACGAGATGTTCAGCCTGGGACCCCGCACGCTGGGCGTGCAGGGTCACCCGGAGTTCGATGCCGATGTGATCCGGGTGGCGCTCGCCAAGCTTCAGGAAAGTCGAGTCTTGACCGAAGAGCAGGCGGCGCGCTCCAAGGCGACATTGGCGCACCAGGCCGATCAGGATTTTCTCCGGCAATGGCTGCGTGGCTTTCTGAGAGCACGTGGGCATCAAGACGTGACATAATTGATCTGTCCGGAATCGCCGCTCGTCGCATCCAACTCGATTGGACAGGGTTCCCTTTGGATATGACACTGCCCCACGCGAGCGCACAGGACACCAGGCCTGAGAGCCACCACGTCGAGCACGCCGGATTGCGCCTGCATCATCTCGACTGGGGCCAGTCCGACCGCCCCGCCCTGGTGCTGGTTCATGGGATTCGCCTGCATGCGCATGTATGGAGCCACTTCGCGCGCGCATTCCGGGACCGTTTCCACATTCTGGCCCTGGACCAGCGGGGTCACGGTGACAGCGCATGGACGCCGGATGGCCACTATCACCTCCACGACTACTACGAGGATCTGCGGGCCGTGGTGGAAGCGCGGGGCCTGAAGCGGTTCATCTTGATAGGCCACTCCCTTGGTGCCCGTGTCAGCATGCTCTACACGCACCTGCATCCGGACACCGTAGAGCGGCTCGTGCTCGTGGACATGGGCGCCTCGCTTCCAGCCAGCGTCACGACCACGGACTTCTCCCGCGTCACCGAAACGCCTCCACCCAAGGACTTCGCCTCACACGAGGAGGCGATCGCCTACCTGGGCGGCATTCTCAAGCTGGCCCCCAAGGAGATGATCGAGGAGAGCGTTCATCACGGCTTGCGGCGCAGTCCGGACGGACGCTTCTCCTGGAAATACGATCCGCGCCTGGGCGGGCGTCCGCAGCCCCGCCCGGGGACCCGCGAATGGGACCTGTGGGAAGTCGTACGCACGATCCAAAGCCCGACGCTGCTCCTGCACGGCGAGCTGAGCCGGGTGGTGACGCCCGACATCGCCCGGCGCATGGGTGCGGAGATGCCCGCCTGCCGCGTGGAGAGAATTGACCGCGCGGGCCATGCGTTGTTTACTGATCAACCAGAGGCCTTCGCAGCCAGTGTGGGCCGCTTCCTGACCGGCTGACCGTAGCGCGTGCGGAGTCGGAATCAACGATTGTACCGAGGCTCCGCGGCATCGCACTCGACCTCCACCCAAGCCGGATCGACCCGAAAGGCAGGTCCATGCGCCGGACGCTGAAGATTGCCCACGGATCGGACGTCCATCTGGACACCGACTTCTACGAAGGGGGCGAGAATATCTCCCAGCGGGACTATCATCGCGGAGTGTTCGGGACCCTGCTGGAGCGCATCCGGGCGCAGCAGCCCGACCTGATGCTGCTGTCGGGCGATCTTTTCGATTCGAATCGCGCATCCTCGGGCACGATCCTGTGGGCGATGGAACGGCTCGCCACGCTTCCATTTCCGGTGATCATGATCCCGGGAAATCACGACGCCATGGAACCTGGCGCCATCTTCTTCCGGCACGACTTCGGCCGCATCTCGAACGTGCGCATGCTGGTTTCAGCCGACGGGGAGACTTGCGAAGTGCCGGAACTGGAGGCGGTCGCCTGGGGTAAGGGCATGGTCGAGCACGCGCCGGAATTCAGCCCGCTCGGGGGTCTGCCCGCCCCAAGCTCCGAACGCTGGAATCTCGCCCTGGCACACGGGATCTACGTCGGCAAGGACGGATTCACCTACCGCTCCTCGCCGGTCGAAGCGCGGCAGATCGAGGCGAGCGGCTACGACTACGTCGCCCTGGGTCACCATCACGCGCTTCTCAACGTATCCGTCAAGGGTACGAGTGCCTATTACTCCGGCTCGCCGGTGCCCATCTCCAAGAGCGGAAGGGGCACGTTCCTCGCGATCACGCTCGAAGATGGAAAGCCCGCCCGCGTCGAGACGCATCAGCTGTAAGGCCCGCGCTGCGTTGGAGCCGGTCTGCGCGGGGAAACGAACTGCGCGGGGCCGGCGTCCCGGCAGGCGCGGCTCGCATCACAGTCTCCGCTCCCGTCCGGGTCAGGCTCCATGGCGCATGCTCTCGATCTTCGTCAGAACGAAACCCCGATGATGGTCTTGAACACAGTCTCGTCCGAGGCTGCCGTCCAGCCATGTCCGATTCCGACGTGCACGTCCCACGGCGATTCGGAGAACTCGGCCACGGCAAAGGTGGTGTGCGACTGCTGCTCGTAAGCATTCACCCGGTCGGCCGGTCCAAGATCGGAATAGTGCTCGAGACCGGCGTGCCAGCGGCTCCCCAGCGCGTATGCGAAGCGCGCGGCGGGAGCGAAGTCGCCCTGATAGTCGTGCCGGTCGAGCGCGAAGTCGAATATCGGATTGATGATGAATTCGTACGGTCCGCTTCGATAACCCAGGATCGGTCTCACTTCTACGTTCCAGCGGTCGGTCGCGAAGGCCGGGTTGACATAGCCCAGCTCGAAATTCACCCCCAGCAGCACCTGCCGGTCCTTCGCATGGGGCGCAACGAAAAGCGTCCGCAGCTTTGCGCCGCCGTTCAGGGCTTCGCCCGTGCGGGTGACGGCGTAGGGCCAGTACGCGCCCAATTCCCACCAGTCGGTCACCCCGTAGGCAAGCTCCGGCGTGCCTTGCCACGCATGGTCAGGGACAATCCCGCCGTCGAACTCCGGCGCCGTGCGTCCCGTGAGCGCGTAATTGGCGTGCAGTTGCAGGCTCCACTCGCCCGGCTCGTTGATCTCGGAATTGTAGACCTGAATCTCGTCAATGGCCCATGCCGGAGACGCAAAGGCGGTGAGCAGCAGCAAGGCCAGGACCCCCGCGTGAAGGGCGGGGCTGGAGACCATTCGCCAGGCGTGGATCTTCGCCCGCGTGCCCGACTCCACAAAGGATGCGACCGTCCCCGCGGCACTCGACACGCGCATCAGTAGCATTCCTTCGACAGGTACAGGCGCCAGTCCAGATAGCTCGCCTTGTGCACGCCATAGTGGAATGCGCGAATCCTGAACTCCGCGGGATCATACGCCGTGCCGAGCTGCCGCAACCGGCGATACACCGCGCGGATTTCATCCAGCATGGGGGGGATGATCGCGACGTGTTCGGTAATGTACGGGGAAAGCTGACGCTCGACGAATCCGGCGCATATGCCCAGCACGGCCATCCGCTCGTACTCGGCCAGCTCGTCGTTCCCTTCCCCACCGACGAACCGCGCGAGCGCGCCGCTGTACGCCTGCACCTGGCCATCGCCCGCGGCCCGTGCGACCTGGTCCCGCGCCTCCACCAGCGCCGCCGGTTCAAGCGGGGCCAGCTCGAATTCGGGACCTGCCTCGGCCGCATTCATGCTCCCTCCGCCTGCCGCGGCCGGACGTTCAGCCCCGGCCCCACCCTCCGGTGCATCAGGCAGCCCGCGCCTTAGCAGCCTCGTCCGCCCCGGACTTGCGGCTCCGCCGGCGCCAGAAGGCCAGCTTGCGCACATCGCTCACGTCGTCGAACAGCGTGTAGATCACCGGCACAACGACCAGCGTGAGCAGCGTGGAGGTAACCAGTCCCCCGATCACGGCTACCGCCATCGGACCGCGGGATTCCGAGCCCTCGCCCCTACTCAGGGCGATGGGCAGCATCCCGAAGATCATGGCGAAAGTCGTCATCAGGATGGGGCGCAGCCGGGTCGGACCCGCTTTCAGCAGGGCCGCCGTCCGATCCATGCCGTCCCGCCTCCGGAGCGTGTTGGTGTAATCCACCAGCAGGATGGCGTTCTTCGTCACCAGCCCCATCAGCATGATGAATCCGATCATGGTGAAGATGCTGATCGTCATGCGCGCCAGCGCCAGGGCGCCCAGCGCCCCCACGGCCGATAACGGCAGCGACAGCATGATGGTCAAGGGGTGCACGAAGCTTTCGAATTGCGCCGCAAGCACCATGTACACCATGATCACCGAGAGCAGCAGCGCGAACAACAGGTATCCGAAGGATTCGCGCATGGTGTCCGCCATGCCCGCGAAGCCCGCCGCATAGCCCGGCGCGAGCTGGAGGTCGCTGACAAGCCCATTGATTTCGGTGACAGCCTGCCCCAGCACCTTGCGGTCACGCTGCAAGTTGGCGAACACCGTGATCTGCCTGGTGCGGTTGTAGCGGTCGATTTGCACCGGTCCGCCTTCCTCGCGCACACGGGCTACGCTCTGCAGCCTCACCAGGTCGCCCCGGCGGTTGCGCACGGCGAGCAGATTGATGTCCCGGGGCTTGTTCCGGTCCGGCTCCGTAAGGCGCACGCTCACGTTGTAACGGTCGCCGCCGTACTTGTATTTCGCTACGTCCTCCCCACCGATGAGGGCGCGCACGGTTGAGGCAACGGCCGCCGGGCTGACGCCCAGGTCCGCGGCCTCGTCGCGCTTTACATAGATGTTCACTTCGGGCTTGTTGTTGTCGTAGCTGCTGTCCACGTCGCGATAGCCCGGAGTCGCCCTGAGCCTGGCCATCAGGCTCTTGGCATACTGGTCAAGTTGACCGAGCTCCCGGCCCCGCAATTCCAACTGCACGTCGGCGCTCGAGCGCCCGCCTCCGCCGACGCGCGGCACGAACTCGATGCTGATGCGTGCATCCTTCATGTCGGCCAGGCGTTCCCTTGCCCAGGCCATGGCGTCCTGCTGGCTGATCTTGCGCTCGTTCTTAGCCGTCATCTTGACGTACATGCTGCCTTCGTTGACCCGGCGCAGGTCGTCGGCGCCAATAGTCACGAAGACGTAGCGCACCCAGGGCTGTTCCGTGATCCGGCTTCGGATCTGCTCGAATATGCTGTCCGTCGTTTGCAGCGAGGCGCCCAACGGCGCCTTCACGCGGATGTTGAACTCGCTGGCATCCTCCGCCGGAATGAACTCCGCGCGCAGCGTCCTCCCCGCCAGGATGGCCACCACCATCATCGCCACGGCCACCCCGACGGTGACGATCCTCGAGCGCAGCGCGCTGCCGAGCAGCACCCCGTATCCCCGGTCCAGGCCGTCAAGCACCCGCTCGCTTTGGCGGAAGAACCAGCCGTGGGAGTTGGAGATCCGCAGATACCTGGAGGACAGCATCGGGACTACCGTGAAAGCCACCAGCAGGCTCACCAATACCGCGAAGGTCACCGTCATCCCGAACTGATAGAAGAACCGGCCGACGATCCCCTTCATGAATGCCACAGGCAGAAAAACCGCAACGATGGACATGGTGATCGCGAACGCCGCCAGGCCGATCTCGGCGGTTCCGAAACTCGCCGCCTCCCGCCTCTCCTTGCCCTCCTCCATGTGCCGAAAGATGTTTTCGACCACGACGATCGCGTCATCGATCAGCAAGCCGATGGACAGCGACAAGGCGAGCATGGTCATCGTGTTCATCGTGAACCCCATCGCGTTCATCAGCGCAAATGTCGAGATGACGCTGGTGGGAATCGCGATGGCGCTGATGGCCGTGATGCGCCAGTTCCGCAGGAAGACCCAGACGATCAGGACGGCCAGCAGGCCTCCGACGATCAGGTGAAACTGGATTTCGCGGATCGAGTTCTCGATGTAGACGGAAAGATCCTGGGCGATCTCGAGTTTGATGCCCTGCGGCGCCAGTTCCTTCCTGAGTTTATCCACCTCGCGCTTGACGCCGTTCGCCACCTCGACCGTATTCGTGCCGGACTGGCGACGCACCAGGAGCGAGATCGCCTGCGTCCCGTTCAGCCGCGCGAGGCTGCGCTGCTCCTCCAGCCCGTCCTCCACCC
The DNA here is from genome assembly GCA_041476685.1 of bacterium. Classification (GTDB taxonomy): domain Bacteria; phylum SAR324; class SAR324; order SAR324; family JACQKK01; genus JBGPEV01. Next base: position 20,093 of record JBGOTW010000023.1, on the reverse strand, counting down.
GGCCGAGGTCCTTGATCCGGACCGGTGAGCCGTTCCGGTAAGCCACGAGCAGGTCCGAGAACTCCTGCGACGAGGTGAATTCCGCCTTCGTCTTGACCAGGTACTCCCTCGCGCCCGCTTCAACGCGCCCGCCTGGAATCTCGACGTGCTGGGAACGCACCGCGCCCTCCACGTCCTGCACCGAGAGCGCATACCCCTCGAGCTTGGCCCGATCGAGCCAGATCCACATGTTGCGCTGCTGGCCCCCGACCAGCTTCACCTGACCCACGTTCGATACGCGCTGCAGCCGATCCTTGACGACCTTGTCGGCAAGGTAGGTCAGGTCCTTGATCGGCTTGTCGCCCGATACGAGCACGGCCATGATCGGCGCGGAGTCGATGTCGAATTTTTCGACGCGCGGCTCCTCCAGGTCTGTCGGAAGGAGCGCGCGGATGGTGCCGATCTTCGCCTGAACCTCCTGGTAGGCTACATCTACGTTCTTCTCGAGCTCGAATTCGACGATGACCTGCGAGAAGGAGTCGGCGCTGGTGGAACGGACGCTCTTGATGCTGGCGACGGTGGAAACCGCCTCCTCGATCGGGTCCGTGACCGTGGTTTCGATCGTGGCGGGATCGGCCCCGGGCAGCCTCGAAACGATCGTGATGACGGGAAACTCCACGCGCGGGAACAGGTCGATCCCGATATTGCGCAGCGCCAGCACCCCGAAGATCACGAAGGCGAGGATCACCATCGTGGCGAACACGGGGCGCTTGATGGACGTGTCGGAAAGAATCATGGTTGCTCGCTCCGCTCAATGGCTGCGCGCAGTCCCGATTGTGCCCGCGGAACCGGGGGCAGGCTGGGTACAGGGTCGGTCCAGACGCGGGGTGCCGGCATATCCACTTCCGCTTCCGGTCAGCTGCGGCTCGGCACCCATACCCGGTCGCCCGGCTTCAGTCCTTCCTGGACTTCCGCGTGCTCGTCGGTCAGCGCGCCCAGCTTGACGGGCCGGTTCACGGGCTTGCCCCCCTCGTTGATCTGCACCCGCCAGCCATCCGTCGTCTCCGTGAGCGCCTTGCGCGGCACGGTGAGGGCCGAAGTGCCTTGGCCTTCCAGGACGTTGACTTGCGCCAGCATGCCGGGCTTGTACTTCAGGTCGAAGTTCGGCACGGTGGCGCGGCAGCGGAACGAGCGCGTGGCCTCGTCCAGCGACGGGTAGATCACGCTGATCGTCGTCTGGCCCTTCCCGCTCGATACGCCTTCGACTTCGAAGGTCACGGGCGTTCCCTTCTTCACCCGGCTCAGCATGTCCTGGGGCAGGGAGAATTCCAGATCGAGCTGGTCGATCTCCTGCACCTCCAGGACGTAGGTGATGGGTGCCGAATTGACCGGTTCCCCCGGGTCCACCATGCGCTTGGTGACGACCGCGTTGAATGGGGCGCGCACCACGGCCTCATCGAGACGTTTCTGGGCGTACTGCAGGGCCCCTTCCGCCCCCCGCAGCCGCGCGGAAGCCAACAGGTATGCCATGTTCGCATCGTCGAACTGCTTGCGCGAGATGGAGGGAGTCTCCCCGACCGGCTTCTCAAACAGGCTCTTCATCCGGTTGAGATTGAGCTCGGTTTCCTGCACGGAGACCCGCGTGGCGTCGCGCTCCGCCGTGCGCTGGATGACCTCAATCTGGAAGAATTCGGGGTCAAGCTTGAGCAGTTCTTCTCCCGCCTTGACCCGATCGCCGACGTCCACCATCACCTGCTGCACCCGCCCGGACACTTGAACTCCCAGGCGCGTCGCTTGGCGCGCCCGAAAGCTGCCTACCGCCGGGAAAGTCGCGCGCTGGCGACTCTCGCCGACGGCCACCCAAGCGCCTCCGGTGGAAGAGTCGGACTTCTTATTGGCCGCAAACGTGTCCCGAGCGCCAAGGACAAGCGCGATCGCAGCAAGGAACGTCAACAAGGCCGGCAGGGCCGCGCGCCGCGTCAGCCTGCCGGCGCGGCATAGACCGTGGAAGAGCGTACTTGGACCCATGAATCCTCTTTGCATGGTCTAGGGCAGCTTGGATTGGCCAATGACGTTTTCCAGGCGCGCACGAGCCGAGTGGTAATCGTAGAGCGCCTGGAAATAATTCAAGCGCGCGCGGCTCGCGCTGTCCTCCGCGGTCAGCACGTCGGTACTGGTGACGAGCCCCTGGGAGTACCTGTCGCGGAAGATGCGCAGGTTTTCCGCGGCAAGTTGCTGGTTCTTCTCCGCGACGCGGACACTGTCGAAGGTCTGACCCGCGATCAGGTAGGCCTGTTTGACGTCGAAGGAGATGTTGTCCTGGCGCTCCAGGAACTGATCCTGCGCCTCCAGCAATTCCTTTTGCCGGCGCTCCACCACCGCCGACTGCGCTCCGCCGCTGAACAGGGTCATGGACAAGGTCAACCCGGTCGCCGCCCATTCCTTGTGCAGCAAGAGGCTCGTGGAATTCGTGTCGTACTCCGCGTAGGCGTTCAGCCGCGGATAATTGTCGGCGCGCGCGAGGCGCAAGTCGGCCTCCGACGAGAGCATCTGCAGGCGCGCCGCTTTCAAGTCGCTGCGATTCTGGTGCGCCGTCTGCACCAGTGTCTCGTAGTTTCCGCTCCACGTCGGGGTACTCGAAACGTCCTTGAGCCGCAGCTTGCGGTTCAAGTCGAATCCCATCACGCGATTGAGCGTGGCTGTGCCCACCTGCAGATTCGTCTCGGCCTGGATCAGGTCCTGCTGACGCTCGGCAAGCCGTACTTCCGCTGACAAGACGTCGCTGCTCGCCACCAATCCCTGCGTCAGGAAGGCTTTCGCGTCCCGCAATTGCTGCTGCACGGAATCGATGGATTCCAGCACCACCTGCCGGATCTTCTTGGCCTGCAGGACGCGATAATAGGCTTGGCTCACCTGCAGCGTGATGTCCTGCTCGGTGCGCTCCGAATTGAGCTGGGCCACGTCCACGCCGAACTTGGCAGATTGCTTCAGGTTCGAGGTGCGTCCGAAGTCGGTCAGGGGCAGCACCAGCGCCGTGCGCGTGGTCGCCGTGTACAGATCGCCTTGGGACAGACCACTTCCGGGAGGCAGTCTAAATGCGGTTGCGAATGCGGGCGGCAATACTGACGCAGGCGGCTGGTCGCGCTGGGAGGTCGCTCCTTCGAACGTCACGCGCGGCCAGTCGCCCGCCTTCGCCTCGCTCATGCGGTCCTCGGCGATTCCAACGCGGCGCCGGGCGATTCCCACGTTCCGGTTATTCTCCAGTGCCGCGCGGATCGCATCGGCGAGCAAAATTTCCGGTTCCGCTGGCGTGGATTCGGCGGCAGGGAGCACCGAGCGGCCCGCTCCCGCGCCGTCCCTTGCGGGCGGAACCGCGCCGGGCACACCAGGCGGAGCCTGCGCGAGCGCGTCTCCTTCGGCCAGCAGAGCGGCAACGACCAGCACCGAGAGGCTCCAGCCACTTAGCATGTCGAGTCTCATGGGCGGACCTCCACGTTCCTGGGCGGCATGCGCTTGGCGCGTTCCGCCTCGCTTAGCGATCCGAACCATACGATGTCCAGGATTTCCCGCGTCTGCTCCGCAATGGACTTCTCCCGCCCCTTGAAATAGTTCGTGAACATGGTTCCGTAGATCACGTAACCCATGAAATCGGCCATCTGCTCGAAAGGCACGTCACGCATCATCCCCCCGGCCACGAGCGAATGCTGCCGCTCCCTCCAGCGCTCCCGTTGCAGCTTCGTGTGCTCGAAGTACGTCTGCTGCTTGCGATCCTTGAATTCCGCGCGTTCCTGCATCAGCAGCTCGACGACCTCCGGATGCTCGTCGAAGAAGGTCAAGTAGGCAAGGATGGACAGTTCGAGTTGCGACATCGCGTCGGCGCTGGGCGAACAGGCGGCGTCCACGCGCTCGTGCAGCCGCCGCACCCCCCGATCCACGGCCTTGAGGAACAGGTCGCGCTTCGACGGGAAGTAGCGGTAGACCGTGCCCTTGCCGACGCCTACCGCCGCGGCTACGCGGTCCACATCCGTATTGCGGAAGCCATAGCGGGCGAAGATGGGAATCGCGGAGTCCAGGATCTTGTCCTGACGCCTGGCGGTCAGTTCCTCGTCCTTCGGCCTGCCGCGAGACCTTCTTGCAGGTGTTCTCATGGGCGACGTTCGCTGGTTACGCATGTGCTGGTGGATGGGATGGCCGCGAGATGCCCTGCCTTGAGGAGCGCCGGTTTCCGGGCCTTGCGAAGGGGTCATGGTTCGACGCGACCGCCCTTCGACACGGCTGTGCGGACATGCACCGCGGAAGGGTTCAAGCCTGCGGCCACATAGATGGGTTGAATTACCGGACTGACTCGTCCGTCCGCCGATGGAGGGTAATGTCCCATCTGTGTGGTGTCAACTGGATATTCATATCCGGCTCACGGATCGGGAACTCCCGTCCCGGCACCGCGGCCAGGCAGGAACGTGGTCCCTCTTTGCCCCGCGGCGCGGAACGAGTCCCCGAATCGGCAAGGTGGGTGAGGGCTCCTCCGGCGGGAAGCCGAATGAAGCCTCTGTCAGCCTGTCGGTCGCGGCGCTGGCGGGTTCGTGGATGCGCGAGGACGCACCTTGCCCTGCGGCCGAAGAGCGCAGCATGGGCTGCGCCGAGTGAAGAGGAAGGGCCGTTGCGGGGCAGGATGGATCGGCGCGGCCGCCCCCCAGGGACCGCCCACGGAAGTGCTAAATCTAGTATGATATCAGAATGATGATCGCTAGACCGCCTGAGCGCCCTGCTCGGCGACGGTAACGAGGTCCCAAGCTTCCGGGCGTTCGGCCAAGCAGTTCAGCAGGCGGCTGTGCAGCCTGTGTCCGGACTTGATGCCGCGGAATTCGCCCAGCAGCGGATTGCCGGCCAGCGACAGGTCGCCAATGGCGTCCACGATCTTGTGGCGGACAAACTCGTCGGGATAGCGCAGTCCTTCGGCGTTGATCACCTCGCCTTCGCGGGAAAGACCGACGGCGTTCTCCACGCCAGCCCCGCGCGCCAAGCCACGCTCCCGCAAGGATTCCAGATCTTCGACGAACCCGAAGGTGCGGGCGCGGGCGAGTTCCGCGACAAAGGTCTGGGGCGTCAGGCGCACGCCGTAGGTCTGCGTCTGGATCGCCGGATGATCGAAATCGATGGAAAAGGTGTAGGTCGAAACCACAGCCGGGTACAGGCCGGAGAAGCGGTCGCCATCCTGGACGTATACCGGCTCCAGGATGCGCAAGTAGCGGCGCTGCGCAGGCTGCACCTTCCGGCCGACTTCCATGATCCGCGTGACGAAGGGCTGGGCGCTTCCGTCCATTGCCGGAATCTCGTGCCCATTGGTCACGATGATGGCGTTGTCAATCTCCAGTCCGGCGATCGCCGCCAGCAGATGTTCCACCGTGCAGACCTGCAGGTCGTCGCGTCCCAGGGTCGTATTGAGGATCGTGCTGACGACATATTCGGAACGGGCGGGGATATCCACCTGCCGATCGCCTTCGCGTACGCGGAACAGGATGCCCGTATTGATCGGCGCGGGCATCAAGGTGATGCCCGTCTGCCGCCCTGAATGAAGGCCGATGCCTTGAATCCGGCAGGCTGCGCGCAGGGTGCTCTGGAACATGGATCCTATCCGCCTGGGAGTGTCCGTCCTTGGCCGTCCGGCGTCGTTCCTGGCAAGCAAGAGGCCCGCCACGACATACTTCGCCCTGGAACCCTTACTGCAAGTCCGAGGCCATACTTTTATATTTGTTCTATCAGATACTTGTGCGCATCCACCCCGAGCCACAACTCCGACTGTGGTGTGGTGAGGCGGGCGCAGTGAGGCGCGGTTGCCACGATTCTGAAGCCACTACGCAGCCCCGAACGCGGAGCAGGACCGAAGCACGGGGTAGGCACTGGGCGGATTCGGCGGGATGGACGGTCGTGTCGCTATCCGAGCCATTCAGTCCCACAGGTATCTCGCTAGCCAACCCAGCTTGAGGGCCAGGGTCGCTTGCGGGACCTGATCGCAACGCTCCCAAGTTGGCTTCGTTATTCGTATTTTTTGTAATATATTGATTTTATTACTGTTATTAACGCTTTCCCGCTCTCCCGAAGCGAGACCGTCCCAACACCGGGGGGAGGGGGGCGCTAGGGCGAGAACCCTAACGCCCCCTCAGGCACCTGCCACGCGGATCAATCCGTAGCGGCGCCCCGGGGAGAACGAGGCACTCAGTCTTTCGAGGTCCCGGGGTGGGAGAGAAACGAGTAGTAGCGATAAACGCGAGCAGGGTCGGGGACGTTGGCCAGACTCCGCTCGGGCAGCGCAGCGACCAGGTTCGGATAGCGCTCCCGCAGAACCTTCTCGTCGCGGTCGTGCGTGTCCGTCGCGACGACCCGCAGCGGCCCCCAGGGGTGACCCAGGGCCATCCAGGACGGAAACACGAACACCACGCTCCCCAGGTAGGTCACCTGTCCCGGCCGAACCACGAAGCGCATGTCGAACCGATCGGAACTGATGGTGAAGGGATCCACGCTGGAGTCATTGAAACGCGGAGCGTGTCCATCGATACGGCGAATCTCATATTCTCCGGCGGGCAGCGTTGCCACTATGACGCGCCCCAGCGGATTCGATGCGGGGACATACCCCCAATCCGTCGCATCGGAGCCTGGCGGGGGCACTACGATCTGCCCGAAGTCTTTCGGGGTCCGCCCATTGTCAACCACTACCGTGCGGGACGATCCACCGCCTAGGGGAGTGATCTGGGCACTCAGGTCGAATTGGGCGGCTCCGGTGCGGCCCAACGAAACGACGACGAGGCCGCTGTTGTCTTTGGTTTCCAGCGAGTAGTCAGGAGCCACATTTGAAAGGGTACATCCGGTAAGTAACGCCGCCGCTCCCAGCGCCAGAACCGTCCGCATCATTCGCATGCCCATAAGGAACTCCCATGTAGAGAGGATCGGTCGGTCAGTCTCCCTCTACGCTAGTGTACACCCGATTTGCCTCCATGATTCCAGCGTGTGGTCAAAAGCCCCCGACAGTGGCCTCCCCCCAAAATGAAAAACCCCTCCCGGGAGCGATCCCGGGAGGGGTTCTGAAAGACTCCGCCGCATCCTGCAAACGCAGGAAACGCCGGTCTAGAGGATGGGTGCCTGGAGAATCAGGCGGAACTCGCTGTTGGTCGTGTCCTTGAGCTTGGTGCCCGACGCGGGTGCGAGCGCCCCACCGTTGGTCACGGTGCGGAACTCCGGAATGATGTTGATGAAGCTCGCCGGAATGGTGTAGCGAAGCGTCGTTTCATTCGACGTGTAGGTCGTGGCGCCGAAGTTGTTATCATCTATTGCGAAGTACGCCAGCATCACGCTACCCGGGCCTGCGGGCACGTCCACGCGCAACGCCGTCCCGGCACGACTCCGGTCTTTCGCCGTGGAGCCGTTGATCTCGTTGACCTTGGCATCCGTGAAGCCGCTCAAGTCCACGGCCACTTTCAGGCCACCCTGCGCCCACGCCAGGCCAAATTGATATCCAGAGCCGGACACCGCCTTCGACGAGGTCTTGTCGATTCCGGCGCCTTTAATCGGGTCGGCGTTCACCGAAGGAGTGCCGGTCACGGCACCGCTGTTGTTGATGGTGCCAGCGGTTTGCGGCAATTGCGCCCGGATCGAGATGGCGCCGAACGAGCCGGTGAGGTGGGGCACGATGGACGACGTATTGTCTTCCGTGTTCTTCACCGTATTGTTGCTTCCCGCATTGCCGCAGGACGGCCGGCACTGGCTGGAAATGGCCACGCCGACTTGCACCGCGCCCACGTTGTATTCGGCGTCAAGGCCGGCAATGCCCGTCCAGTTCATCCAGTACACGCCTTCGCCGATCGGGTTGTTCAAAATGTATTCGCCAGCCATGGGTTGCGACCAGGCTTGACCCTGGAACTTCCCGATGCCCAGTTTGAAGGCGCCCGGCGTCCACCACACTTCGTGATAGACGTCGTCGGCGGAGGAGGCGAAGGCGCCGCCGCTCTGCAGCGAGGCCGTGGCATTCGCCGCGGCATTGCCGGAACCACCGGAACCTTCGTTGTTGGCCCGGACGCGGTAGCGGACGATCGCCTGGGCTTCGTCGGTCTTCCAGGTGAACCGAATGTTCGATTCGTACGAGGTCACGAATTCGGAATACGCCTTTTGATTCGCTGCCGGACTGCTGGAGTCCGAGCTCTTGTCGAAACTGAAACTACCGAAGGCCGCGTCGATATCCCCCGTGATCGTCATCGTGGGCTTTGCCATGTCCTGAGCAAACGCGCTTCCCGCGAATACCAGAAAGCCCATCGCCAGGATGGCAAGCGAAATCCTTGACAGACTCCTCATTGCCTCGCTCCTTATGAGTTTGAGCCCCCATTCCTGCTGCGATAGGGCACAGGGGGCTGTTCCACACCGTCCTCCAAACAGGCCCAACGCCTGCCGACCACATCGTGCCGGCCGCCGATCTTAATGGAGTGCCTGCTCCGCAAGCCGCCGTTCCGGATCGGGACCGTATTCCAACTTCGCTCCAGCCGCATCTTCGCGGCGGAAAGGTTCAAGAGGGTTGCGGTTCCCCGAGAGGATCCGCGGTTCCATAAGGTCCACCCTTCACCCGCGCCCGTCCGTGGCTCGTCCTGCCCACACTTGGACTGCGTGGCCGGACCCGCATCTACAGGCCGACCCCAGCAGGCGGCTGCCGGATATTGCTGCGCGGAATTCTCCCCCAGTGGATCCTGACGTTCCGCTTATCAGGTAAGTCCGGCAATAGCAAACGCTCACCCCAGCCCCCGCCTTCGCAACGCCCAGCACCCCCGTGCGCCGAGCAGCGCTGCCTGCCAGCAGCACTGTCCGCCAGCGCCCGAGGCCTGTTGCGCCGCCGGGCTTCCACCCGCCGGCCTTCCTGGACAAGCGAACCTATGGACTTGTCCCCCCTATAAGGGATGGCCGGGAAAAAATCAAGCGCCGTCTTCTCAGGCACTTCCGTGCGCCGCCGGCTAGCTCTCCGGGGACTTCAGCAGACCCAGATCGGTGCCGCGCCGCGGGGTCCCGCCCGGGAGGGCCTGGAGCGGAACGATCTTGATTTCGCTTTCCTGGGTATCGAGCACCTCGTCGATGCGTACGATCGCATGATAGGGAAGGAACGTTCGCTTGATCCCGGCGAATTCGCGGCGCAGGCGTTCCTCGCCAGGGTTGAAGACGAGCTTGCTCTCGGGAAACACGAACTCCGAGATTTCGATCAGGCCATACAGATCCGACGCCTGCACTTGCCGCGCGCAAATCTGATACAGCTCCTGATCCCGCGTGAAGCTGACCTTATAGTAGGTCTTGTCGCGCTTGGGCCGCTGCTGTGAAGCCATGGCCGCCTTATCCTCTCCGACGTGACCGGGGTGGCCGCCTGGGAATGGTTTCCGCCGAAAGCGTGTTGAGGTATCGGGATATTGGAAAGACGATAGCCCGCAGGGGGATGCCGTGGCAAGGCGCGCCGGGAGCCACCGGAGTACGGGCGTTCCAGTCCGCGACTGGGGCGCCGCGGCGCGGGGCGCCGGTTTCGACCCGGCGCGGCCCCTTTTTCAACGCGCACGGAATTGCTAGACTTTCGCCGGCCACACTGACGCGTGGACGGTGCTGGCCCGCATCGCGCACCGACCAGGGATGGTCCTTGAGCGTCCTCCCTTACCGGTCTGCGCCTGCGACAGATGCCACCTCATGCCCTCTTCCCCCCCTGCGCCGCTTGAGCGGAAATTGCCCCGGCCGCCCGTCATCCTCGTGCTGGACGCGGATGAGCAGATCCGCAAGCTGCTGAACTTCCACTTGCGCCGTTCCGGCTGCAAGGTGCTCCAGGCGTCCCAGGGGGAGCAGGCGCTGGAGCTGATCCGGCAGTCCCAGCACGTGGACCTGGTGCTGCTCGATCTGCACCTGGCCGGCATGGCGGGCCTGGAAACCTTGCGTGCGATCAACCGCACCGGCCAGGTCGGCAGCGTCATTGTCATGACCCGCAACGGCACCGTCGCCGAGGCCACCGCCGCCATGCGCGAGGGCGCCTACGATTTCGTCAATAAGACGAATAGCTTCGACGAGGTGGACGTTTCGATCCGCAACGCCCTCGCCACCCTCGGGCTCAAGCGCGAGCTCGAGGAACTCAAGGCTCAGCTGGGCGAACGGGATCAGGCCTTCGGCACCATCATCGGCAGGAGCCCGGCCATCGCCCAGGTGCTCAAGCTCGCGCGCAAGGTGCGCGACAGCGACATCACCGTGCTGATCCTGGGCGAAAGCGGGTCGGGCAAGGAGATCGTGGCCCGCGCCATCCATGACCAGGGGCAGAACCGCGGCCGTCCCTTCGTCGCGCTCAACTGCGCCGCGATTCCGGAAAGCCTGCTGGAGAGCGAGCTCTTCGGACACGAGAAAGGGGCGTTCACCGGGGCCACCCAGCGCCGCGTGGGGAAGTTCGCCGAGGCGAACGACGGCACGCTCCTGCTGGACGAGATCGGCGAGCTGGGCCCGGCGTTGCAGGCCAAGCTGCTGCGCGTCCTGCAGACGAAGGAAATCCAGCCGATCGGGGGGCAACCCACGCGGATCAACGTGCGGATCGTCTCGGCCACCAACCAGGACTTGAACGTCCTGGTGCAGCAGGGCCGCTTCCGGCTCGACTTGTACTACCGCCTGGCCGTCTTTCCGATCCACATCCCTCCCCTGCGCGAGCGCCGGGAGGACATCCCGCTGCTGGTGGATCACTTTCTCGCCCGCTTCGCCCGGCAGGAGCACAAGGGCGAGCTGAGCCTGCATCCGGACGTGCGGGCGCAGCTGATGGAGCACCCCTGGGAGGGAAACGTCCGCGAGCTGGAAAACATGATCTACCGGGCGGTGGTGCTGTCCGAGGCGGCCGAGCTGGCGCTGGCGGACTTTCCCATGCTCGCGCTGGCCGCGGCCCGCCGGGCGTCGGCCGCCGAGCCCTGGCGCTTCCCGCCGGGCACCGCCGCGCCGCGCTGGACCCACCCGGGCGGAGCGGTGGACGCCCGTCCCGAACCCGCCCCGCAGCCCGCTCCGGCGGCGGTGCTGCCCCTGGAGCAGCTGGAACAGCAGGCAATATCCCAGGCCCTGGCGCGCAACGGCGGCAACATGTCCAAGGCCGCCATCCAGCTCGGCATTGGCCGGGCCACGCTGTACCGCAAGTTCAAGAAGTACGGCTTATCCGCCAGTTGAGCGCGGGGGAATCCGAGCCGCTCAATGGCCTGCCAGCGCGGGCCGCATCCAGCGCCGGCTGCCGCGGAGCAGGTCTGTTCGGGGCAATGGCCGCTGCGGGCGAGATCGAGGGGGAGGAGGAACGGCAGCCTTCAATAAGCCGGGTTCTGTTCCCGCCCGGACGAACCGGACGGGCCGCGACCATCTCTCTGGACCCGCCGTTGCCGGCGGGCTCTAGCATCCTACCCGGGGGTTCGGCGGGCCGCGTCATCACCCCCTGCTTGGACTTGCTCCGGATGGGGTTTGCCCTGCCGGCCCTGTCGCCAGGACCGCGGTGGGCTCTTACATTAAGGCCGAAGCCCCCACCTTTTCACCCTTGCCTGTGAGGGGTCGCCCCCTCCATCGGCGGTCTGGTTTCTGTGGCACTGTCCGTGGGGTCGCCCCCCCTGGCCGTTAGCCAGCATCCTGCCCTGTGGAGCCCGGACTTTCCTCCTCGGAAGAGCCTTCCTCGCGGAAGACTCCCCGCGGCGGCCGCGTTTCCGGCTGCGCGTTCCTCCCTGACGTTAAGCGTATCCCAAGCGGCGTGCGGCAGCCAGAAGCTTCGCCGCGCGCGCAGGGTGCTCCGGCGGGTGAAATTCAGCCCGCCGGCGGCGGCCCGTGGTGGAACGAACCGGCGGGCAGACCCTGTCACTGCTGCGGAAACGCGTACTCCGTCTGCACCTGCTCCCAGATATCGTCGGGCACCGCGATCGGGGCCTTGGGCTTCTGGTTCTCCACGATCTCGCCCCACTGCCGCTGGCCGATCCGGATCGAGAACTCCTTGTTGCTGCGGCTGACGCATTCGATCAGGCCCTCGACGCCCACGAATTCGGCGGCTTGCGGGCGCTTGACCCAGGTGACGAAGTCCGTGCCCTTGATCCCGATGACGGCGGCACGGGTGGAAACGAAGGGCTGGCCGCTCCAGGCCCGCACCCGCATCCGCAGCACGCCGAAGGCCAGGGAGATGGGGGAGCCGAGCCCGCTGTCCTGCTTGAGCGGCCCGACGACGATGCTGGTGCGGGCGGCCAGCAGGGCCTCCATGCCCGAACCCTTGCCGCCGATGAGGATCTGCACCTTGCTGTCCGCGAGCGCATCCACCCGGTCGCCCTCGTCCACCGGCGCGCGATCCTGCACCAGCACCGAATGCTCGCCCCGCGTCACCACGGCCCGCCCGCGCAGCACGATCAGCTCGCCAAATGACGCGGCTTGCGCCGAAGCGGCCGCCGCGATCCAGACCGCGCCGCCCATCGCCAGCGCGCAAATCCAGCTCGCCGCGCCGCGCCGGAACCTTCCACCCGGAGCCATGACCCTCCTTCACTCAGGTTTGCCTGTTCCCGCCCTTGCCTCCCGGCGCCGGCCACCGATCGTCGTCCAAGGAGGTCCCGGCCCGACGGCCGAACCCACCGTGTCCCCCGCCTCCGCGTACACGGGTTCCGCACACGGCATTCCGCCGGGTTGACTGGCGGGTTGGCTGCGACCGCGGCACGCTCGCCCCTCTTGGCGGCGGCCGTCCGGCCCATGACGCGGCACTCTCCCTGCGCCGGCGGGCGTCGTCCGTCACTTTCCCTGGGCCACCATCAGCAGCACGAGGCCCGCCACCATCACCGTGCAGCCGAGCCAGATCGTGCGGATGCGCGCTCCCTCCTTGAAGACCAGCCAGCCGATCAGCACGGCGATGAGTACCTCGAGCTGCTTGACGGCCTCGACGTAGGCGCTGACCGTCATGGTGTAGGCCGTCGTGCCGAGCTGCGTGGAGATGGCTGCAAAGGCGCCCAGGGCCACGAAACTCCACCAGTGCCTCCCGATCTGCGGGAAGTGCCGGGCCGAGCGCCACAGGGCGACCGGCGTGATCATGGCGGCGCAGACCACGTAGCCCATGAACACCGCGAAGGACGGGTTCGACAGCAGCGCCAGCTTCTTGATGTACACGACGGAGGGGGCATAAAAAAGCGCCGCCCCGACCGTGAAGCGCTGGCCCCGGTTCGTCACGAGCGCGACCAGCGGCGACCAGAGCGAAACTCGCGCGCGCTCCACGTTGATCAGGTACACGCCGACGACCGACACCAGCACGCCCAGCACCCCGAGCGTCGAAGGCGTCTCCCCGAGAGCGAGAAATCCCCACACGACGAGGATCACCACGCTCAGCTTCCACAGCGCGGTGACGAGCGAGATCTCCGCCTCCTTCAGCGCCAGGGCGAGAAATTGCGTTCCGGTGAACTGGCAGACGGCGAAGATCAGGCAGGCCACCCACCAGCCCTCCTTCAGCTCCGGGATGCCCGTGACGAACAAGGGGATGGCGGCAAACGGCAGGATGAACGTGAACCGGCCCCACACGTTGATCGTCTCGTCCAGCGCGTGGCCGAGGCTCTTCATCACCATGTTGCGCAGCACCTGGAACAGGGCGCTGCCGAGCGACAGCAGGAACCAGGGCAGCGCGTGCCAGAGGCCGGCGAACGGTGACCATTCCATCCTGCAACCTCGCGCGGCTCGGCTCGGACGATGGGCCCCGCCGGGCCGAAGCGGACGGGCCTACCTGCCCCCGGAATTTCGCGCCACAGAAACGGAGACCTGCGGCGGGGCGCAACGGCTCAGCGCTCTCCGCGCAAGAGGGCCCGGGCCAGCGCCCGGTGGGACACGACCACCTCGCTCCCCTCCCGGCGCACACCCGGCAGCCAGCGGGTCAGCAACGGATTCACCCACCCGTCGGGAAGCAGGGCCAGCGCCTTCTCGGCGAGCCGGCCGGCGAGGCTGCCTTCCGCGAGCCGGACAACACAGCGGGTCTCCTCCGGATCGGTGCTCACGATGCGGGCTTCCAGCCGGTAGCGCCCATCCACCAGCCAGGTCAATTCGCGGGCCGTCAATTCGACCTCCAGCGAGTCGCTGCCGATTGCGATGCGTTCCAGGGCCACTGGGCCGCGCACGCGGCCGGCCAGGAGCGCTCCGGCCAGGCGTTCCAGCAGGGCAAGCATGGGAGCGGGCGCAGCGGCGGCCATGGCAAGGACGGAGAGAGTGTCACCGCAAGTTGCGTCGTTCAATCACGCTGGGTCGGGAAAGGCAATCCTGGGCGCGAGAACGGTCTACCTCAGCGCCGATCCGGGCTGCGCGCATCCGATTCCCCGCGCTTAGGCGCCGAAGTCCAGCTCGAGTGTGAGGCGGGCCTTGTCCAGCAGGGGACGAAACGTTTCGACCGGCGCGGGAAGGTGAGCGGGCCACTGCTCGACGACCAGCCGCAGGGACTGGCGATCGCCTTGCGGAGGCGCGACCTCCAGCCGCAGCAGGAAGCGGTCGGGACCGGTTGTGGAACGGATCCGGCCGGAGATTCGGCAAGCGGTCTCGTCCAGCGTGACGGATTCCAGCGCCAGCGCGCCCGCGCCGCCCGCCGCTTCGTCCAAATACGCCGAGAGGAGGTGGTTGAGGGTGCCCAGCACACCGTCCAGACGGACTGTGGACATGGCGGGACTCGGCGGGAGGGTCTTGCAGAATGCTGACGTTGGAGATGCGCCTGCCGGGAGAACGCCCGCGGGCCGGCGGCCGCCTTACGGCTGCGCTGTGCGGTCCGGTGCTGCCTTAGGGTTGCACGGCGCCATCCGGTGGCTGCCTTACGGTTGCACGGCGCCATCCGGTGGCTGCCTTACGGTTGCAAGGTGCTGTCCGGCGGCAGCCTTACGGTTGCCATTTGGCCCGCTCCTCCGCCTTCTTCTTGCGCAGCTCCTGGGCGAGCACGTGCAGACGCTCCAGGCGCTGCTGCACGGGCTTCCATTCCCAGGCAGGATTAGACTGCTCAATGGACTGCAGAGCGCTCAGCTCCGCCTGCCATTCCTTTACGAGGTCATGCACAGCCAATTTCTCGATAGGAGGCTTCATGGGGTCGGTGCAGATCCGGGATGCGTAAAGGTTGCCCGCCCTGTGCGGGGAAGGCCAAGGGACGCCGCGCATGGTTCCCGTTCCCGCGGCAGCCTGGGAGCCACGCGGTCAGCGCTCGCACGGTGTCGCGGCTACTTGCGCTGTCCGATCGGGACGTACCTGCGCTGCTTGGGCCCGGTGAAAATCTGGCGCGGTCGGCCGATCTTGCTCTTCGGCGACAGGTTCATCTCGCGCCAGTGGGCGATCCAGCCGGGCAGACGCCCGATGGCGAACATCACCGTGAACATGTTCACCGGCAGGCCCAGGGCCCGGTAGATGATGCCGCTGTAGAAGTCCACGTTCGGATAGAGCTTGCGCTCGATGAAGTAAGCGTCGCTGAGGGCGGCCGCCTCCAGTTCGCGGGCCAGGTCGAGCAGCGGATCCTGCTTGCCGAGCTGGTTGAGGACCTTGTCGGCATAGCCCTTGATGATCTTGCCGCGCGGATCGAAGTTCTTGTACACGCGGTGCCCGAAGCCCATCAGCCGCTCTTCCGCGGACTTGTCCTTGACCTTGTTGACGAAGGTCTTGACGGGCATCTTCTCGTCGCGGATGTACTCGAGCATCTCCAGCACGGCCTGGTTGGCCCCGCCGTGCAGCGGGCCCCAGAGCGCCGCAACGCCCGCCGAGATCGAAGCGAACAGGTTCGCCTTGCTCGACCCGACCATGCGCACGGTCGAGGTCGAGCAGTTCTGCTCGTGGTCCGCGTGCAGGATGTACAGCACGTCCAGCGCCTTGGCCACGTCCGCAGGGACGTGATAGGCCTCCGACGGCACGGCGAACATCATGTTCAGGTAGTTCGCGCAGTAATCGAGCGCGTTGTTCGGATACACGAAGGGCTGGCCGATGGACTTCTTGTAGGCCCACGCGGCGATCGTCGGCAGCTTGCCCATCAGCCGGTACATGGACAGCCGGATGCCGTCCTCGGAATTCTCGTCATTCTGCTGATAGTAGGTGGACAAGGCGCAGACCGCCGATGACAGGATGGCCATCGGATGCGCGTCCTTCGGAAACGCGTCGAAGAACGCCCGCATGTCCTCGTGCAGGAGCGTGTGCCGCGTGATGTTCTCCTTGAAATCCTTGTACTGGGCGGCGGTGGGCAACTCGCCGTGGTAGAGCAGGTAGCTGGCCTCCAGGAAGTTCGACGTCTCGGCCAATTCCTCGATCGGATAGCCCCGGTAACGCAGAATCCCATTCTCCCCGTCCAGGAAGGTGATTCCGCTTTCCGTGGAGCCGGTGTTCGCGTAGCCGTAGTCGAGCGTGATCGCGCCCGTCTTCGCCCGCAGCGAGCTGATGTCAAAGCTGACCTCGCCTTCGCTGCCCTGGGTGACGGGCAACTCGACGCTCTTTCCGTTGACGGTGACCTTCGCCATATCGGCCATGGTGCTTGCTCCTGGCTGGCGTCTTGGGGCTAGCCCTCGACGATGTTGCTGTCACCCCCGCCTGTCATCCTGCGCCCCTGCCCGCGCGCCGGTCTTGCCTGCAAGGCTCCCGGCCCCTGCGACGGCGCTCCGCCCTGCCCCCGGATCAGGGCCCGCCGCCGCTGGAGGGTCCCAAGGCAATGTCCGGCGCGGGATGAGGAATCGATCCCCAAGCCAAATTCGCTGTCCCCAGTGTACTGCAATTCGAGCGGCAAAGTCCTGTCTGCCCGCCGCCGCTTCGCGCTCGGCTTTCGGGCGGCGGAAACTCTTGGCCCTTACCACGGGCACGGCGAAACGCCAAGTCCGCCAGGACTTTGAAGGTGCTGATCTGCCAGGGATCCGGCTGGACGGCCCGGGAGCGGGGGGATGAACGGGAGGCAGCGGGTGCCGTCCTTGGCAGGAGCAAGCGTCCCTGTTAACCCGTTGCCGGAACTTCTGAGAGGTGTGACATCTGCTGTATCGGCAGGTTCCGGCATTCCTTGAGGCCGCCCGCGCCGTCCGATCCCCGCTTACCGGCTGGGCGAATCCGGGCTTCGCGGCGTGAACGTCACCTGGGTCGGGGCTCCAGCGCGCAGCAGCGCAAGCTCCACCGGCTTGCCCCAGGGCAAGTCCTCCACGCGCAGCCGCAATTCGGCCGGGCTGTGGACCTGGACGCCATTGAGGGCCTGCACGAGGTCCCCGCCCTGAAGGACGGGTTTGCCTTCGGGCGTTCGCGTCGGCTCCGGGACCCGGCCGCCTTGCGCAGGGATGGCTTCCACGCGCACCCCGTGCGGGTCGGGGACGAACCGCACGCCGCTCAGGCGCGGGTAGGTGGGCAGGTTCGGGTCCTCCGGGTAGACCCGCACCCAGTCGGCCATCCCCAGGGGAATGCGCGCCCGACGCTGCGCGTCCAGGGATTCCGACGGCACCGTATCGTCCCACACGCTCAGCAGGGGCAGGTAGGTCACCCGCGCGGCCTGCAGGTTCGCTCCGAGCCCATGGGCGACATGACCGGAGCCGAGAATGACGACGACGACGCCGGGCGGCGGCTGCGCTTCGGCCAGCCGGGCGGCGCGGACTCCCATCAGCCGATCCCAGAGCACCTGCACCCGCTGCAGGCGCTGAAACGCGGGCGATTCCGGGGCGAGTCGGCTCTCGCCCTCCCCGCCGGACCCTCTGTGGCCGCTCTCGCGCAGGCTGTCCAGCAGGTAGTCGCGATGCGGAAGCACCGTCAGGTCGAGCGATCCCACCTCCTCGCGGAGCGCGGGCGTCAGGCTGTCGAGCTTGTTCTCCCGCACGGCGGCGCGGGTGGCGTCGTCCGCATTGACGCCGTACAGCGGCAGGTGCGCGTCGCGGAGCGCCAGAAACAGGTTCCGGTAGGCCCGCCAAGGGAAGCCCCAGGTCTCGTACCAGCGGGACTGCTCGACGAATTGCTGCTCGGTAAGCTTGCCCTGACGCCACGCGTCGAGGGCAGGATCGGCCTGGGGCGGGAACATTTCCAGCGCCACGGTCACCGGGCGGCCGCGCTCCTGGAGCAGGCGCAGCAGCCGCAACTGGGCCGCCTGGCTGCGGGGATCGCCGTGGTGCTCGCCCATGAAGATCAGCCGGGGCGCCTCAGGCCCGGTCAGGCGCAGGGCTTCCTCGGCCTCGGACAGCGTGCGGCCCCGGGCCATGTCGAAGGTGGCGTTCAGCGGGACGGGATAGACGTAGGCGCGGGGAGCTTCCGGCGCGGAGGAGAGGCTGCAACCCATAAGCCAGATCGCCGGCAGCAACGACGCACCGGCCGCGCGCGCCCGCGACAGGAGTTGCCAGGGAGCGGAGCGACGGGGATTCACCGCTTGGCCGCACCCAGGTCCGTGGCGAGCGGGCCAACGGCAATGGTCGCGGGCCCGTCCGCCCGGGGGGACAAGGCCAAGCCCGCGCCGGCCGCGGCATAGCGCACCACGGCGATGCCCCGGCGCACGGGCTCGGCGCTGCCTGCCTGCGTGCCACCTGCCTGCGTGCCGCCTGCCCGGGGCCGCGCCAGCCGGGATAGGCTGGTGAGCGCTCCGACGTCTTCACCGCCCAGGAACAGGCGTGCGCCCGCCTGCAATCCCGCCCCCTCCGGCACATCGACCGCCACGAGCTTGCGGTTGGCGTGACCGCGGTAGTGCTGCCGGGCGTGCACCTCCTGCCCTACATAGCAGCCCTTGTCGAAGGCGATGTGCGTATAGACCGCGGCCTCGGCGGGCAGGTAGTCGGCCGCGAAATCCACGCCGAAGCGCGGCACGCGCGCCCACAGGCGGCACTCGTCGAAGGCCTCGTACCCGGCCAGCCGCGCCCCCGCCCCCAGCAACGCCTCCGCCAGCCTCGGCGCCAGCGGCGCGGGCGCCAGCACCAGCACGCGCGTCAGGGCGCCCAGGGGATGAGCCGCCAGCACGGCCGCCGCTCCGTCGCAGGGCTGGATCAGCCGGGCGGGATCCAGGCCCGCCCCGCGCAGCACCTCCGTCGCCCGCGGCCCGATCACGTCGAGCCGTGTCAAACCGGCCACGCCCATCTGCAGGTCTTCCTGGATGTGATAGCTGTCCAGGTGCGTCGCCACCGGCCCCAGGGCGCCCGGCTCGGTGATCACCAGGTAGTCCTCTTCCTTGATGCGCAGGATGGTGACGGCGTGCAGGATCTTGCCCTTGGTCGTGCAGAGGAGATTGTCCTGGGGCCGTCCGATGGCGAGGGCCTTGACGTTGTTGGTGGCGACGCCGTTGAGGAACTGGGCCGCGTCCGGCCCGCGCACGCCGATCACGCCGCAGGCTTCCAGGTCCACCACGCCCGCCCCGTGCTCCAGCGCCCCCACCTCGGCGGCAAAGTCCCCGTACCCCAGCGGCAGGGGCTTGCCCCCGACCTGGTCGAGGACGGCGTGGTGGGCGACGTGCATGGACTGCATGGATTCCATGGACGAGCCTTGCTCCGAGTTGCGTGCTGCTTCTTACCCGCTCGTTTGATGGTAGCACGGGCGCGCGGAGCGGCAAGCTTGCCCTCCAGCGGGCGCCGCGTGGCGACCGCCAGCGAGTGGGCGCCGCGGCTTACCGCGCAGGGCAGATCCGGGCCGACCGAGCGACATGCGCGGTTACCGCCTGCGCCGACGACGACAATTGCGCTCTCCCGCCCGGAGCGGGTAGGAATACCGGGTTCTCGCACCAAGGTTCCATCCCGCCGCGCCGCCCCCGGCGACGCCGCTCGCGGTGGGCGTGGCGGCACCAGCCGGGCCGGCCCGGCAGTATCCAGCCGCCTTCGGTCGCGCCGGACGCACCTTATATGGGTTCCTCAATAGGAAATAGACCCCCATGCTCAAGATTCTCGGCCGCAGCAATTCGATCAACGTGATGAAAGTGCTCTGGGCCTGCGAAGAGCTGGGCCTGCCCTTCCAGCGGGTGGACGTGGGCGGCGCGTTCGCGTTCAAGAACGAGCCCAACTACCTCAAGCTCAATCCCAACGGGCGCGTGCCGACGATTGATGACCAGGGCTTCCTGCTCTGGGAGTCCAACGTCATCGTGCGCTACCTGGCCGCCGGCTACGGCGACGCCAAGCTGCTGCCGCAGGGCAAGCAGCGCTGGATCGCCGAGCAGT
>JBGOTW010000022.1:0-27926 GCA_041476685.1 bacterium | reverse complement strand
CGAATCGCTCGCCTGACCCCCATTGCTCAGTAGCCGCGAATCGCCCCGTCCGCACGTACCGCCCCCACCGCCCCGCTTCCCCGCACCGCCCACTCGGCGCGTGTCGCGCACATGGCGCAGGTGAGTTGCGCTTTTTCTCTCGCCGTTTGTAGCGAGAAATTTCCGCAGGCCGGAGGCGAGTCCGCCATTTCACGCCACTCGCCCTTCCCGGCACGCCCATCCCGCCCCCGGCGCGGCAACGTGCAACCGGAGCAGCAGTTAATCCGTCGCCCAGTAGGCTCCAAAGCGCTGCTGATGCAGCCCAACCTGCACCTGAGCGCTACCTTAAACAGTCCCCTGCGGCCAGACCGCGCGCCCCGTCCTTGAGGGCCGGTAGATTCGCGCTCAACCCTTGCAATATCAGATGGATAATAGAAATGACGAAAACGAACCCACCGGGCGGAGCCAAGCAGTGCTCTCCCTCGCCACATCGTGGAGAGGGAGCCGGAGGGTGAGGAGTCTAGCGCCGATCGGCCAGCGGGGTGACGCCGAACATGGCGGCAAGACGCTGCCGGGCGCGCAGGCCCGCGGCCAGGTTCCAGCCATTGACGATGGCGAGACGGAACCCGCCGGGCGGCATGGCGTGCCAGTCCGGCGCACGGTCGGCGTGGAAGGTGATCTGCACGCTGGAGACGGCCGGGTCGGAACGCACCGCAGCCACGACGTCCGGCGCAACGGCACGGGGCGCGGCGCCGTGCGCGGCAAAGAGCACCACGCTGAAGCCCTCGCGCGGCTCCCCGTGGAAAGTCCAGCGCCCGTGCGCGTACAGCGCGACCACGCTCTCCACCCAGCCCGGCCCGTACAGGTCCGGCCACTGGTCGCTGAAGCGCAGGTGCGCCTCGATGATGCGGCCGCCGATCGTCTCCAGGTTCGCCAGCCCGGTGTACCCGTGCAGATGGCGGCGCAGCCAGGCGCCGCAATAGTCATCGAGCGCGGGGCGCGGCTCGGCGAGCACGCGCCAGTAGTCGAACATGCCGCCGCCCAGGTCGTGACCGAGGACGTGCCGCCACCAGACCGGCTCTCCGTGCAACAGGGCGACGTCGGTGCTGACGTGTTCGCCGCTCAGCAAGGGCATCCACAGGTGCCCGGGCTGCTGGCCGGCTTCGTACTCCGCCAACGTCCGGAACACTTGCCCGCCCGTTCCCATGCCGCGCAGGTTGTACACCGGCTTGCTGAACACGGGATAGATCGTCGGCTCGATGCCATGCGGGCCGTTGGGCAGGCCCTGGCTCTCGCAGATGGCGAGCTTGTTGTAGATCCAGCGCTGCCCCGGAAACTGTTGCCAGGCATCGCCATCGTCCGTAGGAATAATAACGTCAGGTGGACAAATAACATGCTCGAAGTACTGCTCACGCCATGGGTCCTTCTCCTTGATTGGCACGGTACCCTTTCTCATGGCTCTTACCGAATAGCGACCGTGGACGGCACGAATGTCGCGAATAGCCTATTTAACGCATGCCGAGTATCCCATGAATTTTAATATCATAATACATTGAGTCAATTGATAACTTCACTTCGACTCGGTGGTTTAGGAGTGTGGCTACTTGAGGTTTGGTTCGCGCATCAGGGCAGCGCGGTTTGAGCGCCCCGGATTTGGGACAGTCCTCACAGCCTCCACGGAGCACCGCTGCGCGTTGCCTTTGCCGGAGGGATTTCATAAAATGGCCGTCATGAGTACGTCAGAAGCGGATAAATTGACCCAATCGAGCGCCGTGGAGGAACGAGATTCCACTGCGGCGGGGCGCAGGACTTTGCCCGCCGCCGACGGTGCGTCCGCGAAGCGGTGGTTGGTCATGGACGTCTTTCACCAAGTTCATGGTCCGTACTCCAAGGCCGAGGTGAAGGTGTTGCTGCGCCGCGGCAACAAGTTCTTTGTGGCGACGCCCGGATTCGACCGCTGGGTGCCCGTGGATTACATTCCCGAGTTCACTTACATTCCGCCCCTGCCGGTCGGGCCCGGCGCGTCCCCGGCGACCCAGCTTGACGCGCGCGAAATGGAGAAGCGGCTGGCGGAGCTGATTGGCATCTGCCGAGGCGTCATCGCCGATGGCGTCGTCGCTCCGGAAGAAGCGGTGTTCCTGCGGGATTGGCTGGCCAAGCACCAGTCGCTGCTGGATTGCTGGCCTGCCGACGTCATCTCCAAGCGCCTGGAACAGGTGTTCGAGGACGGCCGCGTGGATGAGCAGGAGCAGGAGGACCTGCTCGTGCTGCTCAGGATGATTACGTCCGAGGATCCGCCGGTCAACGAGGCAACGGCGAAGGCCGTGCCGCTGCCGGTCACGATGCCCGAGCCACAGGTGGAATTTCTGGGCAAGCACTTCTGCCTGACCGGCAGATTCGTCTATGGCCCCCACTCCTACTGCAAGCAGGCGATCGCCCGCCGGGGCGGGAAAGTGGATGCCAGGCCGGGTCTGCGCACCGACTACCTCGTGATCGGGGGATTGAGCCTGTCCGACTGGCAGCACTCCCCCGACGCACGCAAGATTTACAAGGCCGTGCAGCAGCAAAAGGAAGGACAGCTGATTAGCGTCGTGTCCGAAGAGAACTGGAGCATCTCGCTTTCGGCGAACTGAAGTCCGCTTTTCCCGCACCTTCGTTCAGATCCATTCGCGCATCTGCGGCCATCGCGGCTGACCAACCGCCCAGCCCAATCGCCGGACAGGCGTCGGCGTGCGCCGACGCCTGTCCCCAGCCGGGTCAAGCCTTCCCAGCGTAGGCCAGTTTCAACTCGCCCTCAGCCCAGGTAATCGCCGATTCCACATCCTGCTGGACGGCGCGGGCGAGCATGTCGACGATGATGTATTTCGCCTGCGCTTCCGAGGCGCCCCGCCCGAACGGTCCCTTGTAGCCCATGTTGCGCCCGTACTTGCTGAGCTCCTTGTACGGCTCCATGATCGGATCCTTCTTCCACATCGGATGGCGGTCCCACTCCGGCGCGATGCCTTGGATGAAGCCCTGGCCGGCGACAAAGAGGCGCTCGTACTGCTTAGGCGCGCCGATGAATCTCAGCCAGTCCTTCGCCAGCTTTTGGTTCGGCGAATAGGCGGGGACATGGTGGTTGTAAGGTTGCACCAGTTCATAGCGGCCGGCCGGACCGGTAGGTGGAATCGTATGCCGGACGTTGTCCGCAAGCGTGGTCCAATGCTTCGCCGCATCCTCCTGCCCCTTTGCCTTCGCATCCCGCGCGTCGGTGCGGAGCTTGATGTAGATGCTGGCGGCATTGAACACCGCGCCTACGGTCTCGGCCAGATACGCCTGATTGTTGTTCGAATCGTTCCAGGCCATCCCCCCCTCGTCGGCGGCCTCCGTCCAGAAGGCGCGTATCCATTTCAGCGCCTCGCGCGTCTCCTTGCTGTTGATGATGACCTTGCCCTTCTCGTCCACCTCCGCGCCTCCGAAGGACCAGATGATCGGATAGTTCCCGAAGGCGCCGTCGCCGACCGTATGGCCCAGGCACCAGCCGACCGGCTTGCCCGCCTTCTTCAGCTTGCGCCCGATGTTGAGCAGGTCGTCGTAGGTATCCGCGTATTTGGTGATGCCCAGCGGGTCGCAAATGAGCTTGTTGTACGTCATGGCGCTGGCCACGTTGTAGATCGGCACGCCGCGATAGACGCCGTTCACGAGCGCCGACTCCCGGTTGAACTTGTGGATCTTATCCCCGCCCACGGCCTTGACCACGTCGCTCACGTCCGAAAAGCCATCGCCGAAGAGCTGTGCCTGGTTCCACTGCGTGAGGATCACATCCGGGCCAGTCTTCGACTCTACGGCCGCAACCGCGCGCGGGAGCACGTCGTTCAGCGAAATGCGCTCCATCTTCATCTTGCAGCCCTGGAGCTTCTCGAACTCCCCGGCGAGCTTGTCGAGCGCTGTGTCGGTTTCCGGTACGAAGCTGAACAGCTGGAGAGTATGGAGCGTGACGCCCTGGGCGAACGCTGGGGCCTTGCCACCGAACAACCCCGCGCCGACGCCCGCGGCTACTGCCGCGCCCGCGCCAGCGGTCTTGATCAATTCACGGCGGGAGAGTGTCCTGCCGCTCGTGCCGGGTTTCGTCTTGCCTGTCTGTCCGGTCATGACCGCCTCATGATTGTTGGGTTGAATGTGCCGATGTCTCTAGCCGCTGCTTCCGGTGAGACGGCCGCTGATTGCCTCCGCGCCGCGGCACGGGGAAACCGGTCCGGTCGCGTTCCGCGAGCCCGCACTTTGCGCGTATCAACCTTCGGATGCCGATCCCCCACGACTCTGCGGTTTCCGCTTCGCTCCGGCTCAGTCTGGCGCCGGTTGTCTCACATGGTATTCGGACAGCCAATCCGCTAGCCCAATCCCTGCCGGTATGTCAACGGATCGGGCTTGTCGCGCCGCGGCTCTGCCCCCGGGCGGCCGCGGCCGGACGGAGCGCCGGGCCGCGCCGGCAGGAATCGCGGCAGTCCCGACCCGCGCCGGACTATTCGATGATGTACGACATCTTCAGGCTGTCCGCCCCGCGGTCCACGTCCAAGTTGACCCTCCGCTCATTGCGGAACAGGCTGAACAGGCGCAGGGCCTGATCGGCTGTGGTGATAGGCTGGCCGTTGACCCCGCGGATCACGTCCATGTTCTGCAGGCCGATGCGCTGAAACACGCTGCCCGGCTGGATGCGCTGGATCTGGAATCCGACCGTGGCTCCGTCCTTCGCGAAGGGGACGACGAGCGCCTGTTTCACGATCTCGGCGAAATTCTCGAACGTCTTCTCCACTTCGGCAGCCGGGAGGTGCATCTCAATGGTGTTGCCGGATCGGTTTTGGGCGATATTGCCCGCGGGTTGAGGCGGTGCGCCGGGCGGGCGCGGGGCTTCCTGCGCGGTGGGAGAGGGCTGAGCCTGGACTTCCATGATGATGACGCTGCGCTGGCCGCCGAAACTGACCGTGATCCGGTCGTGCTCGACCTCGACCAGCCGACCCTGAGCCGATGTGCAAGGGGCGTCAGGCCCCGCGTCCGTGCGCGGAATGCACTCTCCGACCCGGTACACGTCTTCCGTGCGCCCGTCGGGGCCGATCACCATCGCGAACCCGATGGGCCCGAGGTGAAACGTTCCGGTCAGCGTCATGCGCACGGGGCCGCCGGCAGCAGCCGGTCCCGCCGCCGGGCCGCTCCGTCGCGCGTGGAACACATTGGCCGTGAAGATGGGCTCGAAGGCGGACATGGGCTGCACGCGCCGCACGCTGTCGGCGCTGCGCTGCGGCAAAGGGGTGGACCCCGTGTCGCCCAGTGACATCTCCAGCCACACGGTCAGCGCCGCGGCCGAGGCCCAGCCCAGCCCGGCGGCCGCCAGCACAATCCCCACCGTCAACCCCAGCCGGATGCGCTGCATGGGCGTCAGGTTCGAGCCGCGCCAGCGGGGCAGGCGCAGCAGCAGCTGATTCAACGATGTCGGTATCTGCAAGGTGAAGGTCCGGGCCGAAGGCGGAGCGGCGCGTGATCCGGGGACGCATGGTCGAGCGGGCGGCAAGTCTGCTAGGAGTATAAGCCGAGCGTCCCACTGAACTCAACGCATCCACCCGGCGGCGCGCGGGACGCACCCGGGATCCCGTGCGGCGGCGCATGCCGCGTATTAGCCGCCCAGGAGCGGGGCCCGCCGCCGGGTTCCTGCGCGCCCGGCTTCCCCAGGGACTAGAGCCGCATGGCCGCTCCGCGCACCGCGATTTTGCTGCTGAACTTCGGTGGCCCGCGCACGCTGGAGGAGGTGCCGCGCTTCCTCTTCGAGATCCTGCGGGATCCGAACACGATCCAGGTGCCGGCGCCCAGGCCCGTGCAGGACCTGCTGGCCTGGCGCGTTGCCGCCCGCCGCAGCCGCGAGGTGGCCCGCCAGTACGCCGCGATCGGCGGAGCCTCGCCCATCGTTGCCGCCACCGAGCGCATCGCGGGGGCCCTGGCCGCCCAGCTTGCCGCAGGGGAACTCGACCTGCCCGTGCTCGTGGCGCACCGCTACCTTCCAGGACACGCGCGCGACACCGTGGCGCGTCTGTGCGCCCTCGGCATCGAGCGTGTCGTGGCGCTGCCCCTCTATCCGCACTTCAGCTGGGCCACCACCGGCTCCGCGGCCGAGCAGCTGCAGGAGGAACTGGCTCGGGCGGGCTTTGCCGGGCAGGTGCGGGCCGTGCGCTCCTACCCGGATGCGCCGGGCTACGTGGACGCGCTCGCTGCGCGCCTGGGCGATACGCTTTCCGGCGTGGGCAGCCCCGCCGAGACGATCGTCCTCTGTTCCGCCCATGGGCTTCCCGCCAGCTACGTGACGCGGGGCGATCCTTATCGCCTCGAGCTGTACCGATCGCTGGACGCGCTCAGGCAGCGCTTCCCCGCATGGCGCTTCGTCCTGTCCTTCCAGAGCCGCGTAGGGCCGGCGCAGTGGCTCCAGCCCTATACCGACCGCATCCTCGCGGATCTGGCCGCCCAGGGGACGCGACACCTGGTGTTCCTGCCCCTGGCCTTCGTCAACGATCATCTCGAAACGCTCTATGAAATCGGGCACACTTACTTCGGGGCGGCCCGCGCCCTGGGCATGACGCCTAGGCTCGTGCCCGCGGTGGAGGATCATCCGGCATTCGTGGCCGAGTTGGCGGAACGGGTGCGGGCGGCGCTGGCCGGGCGCGGCGCCGTGGCACTCGACGAATTGCTGCCCCCGGACCAGTCCTTTCGCCGCGTCGGCTTGTGGGTGTGGAGCGCATGGCTTGCCGCTTTCGCCGCTGCGTTGACGAACGCCCTGGTGCACTAGGCGAACGCCCGGAGGGTCGCGCGGCGACTCCGGGAGAGCGCAGGTGCAGGCGGCGCTGCTGCGGACTTCATGATTGGGGCAGGGGATGCGCTACTGGCTGATGAAGACGGAGCCTTCGGAGTTCTCCCTCGCGGACCTGAAGCGCGCGCCGCGCCAGACGGCGCCCTGGGATGGCGTGCGCAACTACCAGGCGCGCAATCACATGCGCGACGGGATGCGCCTGGGCGACCGCGTGCTGTTCTATCACAGCTCCACCGACCCCCTGGCCGTCGTGGGCACGGCCCGTATCGTGCGGGAAGCCTATCCCGACGAAAGCGCGTGGGACCCGAAGAGCGCCTATCACGATCCTCGCAGCACGCCGGAGAATCCGGTGTGGCTCAGGGTGGACATACAATTCGAAGCGGAGCTGCCCTGCCCGGTGAGCCTGACTGAGATGCGGAAGCTGCCTGAGCTGAAGGACATGCTGCTGCTGCGCAAGGGCATGCGGCTGAGCATCCAGCCCGTCACGCCGGCGGAATTCGAGGCGGTCCTCCGGCACGCCGAGCGCCTGGCCGCCTCCGGGGGCAGCTAGGACACCCGCGGCCCGGCACGAGTCGCGCTGCAACGGGGCGAGTTGCGTGGAGCGCACGCAGGAGTCTGATGACGGCTGGCACGGCGGCACATTCTGACGGAGAGGAGGGGGCTCTGAAACGGCCTGCCCAAGCCGCGGGGCTGATTCTCGCCGGAGGGCAGTCCCGGCGCATGGGGCGCGACAAGGCGGGCCTGCGCTTCGGGCCGGAAACCTTGCTCGCCCTGGCCGTGCGGCGCACGCGGGAGGTTGCCCATCCTGTCGTCGTGTCGCTGGGGCCCGAACAGGCGCTCGCCTCCGGAGTCAGCGCGTCCGATGTGATCATCGTGCGCGACGAGCAGGCCTACGGGGGCCCCCTGCCGGGTCTGCTGCGCGGGTTTCGCGCCCTGTCGGCCTTGCACCCGGCGCCCGCAGTGGTGCTGGTGATGCCGGTGGACCTGCCCTTCTACCGTGGCGAGTGGATGCGACGCGCGCTGGAGGGGCTGGCGGATCACCAGGCATGCTTGTACCGCTACGAAGGATACGTGAACGCGTTGGTGGGGGCGTACGAGGTGGCGCTGCTGCCGAAGCTGGAGCGTCTCGCGGGCCTGCCCAAGGCGCGCCCGCTGGCGCTCTCGGACGGCGAGCCCACGCGGGTGCTGGAGCTGGAAACCCTGTGGCGGCCGGAGGACGGACCTGCGCCCCTGATGGATACGGACACGCCGGAAGACTACCGGATGGCGCTGGCCTTGGCGGGCATGGGCCATCCCGAGGGCGTGCCCGTCGCGGTGACACTGCCGGGCGCCGGCACGATGCAAGGGGAGCAATTGTTGCTGGCGCGCAAGGCACAAGATGCTTCGGTCGCTCTGGCGCGCCTGTATCCGGAATGGTCGGGCGCCCTGCCGTTATTGGAGCGGATTGCGCAGGACGGCAGCGTGCAGCCCCTCGAGGCGGACGACGCCCTGCGGCCAAGCGACCGGCTGCGCTGGCTGGCAGGGCGAGGGCACGCGCCCTGATGGCCCTGGGGCCGGATCTTGGCGCGCTGGGAGAAAGGTTCAGGGCATGTCCCGCCGCAGTCGCGGAGCAGGAGGGTGACGGATGCGAATGGCATGGGCGTGGCGGCGGGTGATCGGGTCCTTGCCGGCCCTGCTGCTGGCGCTGCCGTTAGGCTGTGCGCGCCACGACCTGGATCTGGGCCGCGGCGGGTTGTCGGCGGAAGACGATGCGCGGCTTTCCCTGGCATTCGCCCAGGTGCGCGCCCAGGCGCCCTCGGCCCAGGTTTCGGGCCTGAACTACGTGCCGCGCGCCGAACCGGAGGGTCTGCCCGAGCCCGAGTTGGCCTTGAGCGGGGATGGAACTTCTCTGAACAGGGGCTTCCAGGCGGCGGAGGCCTCGCACGTGCGCCTTGCGCTGTACCTGGACAAGTTCAGCTACACCCGGGGCTATGCAAGAATCACCCGCGCAGGCACCGCCGAGGAAGTCTGGCGTATCGTCGCCTACCAGTTGCGCGGCCAGGCCGACAGCGACTTCGAGTTCATCTATCTGCTGGCCGATCCCGGCGGCAGCCTGCGCACCCTGATTCTCGCGGGCGGCAAGTATCAAGCGGGTAAGACGGACCGGCTTGCCATTGAGGGCGTGCTGCTCCTGCCCGACCCCGAGCGGCGTGGCAAGGCCTACACTCCTGACGAGTGGAAGACGGCGTATCCCCTCCCCTTCGTCCTCGGCGAGCCCGTTCCGCCGCTGTATCAGACACTCACGGCCGAGGCCGTCGAGCTGGGGCAGCAGCTGGATCGAGAAGGGGAAGAGCTGGAGCGGCTTGCCCAGCGCGTCGATGCGCTCGACGCGGAAATCGCCAAGGCCGATGCGAACGCGCCTCAGGGTCAGGCGGGGAGCCCGCCCGCAGACACGGGCGCGCCCTCGGACAAGGCCGCGAGCCGGCGCGCCGAGTTAGAGAAGCAGCTGCGCCAGCGCGCGGCGCAGGCCCAGGCAAAGGCCGTGCACTGCTTCCAGGTGCGTGCGCAAGGGGACTCCGCTTTTGCGGCGTATCTGCGGACCAATGCGTATGCCTGGCGCGACGCCGATGGTCGGCAAGAAGCCTTTGCGCGCTGGGAGGCGCTGGACAAGCAGGCCGGGCCGCTGGAAGAGCGCGTCGCCCGGCTCCTGCCCTACGCCCCCGAACCCCAAGCGGTTGAGGCGGCCCGCGCGGCGGCCCTGGCGATCTTCGTGAAGAACAACAATGCGAGCCACCGCCCCGCCCCGGTCAAGGAATGACCCTGGCGAAGGGAGGTGCGTGCGGATGCGTCGGCCGGAGTGGCGGCAGGGGATCCGGTTGAACGCGCAGGTCCGGAATGTGGGTAGGGAGAGCCCTTCAGCCGGAAGCGGTCTTGCCCGCGCCTGAATGGGCGAGGGCGAGGAACTCGGCACGGAACTGGGGATGCGTCTCGAGACAGCCCAGCATGAGAGTGGTGGTCATCGTGCCCGGGTGATTGACCCCGCGGAATTCCATGCACGAGTGGGTGGCGCGGATGAGCACGCCCACGCCCGCAGGCTGCAGGGTGCGCTCGAGGTACTGGGCGACTTGCTGGGTGAGCTGCTCCTGGAGCTGGGGCCGCCGGGCAAAGTGGGAGACGACCCGCGACAGCTTAGACAGGCCGCAGATCGACCCGCGCGGGACATAGGCCACGACCGCCTCGCCCGCGAAAGGCAGAAGGTGGTGGGCGCAGACGGACTTGACGGGAATCCGGTCCAGGACGATCAGGCCGGTGACGTGGCCCTCCTCCAGGGGCATCAGCTCCATGTCAGGTTCCGGCTCGGTCAGCCCGGCGCACAGTTCGGTGACCCAGGCCTCGGCGGTGCGCCGCGGCGTGTCCTTCAAGGTAGCATGGTGCGGATCGAGCCCCAAGCCCTCCAGCACCTCGCGAAAGCCGCGCTCGATCTTGTTCCGGTCCATGCAAAATGCGTCGCTGGAGGTGGACTGACGGGGAGTCGTACCGGCGCGGAGCAGTTCGTGTGTTCAGCGAGCGCCGTTCCTCAAGGCTACGCGAGCGGAAACGCATGTCAATGGAGGGAACGCCGGAGGGGCCGCGTCCGTTGCAAACCCAGGCCGGACGGCCTTTCGGGCGCAGACCTCGCTCCGACTTCGGCCGACCCGCTTCCGGACCTTGCTCGGCTTGCAGGCATTGCCGCGCGGATGGGCACGCGTGCGGGCGGAAGGCGCTCCGCACGGCGCGCCTGATCGCTGGCCGTGCAAAGTCGAGCCGGACCTGCGGAGCGGAGACCGCAGCAGCCGCTTCCGCTCCGTCAAACTCCGCCGGTGCGGCCTATGCGTCGCTCCGCCCGAGCTTCGCATCGAGGGAATACCGGCCCGCGCCGTTCGTGGCCAGCAGTATCGCCACGACGATCAGCATCGTGTCGAGCCGTGAGCCGAGGTATCCGCCCGCGGGAGGCTGCACGATCGCGTACTTGACGTATGCGGCCACGACGAATTCTATCGTAAAGAGCACGCCCAGGTACCGCGTGAACAGCCCCAGCGCCAGCAGGATGCCGCCGATCAGCTCGAGGCCGGCGATGAACGGCGCGACCCCTTGCGGAATGGGAATGATGCCGTATCCGGAGAACATGGTGGTGACGCGGTCGAGCCCGGCCACGAAGAACTTGCTGTAGCCGGCGACGATCAGGACTTCCGCCATGACCAGGCGCACCAGCAACTGTCCAGCGCCGCTCTGCGCTTTGAGGGCCTCGATCAGATTGCGCATGAACTCCCCCTTGGTCGGATATTGAAGACACGGGCCACTTCCGGGACACGGGTGCAAAGCCCATCCTCCGTGGCGCCACAACTGAGCGCCCTTGCCCCCCGCATCCCGCCTATACCACGCTCTTCGAGCCGGCGCTTCCTTACACCGTCTGCCGGGCGGCCGCGGGCGGCCCGGCCGTGCCCGGAGTCGGAGGTACGTCGCGCAGGCGCTGGGCAAAGTGCGGGCCACGCGTCTCCGGTGGGCGAAGGTCATCCGGATCCCCCCGATCTCCGCCGGGCAATAGGTACAATGGGTGAGGACTCTCCGCTCCTGTGCTAGCATGCCGGGCTGCCAGCACCGCGCGGCGCAGATCCTTCACTTGCCTCTCTCTCTCGCTCAGCCCATCGTGACCTCGCTCGGCATCGGCATCGACACCGGAGGCACGTTCACCGATATCGTCCTGTTCGACCTGACCGCCGGACGACTGGTGCGCAAGGCCAAGACTCCCACTACCCACGGCGACTACACCGTGTGCATCGGCAAGGCGTTCGAGGCCCTCGCCGCCACGCCCGCGGAGGTCGGGGCGCTCAAGCGCGTCGCGCTGTCCACCACGCTGGCCACCAATTCGGTCGCGGAAAACCGGGTGCACCCCACCGCGCTGGTGATCGAGCCGGGCGACGTGCGGTTGCCCCCCGAGTTCCACCCCTACCTTGCCGTGCTAAAGAGCCAGATCGGCTTCGACGCGGAAGAGGTGGTGCCGGTGTCCGAGCGGGAGGTGTTGGAGAAGACCCGTGCGCTGGCGGAAGCGGTGGACGGCTTCGCCGTCTCGGGTTACGCATCAACGCGCAATCCGGCCCACGAGCAGCAGATCGCCGCGCTGCTGCGGCGGGCGCACGGAAAACCCGTCGTGCTGGGCAGCGAGCTGACGCACCGGCTCAATTTCATGCAGCGCGCCCAGGCCGCGGCGCTGAACGCGGGGCTGTTGCCGGTGATCCTGGAGTGGATTGCGGCCGTCAAGCTCATCCTCGCCCGGCACGCCATCGCCTGCCCGCTGTACATCGTCAAGGGCGACGGCTCGCTGATGGAGGAGGGGGAGGCCGTGCAGCGGCCGGTGCAGACGCTCTTCTCCGGGCCGGCCGCCTCGCTGCAGGGGGGTGTGTTCCTCTCGCGCGAGGGCGACGCGGTCGTCGTGGACGTCGGTGGGACGACGACGGACATCGGCCGCGTGCGCGGCGGCCGCGCCCCGCTCAAGGCGGGCGGGATCCTTATCAACAATCGGCAGATTGCCGTGGACGGTCTCGACATCGCCACCTTCGGGCTGGCCGGGGACAGCCGGCTGCGCAGGCTGGGCGAGACGCGCTATCGGTTCGTGAACGAGCGCGCGTTGCCCTTTTGCCGGGCGCGGGAGCGCTATCCGATGCTCTCCCTGGATGCGCTCGAGGCGGAGTTGAGCGAACGCTGGCATTTCGGGGATTTGGAGCTGATCGAGCTGGTGGCGCTGGACGAGCTGCGGCTGGGGCGGGCGGACGCGGACGCGCTGCCGGAGGGACAGCGCTGGTTGGTGGAGCGGCTGCGGCGCGGGCCACAACGCCTTCAGTCCCTAGTACAGGCGCTGGCGCAAGCGGGTGAGGAGGCGCGCGGCGCCGCCGGTACGGTTGTCGGACGAGCGGACAGCGAGGACGCGAGCCGCAGCGGCCCGGACCCTCGTGCGACTGGCAGTGGCGTGACCGGCAGTGGCGTGACCGGCAGTGGCGCGACCGGCAATGGTAGCCTCGGGGAGGACGTGCAGGAGCTGCTGCGTAAGCGCTTGGCGGTGCGCATCGCCCTAACGCCCACCGACGTGTATTGTGCCCAGGGCCATGCACCGAGCTTCGCCGCGGCGGATGCGCGCAAGGCCGCGGCGCTGTACGCGCGGATGGCGGACCAGTCCCCGGCCGAATTTCTCCGGATGCTGGCTGAGACGGTGCGATTCCAGGCGACCGGCCTGCTCGCGGGCTACCTGGCGGGCTTCGATCCGCCGCTGGAACAGGATGGCCCGGCGTTGGGCCGGCTGGTGGCGCTGCTGCTGGCGGCGGGAGCGGGTGAAACTGCGGAGCAGGGCGGAGCACCGCCGCAGCGCGGAGCGGTGGAGCGCAGCCGGACGACGCAGGCCGCGTCCGGGCCGACGCTGGCGCTCGATCCGCACTGCCCGGTCGTGCTGGTCGGGGCGGGGGCGCCGGTGCTATACGCGGATGCGCCGGCAACCCTGCGGCGGCGCATGGTGTCGCCGGGCGACGGGGACGTGGCCAACGCCCTGGGCGCGATCACGACGCGGTTCCTGTTGCGGGAGAGCGTCAGCATTGAGCCGGTGAAGCGGGGCGGCGTGGAGCTTTACGATCACCACGGCAAGCGCTTCTTCGCCAGCCTTGCCGCGGCGCAGGTCCACGCCCGCGCCGCGCTGAAGGACCAGCTCGAGGCGCGCGCCCGCGCGCTGCGCCTGAAGGACGTGGCCTTCGAGCTGAGCGAGGAGGTCGTCGAAGACTACGCGGAATTCTCCCGGCGCGCGCGCAAGGAGCTCGTGATAGCGCGCCTGGAGGCGATCCTGACGGGCATGCCCGAATAGGCGGGCGCGCCGGACTTCAACCCTACGAGGGTGCATGGACATTCGCGTCGAGACGACGCCGCTCCGCGACCTGCTGATCCTGCATCATCAGGTCGCCGAGGACGAACGCGGCTTCTTCATGGAGGTGTTCAAGTCCGACGTGTTCGCGCAGGTGGGACTGCCTGCCGTCTATCCCCAGGCCAACTTGTCGCGCTCGGCGCGCGGCGTGTTGCGCGGGCTGCACTTCCAGTGGGATCCGCCCCAGGCGAAGCTGATGCGGGTCGTGCGGGGCGAGGCGTTCCTCATGGCCGTGGACATCCGCAAGGGCTCCCCCACCCTGGGCAAGTGGTACGGGCGCCGCGTGAGCGACAAGGATACCGTCCAGGTGTTCGCGCCCGCCGGATTTGCGCGCGGCTTCTGCACTTTGTCCGAGTCCGCGGACATTCAGTACTTCGTCACCGGCCTGTGGAATCCGAAGGGCGAGTCCGGCATCCGCTGGAACGATGCGGCACTGGGCATCGCCTGGCCCGTCGCCCAGCCGAGCCTGTCGAAGAAGGATGCCGAGGCCCAGACGCTCGCCGAATGGCTGGCGCGGCCGGAGTCGGACCGCTTCCGCTATTGAAGGGCGCGCCCAGGACCTTCGCTCGCGACGCCGCGACGCAGCCGGCTCGTCCGGGTCTCAGTCCCGGCGGCGGTTCGCCCGGCCCCTTGACCAAGGCTGCGCGCGCACCTCATGATCGCGCAGCATTCTGCGTCTGCAATGCGGCAGGAGGCCGCGCGCAGCCCAACGGAGCGGTACATTCAGGAGCAGGACGGCATGGAAGTGGGGCTGAAGGGCTTGCGCGTGGTGGAGTTGGCGGACCCGGCAGGGGACGGCTGCTCGACCGCCATCGCGACCAAGCTGATGGCGGACATCGGGGCGACGGTGGTGAAGATCGAGCCGCCCGAGGGCGATCCGGCGCGGCGCCTGGGACCTTTCCCGCACGGTGAGCCGGATGCGGAAACCAGCGGCACTTTCCTCGCGCTCAATCCGAACAAGCGCAGTCTCGTCGCGGACTTGACCCGGCCGGAGGGGCAGGCCGTGCTGGAACGGCTGGCCGCCGCTGCCGATATCCTCGTCCACAACTTCCGCTACGCCGCGATGGCGGCGCTCCCGCTCGATTACGCGCGGCTGTCGGCCCGCAACCCCCGGCTCGTGATGCTCAGCATCACGCCGTTCGGCCTGTCCGGACCGCACCGGGACTGGGCGGCGTCGGAGCTGACCCTGATCCACGGGAGCGGGTTCGCCTGGCTCTGCCCCGACGATTCCGCACACCCCGACCGGCCGCCGCTGCACTTCTTCGGGCATCACGCCTATCTCCAGGCCGGGCTGCACGGCGCCACGGTCGCTCTCGCCGCGCACCTGGGGGCGCTCGCCTCGGGCGTGGGGGAGCACATTGACCTGTCGGTGCAGGAGTCCATGGGTCTGCTGCTCGGACGGCACTTCCCGTCGTGGTCCTATTCCGGCGTCGTCGAGTCGCGTCTGACGTTCAACATCACCGTGCCGTCCAACCTTTATCCCTGCCGGGACGGGGACCTGTTCCTCATCGCCGCCGAGGAACCCCAGTGGGCGCGGCTGGTGGAGTTGATGGGCAAGCCGGACTGGGCGCGGTCGCCCCTCGTCGCCGATCGCGACCTGCGCGGCAGGAACCGGGATTATGTCATCCGACACCTGTCGGAGTGGACGCGCACCTGGGCGATGGAGGAACTGTTTCACGCTTGCCAGCGTGCGCGCATCGGCGCGGCGCCCGTGTATCGCATGGACCAGGTGGCTCGGGACCCGCACTTGGCGGAGCGCGGGGCCTTCGTGACCCACGAGCATCCCAGGGCAGGGCGGATCTTGCTGCCCGGCGCGCCGTTCCAGCTCAGCGAGCCATGGTGGGCGCTGCGCAGTCCCGCACCGGCCCTCGGTGAAGCGAACGGCGAGGCCGGCGCAGAGGCGGTCGGCGCGGCAAACGGACAGGCGGCGCGCCTGTTGCCCCCGCCGCGGGCGGAGGGGGCGCCGCGGGGATTCCGCGGCGCCCGCCGCCGCCCGGACGCCGCGGCGGGCGGGGATGGGTTGGGCACCGCCTTGCCCCTGGCCGGCGTGCGCGTGCTCGACCTGTCGTGGGTTTGGGCGGGCCCCCACGTGACGCTCATGCTGGCGCACTTGGGTGCCGAGGTGCTCAAGGTGGAAAGCTCCAGCCGGCCGGACCTGGCGCGGCGCATCCCGGTGTATCCGCCGGATATGGAGCCGGGGCTCAACCGCTGCGGCTACTTCAATTCGGTCGGGCTGGGCAAGAAGAGCCTGGCGCTAAATCTCGGCCAGCCCGAGGGCCTCGCGCTGGTAAAGAAGCTGGCGGCCCGCAGCGACGTCGTCGTCAGCAACTTCGCCACCGGCGTGATGGACCGGCTCGGGCTGGGCGCCGAGGAGCTGCACCGCATCCGCCCGGAGCTGGTGATTGCCACGATCTCGGCCTTCGGGCAGACCGGGCCGTACAAGGACTACACGGGATACGGGCCGCTCATCCCGCCCATCGCCGGCCTGTGCGCCTCCACCGGCTACGAAGAGGACGGCCTGCCGCGCAGCCTGCGCAACGCCTACGCCGACCCCAATGCCGGGATCTACACCGCCTTCGCGATCCTGGCGGCCCTGCGGGCGCGGCAGCCGGACCAGGCGGGCCTCGTCATCGACACCTCCCTGTTCGAGCCCCTGCTGAGCACGGCCTGCGAGGGCTGGATGGGCCACGTCCTCGGCAATCCGCCGCTCAAGCCGATGGGCAATCACGATCCGCGCTGGGCGCCCCACAACGTGTACCGCTGCCGGGGCGAGGACCGCTGGGTAGCCGTCGCGGCGCGCAGCGACGGGCAATGGCGGGATTTGTGCGTGGCGATCGGGCGCCCGGAGCTGGCCGGCGATCCGCGGCTGGCCGAGGCCGCGGGACGCAAGCGGCACGAGGCGGAGCTGGACGGGATCATCGCGGCCTGGTGCGAGACCCGCGACCGCTGGGAGGTGACAGGCGCCCTGCAGGCGCGCGGCGTGCCCGCGTTTCCCTGCATGAGCAGCCGCGATATCGCCGAGGATGAGCACTTGCGCGCACGGGGCTTTTTCGCGCGCTTGCCGCATCCGGAGGTGGGCGAGCGGGACTATATCGGCGTCCCCTGGCGCCTGACCCGGCGGCCCAACGGCGTGCGCGCCCGTGCGCCCCTGCTCGGGGAGCATACCGATGTCACGCTGCGCGAGCTGCTCGGACTGTCGCACACGGAGCTGAAAGGATTGCGGGAGCGCGGCGCCATCGAATAGGATGGGTCAGGTCGCGTGGCGGCCTCCCCCCAGCCCGCTCTCCGCACGCTCGGCTGGGCGACCCGGGAGAGGGGGGAGCGCCGAATGCGCCTGGGCGGAGGAGCGGCACGCCGGTCGGGGCAGGGCACGTTCCGCGGATACGGGGAAGCGTATGGTCAAGGCGGCGATCATTGGCGGGGCCGGGCTGTCCGGGCTGGAGCTGATGCGCCTGCTGTCCCGCCATCCCCAGGTCGAGATCGGAACGGTGACGTCCACCCGCTACGCCGGCCGCCGGGTGTCCGAGGCGTTTCCGGAGCTCAAGGGCGTGCCGCACACGTTCGTGAAGAACGATGCGCCGCTGAACGGGTGCGAGGTGGCGTTCCTGGCGATCCCGAATCGGGCGAGCCTGGAGTGGGCGCCGAAGCTGCTGGAGCGGGGCCTGAAGGTGATTGACCTGTCGGGCGTGTTCCGGCTGCCCGACGTGACTGTATTCCAGCGCTACTACAACCTGGAGCACAGCGCGCCCCAGACGCTCAAGCAGGCCGTGTTCGGCCTGCCAGAGGCGTTCCGGGAAGTGATCCGCAAGGCGCGGCTGGTCGCCAATCCCGGCTGCTATCCGACCGGGGCGCTGCTGGGCCTGCTGCCGTTCGGGGACGATCTGGCGCAGCTGGCCGCGCCGCCGGTCGTGGACGCGAAGAGCGGAGTGTCCGGCGCGGGTGGGAGGGTCGAGGACGACTCCACGAATTTCATGGAGGTGCACGACAATTTCAAGGCGTACAAGATCTTCAGCCACCAGCACTTGCCCGAGATCCAGCACTACCTGGAACAATCCACCGCCTACCGCGCGGGCAAGCAAGGCGCGGTCGTCTTCACGCCGCACCTGTTGCCGGTGGGGCGCGGCATCCTCACCGCGATCGTGCTGCGCTTCAAGCAGCCCCTCGATCCCGCGGGGCTGCGGCAGCGCTTCGCCGGATTTGCCGCGCGCGAGCCATTCGTGACGCTGCTGCCCGAAGGGGAGAGCCCGGACCTGAAGATGGTGCGGTACCGCAACGAGTGCGTCGTCAGCCTGCACCACGACGACTCCGCCGAGACCTGGATCGTGCTGACGGCGATTGACAACCTCGTCAAGGGCGCATCGGGCCAGGCGGTGCAGAACCTCAACCTGATGTACGGTTGGGACGAGACGAGCGGCCTCGTCTAGGGAGTCCGGCGTCATCCCAGCCGCCGTCGAGTCCGGGAGGCCACCGTCCTCCTTGCGCACGTCCCAGAACAACCGGATCGGGCCGCCGTCCACGATACGAAGCCTATTGGGCGAGAGAGGAATGCCGCCGGCCTCCGACTTGACTCTCCGCCGGCTTATCAAGGATATTCAGTGGGCAGTGACGTTGCCGTATCCCAATTTCGGGGAGGGGATTGCCATGAAGACATTAGCCGCACTGCTATTGACGGCCGCCATCGGGCTCGTGTTCGCTGCGGGCAGCTATGCCGAATGCGGTCCGAGCCACAAGACCGCCCAGACCACGGCGCCCAGTACGCCGGCGCCCAGCACGACCAAGGCGGGCTGATGGGTCTAGCCGGCGGGAGCGGCGGCACGCTGGCCGTTCCCGCCGGATCTCCGCAGGCGTTCGCACCTTCTTGTTCTCTCACTTCCGCCGTATCAGTCCGCAGCGGCCGCGCGCGCTCCCGCATTAATCGCTCGGCTGGCCGGGCCGCAACCCCGCTTCCGTCAACATTCTCAGCCGCCGGCTAGTCCTGGGGGGCCAGCGCCACCCGGCGCACGCCCTCCTTCGGCCACACGCCGAGCAGGGGTAAGCTGCGCTGTGCGATCTCCCGGAACGTCGGCGCCGCAATCAGGCCCCCGTAGCGGCTCGACTGCGGATCCTCCACTAGCACCAGCAGCGTCAACTCCGGCGCCTCCGCCGGGACGAAGCCCACGAACGTGGCGATCTCCTTTGTCTTCGAATACCCGCGCGCCTGGAGGTCGTACTTCTCGGTCGTGCCGGTCTTGCCCGCCACCTGGAAGCCCGGAATGGCCGCACGCGTCCCCGTGCCGCCGCCCTCGGCCTGCACGACGCCGAGCATCAGGTCGCGCACCTGGGCGGCCGTCTGCGCGGAAACCGCGCGCCGCACCACCGTGCGCCGTCCCTGCACGACGAGCCTGCCTTCAGGATCGCGGATCTCCTGCACGATCCAGGGCTTGAGCAGCAGGCCGCCGGCGGCGATGGCGTTCACCGCGGTCAGCAACTGCAGGGGCGAGACGAGCACACCGTGGCCGAAGGAGATGGCCGCCTGGTCCACCGCCGTCCAGCGGCCGACCGGCAGCACATAGCCGTCCGCCTCGCCTGCCAGGCGCCGCCCGTCGGGCAGGGTGAAG
This sequence comes from bacterium, assembly GCA_041476685.1. Lineage (GTDB taxonomy): Bacteria > SAR324 > SAR324 > SAR324 > JACQKK01 > JBGPEV01. Next base: position 8,602 of record JBGOTW010000022.1, on the reverse strand, counting down.
ATGCCGGTGCGCTGGCCCAGGCCGAAGCGCGAGATCGTCTCCCGGAACACCGTCGCCGGGATCGTCAGACCGACCTTCGCCGCGCAGATGTTCGAGGACAGCCGCAGGATCCCCGCCAGATTGAGCCAGCCGTGCGGCGAGGTGTCGTGGATGACGCTGTCGTAGAACTGGAACTCCCCGTTCTCGCAAAAGAACAGCGCGTCCGGCTTGATCGCCCGCGCCTCCAGCACCGCCGCGGCCGTGATCACCTTGAAGGTCGAGCCCGGCTCGTAGCCGCTGGTGACGGCGCGGTCGAAGTACGCCTCCTTGTCCGAATTGGAATAGTCGTTCGGATTGAAGCCGGGCGCCTGGGCGATGGCCAGCAGCTCGCCGGTCTGGGAGCGCATCACCAGCGCGATGCCGTGGCTGGCCTGGGTGCGGCTCACCGCCCGGGCCACCTCCTGCTCCGCGATGAACTGGATGGCGGGATGGATGGTGAGCTTGACGCTGTCCCCGGCGCTGGGCTCGGCGTCGTCGTTCTGCAGCAGCGTGCGCCCGAGCGCGTCCTTGTCCAGCACGCGGTAGCCTTCCGCGCCTTTCAGGTAGGAGTCGAAGGCGTATTCGAGACCCTCGAGGCCCTGCGTGTCCACGCCGGTGAAGCCCAGCAGGGCGCTGGCATAGGTGCGCCCTGGATAGACGCGCAGGTATTCGCGGGTCGTGCCCAAGCCGGCCCAGTCGAGGGCGGCGACCTGCCCGGATTCCAGGGGCGTGACGCGGCGCTTGATCCACACGAACGGCGAGTCGGAGGCGAGCCGCTCCTCCAGCTTGTCGCGCGGCACGTTCAGAATGCGCGCGAGGCGATAGGCGGCCTGGGCCGGCCGCTCGACCTGGCTGGGCCGGGCGAAGATCGAGTCGGCCTGCACCGAAAGCGCGAGGTGGCCGCCGAACCGGTCCAGGATCGGCCCGCGCTGACCCTTGACCCACAGGATGCGCTGGGACTGGCGGTTGGCCAGGCGCGACAACTCTTCGTGCCGCAGCACCTGCAGGTCCAGCGCGCGCAGGGCCAGGGCGAGGCTGGCCAGGGTCATCCCGGCCACCACCAGCGCGACGCGCGGCCGGAACCCCCGGAACCGGTGCGGCAGCGGGTTGCTAAGGCGCAGGAGCATGGCCCTCCAGCACGATCACCTGGCCGGGCGCCGGCGCGCGCATGCCCAGCTGCTCCCGGGCCAGCGTGTCGATCCGCTCCAGCCGAGACAGGTAGTCCACCTCGACCTGCAGCGGCTCGATGCGCTCCTCCAGCTGCGTCTTTTGCTGCCGCAGGCGCGCCACTTCGAAGCCGAGCTTGGTGAATTGAAAGCGCTGCCACAGGTAGAACAGGCCCCCCGCCGCGATCACGAACGCGCACAGCACGACCAGCACGGAGGAGGCGCCCGAGCGGAAGCGGGGCGGGCGCGCCAGGGGGGTGGGCTCGCTCATGGCCGCTCCCCCGGCGTTTGCGCCGCCTTCTCGAACACGCGCAGCTTCGCGCTGCGGGCGCGGGGATTGCGGCGCGTCTCGTCCACTCCGGCCTTGACCGGCTTGCGCGTCAGGCGCCGGCCGAGCGGCACTTTCCCGCACACGCAGCGCGGAAAGTCCGGCGGACAGACGCACGGCCGCTCCCAGGTGCGGAACGCCTCCTTCACGCGTCTGTCTTCCAGGGAGTGGAACGCGATCAGGGCGGCGCGCCCGCCTGGGGCGAGCAAATCGGGGATGCGCTCCAGCAGCCGCTCCAGCTCGCCCAGCTCGTCGTTGACCGCCATCCGGAGCGCCTGGAACACCTGCGTGGCCGGGTGGAATCCGGGCCGCTGAAAGCGCTTCGGCACCGCTTCGGCCACGACCCGGGCCAGCCGTCCGGTGGTGGCGAACGGCACGGCGGCGCGCGCGGTCTCGATCGCGCGCACGATGCGCGGCGCAAAGCGCTCCTCCCCCAGCTCGTAGAACAGCCGCAGCAGTTCCTCCGGCCGCGCCCGATTGACCAGCTCCGCCGCCGTGCGCCCGCCGCGCGTGGGGTCCATGCGCATGTCGAGCGGCCCGTCGCGCGTGAAGGAGAAGCCCCGCGCTCCCTCGTCGAGCTGGGGCGAGGACACGCCCAGATCAGCCAGCAGGAAGTCCACGCTGCCCGCCAGCACGTGATGGGACAGTTCGGAGAACGGCAGGTGCTTGAGGAGGATGCGCGGAGCGAAGGGGGCCAGCGCGGCGCTGGCCGCCGCGACGGCCTGCGGATCGCGGTCGCAGCCGAACAGGTGCGCCGCGGGAAAGCGCTCCAGCAGCGCACGCGCGTGCCCGCCGCCGCCCAGCGTGCAGTCCACCGCCAGGCGCGCGCCCGCCGGCACAAAGTCCAGCACCTCCGCCAGCAGCACCGGCTCGTGTCGGAACGAGGATGCGGCGGACGCCCCGCCGGGAGCGGCCGGCTCGGCCGCGCGCGCAGCAAATTCGCGGGACCCGGGCGGTGGGGGTGCGGCGGCGGAAGGCATGGGGGCAGCGAGCATGGGTCCATCCCTGGCCCAGGTGCGGGAACGTCCCGGGCAGACATCCGTGTCCGCTCCCACCCTAGCGCCTCGGGTGTTGTGCGGCAAGGCGCGTGCGCGCCATCGACCGCCGCAGCGGCGCCCATTCCCGTTCACTCCGCCCTGTGCTTCAATCGTCCCTGCGGCGGAAACCACGGCCGCGCGGTTCCGCCCTGGAGCAACACGGCCCTCCTTCTCCCATGACCGATTTCCCCACAGCCGCACCGCAAGCCGCGTCCCCAGGCGCGATCTCGCAGCCCCGCGCGGCGCTGGAATCGCTGGGCTGCCGACTCAATCACGCGGAGACCGAGCTGATCCGGCGCCGTTTGGAGCGGGCGGGCTTCCGCATCGTGCCCTGGGGCGATGCGGCGGACGTGATGGTGCTCAACAGCTGCACCGTCACCGCCCAGGCCGACGCCTCCTCCCGCCAGGCGCTGCGGGGTGCGCGCCGTGCCCAGCCCGGGGCGCGGCTGGCCGTCGTGGGCTGCCATGCGCAGATGCACGCGGACGCGCTGGCCGCCGCCGGGCTCGCGGACCTGATCGTCGGCAATGGCGACAAGCTAGCGGTCGTGGAGCATCTGTTGGCGCTGCCCGCGCGTGAAGCGGCGGGGAACGCGTCAGGTCGGGCGCCGGCGCCTCGCGTGGTGCGGCCCCCCCTCCCGCGGCAGACCTTTGCCCTGGACTTCGATCCGGCCGCGCTCGTGTCCCCGGACAGCGGGACGCGCGCGCACGTGAAGATCCAGGATGGCTGCGATTTCATGTGCAGCTTCTGCATCATCCCCCTCGCGCGCGGGCGCGCCCGTCCCCGCGCCCTGGACAACCTCATGGCCGAGGCGGAGGCGCTTGCCGCCCAGGGTGTGCGGGAGATCGTCCTGACGGGAGTGAATCTGGGGACCTATGCCGACGGCGCGGCGGGCTCGGCCGGGGCGCCGGACCTGAGGGCGGTGGTGGACCGTCTGGACCGCCTGCCTGGACTGGCGCGCATCCGCATCAGCTCCATCGAGCCGACGACGGTGCACGAGGGGCTGCTGGAGCGCATGGCGGCGCCCGATCACAAGCTGGCTCCGTTCCTGCACCTGCCGCTGCAGTCGGGGTCGAACGCGGTCCTGGCCGCCATGCGCCGGCGCTATACGGCCGAAGCGTACGCGGCGTTCGCGGAGCGGGCGCTGGAGCGGGTGCCGGAGCTGTGCCTGGGAGCAGACGTGATGGCGGGTTTCCCGGGGGAAGACGACGCGGCGTTTGCGCAGACATTCGCGCTGCTGGAACGGCTGGAGTTCGCATACCTGCACGTCTTCCCGTACTCGGAGCGGCCCGGCACGCCTGCTGCCCGCCGTCCGGATGCCGTGCCGGCGGCCCTGCGGCAGCGGCGCGCCGCGGCCCTGCGCGCGCTGGGGGAGGCCAAGCGGCTCGCCTTCCACCGCCGCTTCGTGGGCTGCAGCGTGGAGGTGCTGTTCGAGAAGCCGCGCCGGGTCGACCTCGCCGAAGGCTATACGGCCCACTTCCTGCGCGTGCAGGCGCCGGTGGCCGATGCGGGCGCGCTGCGCAACCGCCTGCTGCCCGTGCGCCTGCTCGAGGCGGGGCCGCACGCGGTCGCGGGCGAGCTGCTGGCGCCGCTCAGTTCTGGATGAACTCGATCGGGAAGCTGTTGGAGTAGATGTTGTTGCCGGTGAGCCAGGTGTTGGAGTAGCGCACCAGCTTGTTGGTGGCGAAGCCGGAGAGCTGGGTCATGCGCTTGTACACGTCGTCCAGGTAGCCGATCCCGTCGATCAGCCCGCGTTCCTTCGCCTCGTCCGCCGTCATGATGCGCCCGTCGGCGATGGAGCGGATCTGCTGCGGATTCATCTTCGGCCGCCCGTCCTGCACCACCTTGATGAACTTCTCGTACTGGGCCGAGACGACCTGCTGCAGCAGCGCCCGCTCCTGCACCGACATCTTGCGGTAGGGGGAGCTGATGTCCTTGTAGGGGCCCGAGGTGACGGGGTCGGACTTCACGCCCAGCTTGTCCAGCAGGTCCGAGTACTCCATGTGATCCATGATCACGCCGATGCTGCCCGTGACGGTGGTCGGATGGGCGTAGATCTCGTCGGCGGCCATGGCGATGTACAGCGCGCCTGAGGCGGCGATGTCGCCCATGGCGGCGACGATCTTGATCTTCTTCGCCTTCTTGAATTCTACCAGCGAGTGGTAGATGACGTCGCTGTCGGTGATGGTCCCGCCCGGCGAGTCGATGCGCAGCAGGATGCCGCGGATGTTCTGGTCGTTGAAGGCCAGCTCCAGCTCCTGCCGCACGCGGGCGGTCATGCCCGGGATGATCCCGACGTTGGGGATGAGCAGGGGCTGATTGGAGATGGGGCCGTTGATGTCGATCAGCAGGATCTTATCGCTGCCCTGGCCCTGTAGGAGCACCTCCTTGAACTGCGGCGGATTGTAGCCGACGAATCCTGAGCAGCCGGCCAGGAAGGCGAGCGCCGCCAGCAGGAACGGGGCCGCCAGGCGGGCATAGGACCCGGCGCGGGGGAGGGAAGGTCGCCGAGCCGTCATGTCATCCCAGCTTCTTGAGCAGGTTGGCCATCTCGATCGCGGTGAGCATCGCTTCCCAGCCCTTGTTGCCCGCCTTCGCCCCGGCGCGGTCCACTGCCTGTTCCACGGTATCGGTGGTGAGCAGGCCGAAGCCGACCGGCAGCCCTGCGTCGAGCCCGGCGGATGCGATGCCGCTCGCGGCGACGGAGCAGACGTAGTCGAAGTGGGGTGTCGCGCCCCGGATCACCGCACCCAGCGCCACGACCGCGCGGTAGCGTCCGCTCGCCGCCAGTTTGCGCACGGCGAGCGGGAGCTCGAACGCGCCCGGCACGCGCACGATGTCGGCGTCCTGGAGCGCGCCGCCGTGCCGCACGAAGCAGTCCAGCGCGCCCTCCAGCAACCGTTCGGTGACGAATTGGTTGAAGCGCGCGACAGCCAGTCCGACCTTCAGGCCGGTGGCGTCGAGTTGGCCAGCGTACTCGGTCATGGGGCTTTGCGCTCCTCGTGCCGGGGGAGGCCCGCTGCTTCGCCGTGCCTTGTCGCCCAAGCGCTCTGTTGCCGCAGCGCTCTGTTGCCGCAGCGCTTGTTGCCGCAGCGCGCCGTGAGCTTGCGCGCCACGCTCCGTCGTCGCGCTGCCCGGCGCCGCAACGGTTCTTCCGGCCAGGGGCGCCTAGTGCTCCAGGGTGAGCAGGTGGCCCAGCTTGAGCTTCTTGGTGAGCAGGTAGCCGCGGTTCTCCGTGGACGGATCGGCCTGCAGGGCCAGCCGCTCGACGACCTCCAGCCCATGCCCGCTCAGCCCGACGATCTTGCGCGGATTGTTGGTCAGCAGCCGCATCCGTTTGACGCCCAGATCCCTCAGGATGGCCGCGCCGGTGCCGTAGTCGCGCAGGTCCTCGGCGAAGCCGAGCTTGTTGTTCGCCTCGACCGTGTCGGCGCCGTGATCCTGCAGGTTGTACGCGCGGATCTTGTTGATGATGCCGATGCCGCGCCCTTCCTGGGGCAGGTACACGAGCACGCCCCGCCCTTCCGCGGCGATGCGGGTGAGCGCGGCGTCAAGCTGCGGGCCGCAGTCGCAGCGCAGCGAGCCGAACACGTCCCCCGTGAGGCACTGGGAGTGCACGCGCACCAGCACCGGCTCCTCCGGTTCCCACCGGCCGAGCACGATGGCGACGAAGTTCTCCTCGGATTCCTGGTTCTGGTAGCCGACGATGCGGAACTCCTTGCCGTGCACGGTGGGCAGCTTCGCCTCGGCGACGCGCTTGACCAGCAGGCGCTCGCGCGCGCGGCGGTAGGCGATCAGGTCGCCACGGTGACGAGCTTGATGCCGTGCTGGTCGGCGAACTGGCGCAGGCGCGGGTAGCGGGCCATCGTCCCGTCTTCGTCCATGATCTCGCAGATCACGCCGGCGGGCGTCAGCCCGGCGAGGCGAGCCAGATCCACCGAGCCCTCGGTCTGCCCCGCGCGCACCAGCGTTCCGCCCCGCTTGGCCCGCAGGGGGAACACGTGCCCGGGCGAACGCAGGTCCTCCGGCCGGCTGTCCGGCCGCACGGCCGTCAGGATCGTGTGGGCCCGGTCGTGGGCCGAGATGCCTGTGGTGACGCCGTTGGTGGCCTCGATGCTGACGGTGAAGTTCGTGCCCAGCGGGGAGGCGTTGTTCTCCACCATCAGCGGAATCTGCAGCCGGTCGCAAATCGCCGGTTCGAGCGCCAGGCAGACCAGCCCGCGCCCGTGCAAGGCCATGAAGTTGATCATGCCCGGCGTGATCTTCTCGGCCGCGCAGACCAGGTCGCCCTCGTTCTCCCGATCCTCGTCGTCCACCAGGATGATCATGCGGCCCTGGCGCAGTTCCTCGATCGCCTCGTCAATGGTGTCGAAGCGGCCGCGGCTGGCAGGGTCCTGCGGACCTTTGGGAGATTCCTCGTTGCCGTGCTGCGCTTCGAGGAGTTTTTCGAGCAACATGCTTGGCCTCGCCTTACTTAGGGTGCTTCCGTCCCCTCACACTCGCCGCGCAGCAGCAAGTCCCCTCCCTCCAAGCGCAGCGGCGGCCCGAGCCTGAAGCGCGGCAAACCCGCCAAGCTCCGTCGCGGCGGGTCTGCGCTGGCCAGATCCGCGCACCAGGCTGGCGCGGCGCTATCCCCCATGACGCTACCCGCCAAAAATAACCATAGTTCATCGGCCGCCCGCTGCGCAATCAAACTAGCGTGCACCTTTCCTCCCCCCTCCGCCAGCAGCGAGCGCAGGCCGAGCCTAGCCAAGGCCGGCAGGAACGCGCCGGGCTCCGGCCGCTCGGTCGCCATGGCCAGCACCTCGACGCCCAGGTTCCGCAGCGCCGCCACCCGATGCTCGGGCGCGCCGCTGCCCACCACGACAATCCGCCGCGCACCGTCGGCCGCCAGGCAGCGCGCCGCAAGCGGCACGCGCGCCGAGGAATCCAGCACGATCCGCGCCGGCTCTCCGGCAACGCCCCCTCCCGCCTGTGCTGTTTGCCTATCCTCATCGTCGCGCACGGTCAGGCGCGGGTCGTCCGCGAGAACGGTGCCGATGCCCACGAGCACGCCGTCCGCCGCCCCGCGCAGACGCCGGCCCAGCGTCCGCGCCGCGGCGCCGGTGATCCACTGGGATTCTCCGTGCCGCGTGGCGATCTTCCCGTCGAGCGTGGCGGCCGCCTTGAGCCGCACGTACGGCCGCCCGCGACGCTCCAGGCAAGCCCGCACCCGCTCCGGGTCGAGCGACACCGCCTCCGGCCCTAGGCTATCCGGGCGCATTTCGTCCGGTTGCATCGTCCCACTCTCCTCGCTATCCCGCGCAGCGCCCGTCGCTGGGGCTCCTCGCGTCACTGATCTTCACGACTGATTCGCGCGGACCCCGCGCCTCTGGGCCCACGCGGCCACGTACACAGCCGATCGTATTTGACAAACGGGTCCGCTCCCGTTACCTCTCTGCATAGCATAAAACCCTTGCGCCCCAATGGGCTGGCACTTGCCGGACCGTTGCGGTGGCGCAAGGACGCCGCTGACCTCCAGGAAGGAGGCGCTTCATGGCCCGGCAGAACGCCACCGCCCGACCTGCTCCCCAGGGAAAGGGGAAGAAGACGGGGCTTCCCGCTCCCATCGTCTCCAAGCGCGCGGCGCGCGTCCGCGCCGGCGTCCGGCACCTGGACACCGTCGTCCGCGTCGGCACCGCCATCACCTTCGCCCCTACCGGCGAGCGGCTGCGCGTGACGAAAATCGAAGCCGGCAAGATCACCTTCGAGAAGCTACCGTAGCGCAGTCCCCCACACAAAACCGCGCCAAGGAGCGGGAGACACAGTTCTCCTGCTCGTCTCCTGCTCGCGCCGGCAAGTTCCTGGGTTGGCAACGCCCAACCCGGAATTCACGGCCCTGATCGTGATGCAGAATCCGGCGCTGGATTGGCCGCAGCGCCGAGCTGCTCGCTCGACTTGCAAGCCGCCCGTCCGTCCTCTCCTCGGGTGAGGCGTCCGAGCGGCAAGGCAGCAGTGCGGGGCAGAAGCGCGGGCTAACTGGACCGCGGGGCCGCGCTGGGATGGAAGGCCAGGT
>JBGOTW010000021.1:0-28119 GCA_041476685.1 bacterium | reverse complement strand
GTTCGCCTTCAACCTGCGCCGGGAGATCTTCCAGGACCGCCGCGTCCGCAAGGCGCTCTCCCTCGCCTTCGACTTCGAGTGGAGCAACCGCACGCTCTTCTACGGCCAGTACACGGCCACTGACAGCTACTTCGCCAACTCCGATCTGGCCGCGCGGGGCCTGCCTTCCGCGGCCGAACTGAAGCTGCTCGATCCATTCAAGGCGCAGCTTCCGCCCGAGGTGTTCACCCAGCCGGTCGAATCGCTGGCGAAGGGCGCGCCGGACCTGCGCGAGCGGCTGCGCGAGGCGCTGCGCCTGCTGCGCGAGGCGGGTTGGCAAATCAAGGACGGCGTGATGACGCAACCGGCGAGCGGGCGCCAGCTCCGCTTCGTCGTGTCGCTCGTCTCGCCCGCTTTCCAGCGCGTCGTCGAGCCGTACCTGGACAACCTGAAGAAGATCGGCGTGCAGGCCAGCATGCGCGTCGTGGACGACGCGGTTTACGAGCGTCTCATCAACGGCAAGGATTTCGACATGATCGTGCATTCGTTTCCCGAGAGCCAGTCGCCGGGCAACGAGCAGCGCGACTACTGGAGTTCGGACTCGGCCGGGCAGGAAGGCAGCCGCAACGTGATCGGGATCCGCAATCCCGCGGTGGACGCGCTGGTGGAGCACATCGTGCAGGCCCGCAGCCGCGAGGCGCTCGTGACCGCCACGCGCGCGCTGGACCGCGTGCTCTGGCACGAGCACTACATGGTGCCGCAGTGGTACATCGCGATCCACCGCGTCACGTACTGGAATAAGCTGGCCCATCCCGCGCGCCTGCCGCTCTACTACGATCCGGTGACGTACCTGCTCTGGTGGTGGTACGATCCGAAGCGGGCCGCGGCGCTGGAGGCGGCCATGAAGGCGGGCACGGCCGTGAAGGCGGGCGCGGCCATGCCCCAGGGGCGCTGACACGATGTGGGGCTATGTCCTCAAGCGCATCTTGCTGATGGCGCCGACGCTGTTCGGCATCGTCCTGGTCACGTTCGTCGTCCTGCAGCTGGTGCCGGGCGGGCCGGTCGAGCGGATGATGGCCCAGCTGCGCGCGCGCGAGCGCGGCGGGGAGGCCGGGGCGGGGGCGGTCGGCCCAGCCGTGCGGGAAGGGCTGGCGGACCTGCGCGAGGAGCAGCGGGTCTACCTGAACCGGCTTTACGGCTTCGACCAGCCGCTGCCCGCGCAGTTCTGGGGCTGGCTGCGGCGGCTGTTCACGTTCGATTTCGGCGAGTCCTACTACCGTCACCGCTCGGTGGTGGGGCTGGTGCTGGAGAAGCTGCCGGTCTCGCTCTCCCTGGGCGGCTGGAGCTTCCTGCTCGTCTATCTGACCTGCATCCCGCTGGGCATCCGCAAGGCGCAGCGGCACGGCACGCCGTTCGACGCCTTCACCAGCGTGGTGATCCTCTTCGGCTACAGCGTGCCGGGCTTTGCGCTGGGCATCTTCCTGATCGTGCTGTTCGGGGGCGGCTCGTTCCTGAGCTGGTTTCCCCTGCGCGGGCTGACCTCCGACGCCTTCGAACAGCTCTCCGCGGCGGGCAAGGTACTCGACTATGTGTGGCATCTGGCGCTGCCGCTGACCTGCTACGTGATCGGCAGCTTCTCGGTGATGACGCTGCTGACGAAGAACTCGTTCCTCGAGCAGATCAGCAGCCAGTACGTCCAGGTCGCCCGCGCCAAGGGCGCGAACGAGACGCGCGTGTTCTGGCGGCACATCTTCCGCAACGCGATGATCCCCGTCGTGCTGGGCTTTCCGGGCAGCTTCCTGGCGGTGTTCTTCGGCAGCAGCCTGCTGATCGAGACCCTGTTCAGCCTGGACGGGCTGGGCCTGCTCTCCTACGAGTCCATCGTCAGCCGCGACTATCCGGTGGTGATGGCGACGCTGTTCTTCTTCTCGCTGTTGGGCCTGGTGAGCAACCTGCTGAGCGACCTGTCGCTGATCCTGATGGATCCGCGCATCAGCTTCAAGGCGAGCGGAGGCTAGGCGGCCATGTGGCGGATGAGCGCGACGACGCGGCACCAGTGGGAGACGTTCCTCCGCAACCGCCGCGGCACGGCGAGCCTGGCGATCCTCGGCGCGCTCACGCTCGCCAGCCTGCTCGCCGAGCTGTACTGCAACAGCGCGCCCCTGCTGATCCGCTACCGCGGCGAGTTCTACTTCCCGCAGTGGAGGACGTACCCGGAAACGACGTTCGGCGGGGACTTCCCGGTCGAAGCGGACTACGGCGATCCGTATATCCGCAAGCGCCTCGCGGGCGCGGACAACTGGGCCGTCTACGCGCCCATTCCGTGGGACTACAAGACGATCAACCGCAACATCGGCCGGCCCACGCCGAGCCCGCCGACGGCGCAGAATTGGATGGGCACCGACGACCGGGGGCGCGACGTGCTGGCGCGGCTCATCTACGGCTTCCGCGTCTCCATGTTCTTCGGCGTCGTCCTCGCCGTGATCGGCACGGCGCTGGGGATCGCGATCGGGGCGGTGCAGGGCTTCTTCGGCGGCTGGCTGGACCTGCTGGGCCAGCGCGCCATCGAGATCTGGGGCTCGCTGCCCGAGTTGTACCTGCTGATCATCCTGTCCGCCAGCTTCGTGCCCAGCATCCCGCTGCTGATCGCCCTGCTGAGCGCCTTCGGCTGGATGGGGCTGAGCGTCTACGTGCGCGCGGACTTCCTGCGGGCCCGCAACTTCGACTATGTGGAAGCCGCGCGCGCCCTGGGGCTGCATCCCGTGGCGATCATGTGGCGGCATATCCTGCCCAACTGCCTCACCTCCGTCATCACCTTCTTCCCCTTCCGCGTCTCCGGCTCCATCGTCGCCTTGACGAGCCTCGACTTCCTCAATCTCGGCGTGCCCAGCCCGACGCCGAGCCTGGGCGAGCTGCTGCGCCAGTCCCAGGCCAACGTCGAGGCGTGGTGGATGTCGCTCTCCACGTTCTTCGTGCTGGTGCTGACGGTGGTGTTGATCAACTTCGTCGGCGAGGCGATGCTGGAGGCGTTCGATCCGCGGCGCCGCTGATCGGCTGCCGGCCCGGCGCCGGTGCGGGATTTCCGCAGAACGGGGAATCCCCACGCAGAGCGCAGCCCCTACCAGCGGAGCGCGGGTCCTTCCAGCGGAGCGCAGACCATGGCCAAGCCGCATCGCTACGAGACGACGGTGGTGTGGACGGGAAACCTGGGCGCGGGCACGGCGAGCTACCGGGGCTACGCGCGCGCCCACGAGATCACCGCGCCCGGCAAGCCTCCCATTCCGGGCTCGTCCGATGCGGCGTACCGCGGCGATGCGGCGCGCTACAACCCAGCGGAGCTGCTGCTCGCCTCCCTCTCCGCCTGCCACATGCTCTGGTACCTGCACCTGTGCGCCGACGCGGGGATCGTCGTGACGGACTACCAGGACCGGGCGCAGGGGACAGAGATCGAGCTGGAGGACGGCGGCGGGCACTTCACCGAGGTCGTGCTGCGGCCGCGCGTCACCCTCAAGTCCGGCGGGGACGCCGCCCTCGCCGAAAGCCTCCATGCGCGGGCGCACGCCCTGTGCTTCATCGCCAACTCGGTCAATTTTCCGGTCCGGCACGAGGCAACCGTGCGGCACGAGGCGGCGGCCGGGCAGGAGGCGACGGAGGCAGGGAAGCGCTAGGCCGCTCCCGCCGGCGCCTGGCGCCGGCTAGCTCCAGCGGTATTCCTGCGGCTTGCCCTTGGGCTCCGCGCGGCCCTGCCGCTGTCCGTACAGGCGGCTGACAATCCCCTCCAGCAGGCCGATCTTCGGCACGTGCACCTTGTCCACGCCCGCCGCGCCGAGGACGAAGGCGAGGATCTGTGCTGCGGGGACGATCACTTCGGCGCGCTCGGCCGTCAGCCTGAACTTGCCCATGCGCTGCTCCATGGAGGCGGCTTCCAGCTCCTCGCGCAACGCCTCGATGCGCTTGAGGGAGACCGGCTTCTTCGCGGCGAGGCGCGCCAGTTCCTTCACGTTTCCGCCGGAGCCGACGCCCATCCATTTCCCCGCGCGGATGCGCCCGGCTTCCTCCTTGAGCCAGAAGCGCAGCTCGGCCCACAGGGTGCCGGGCACGCCCTGGGTGAGCATGCGCACGGTGCCGAGCGGAAAGGAGTGCGCCGCCTGCAGCGCGCCGCCCTGGTAGAAGGCGATCTCCGTGCTGCCTCCGCCGATGTCGAAGAACAGGAACGCGCCCCGCCGGAACGGCAGCTCGTTGAGGTAGGTGGAGAAGATGAACTCGGCTTCCTCCGCGCCGCTGATCACGCGGATCTCCAGGCCGCACGCCGCGCGCACCTGCTCCAGGATCGCCGCGCGATTCGACGCCTCGCGCAGCGCCGCCGTCGCGCAGGCCAGCACCCGATCCACGCCCATCAGCTCGGTGAGCTGCACGAAGGCGCCGAGGGTCTTGATCAGCTCGCGCAGCACGACGCCGGAAATCTCGCCGCGGGCGAAGGCCTCCTGCCCAAGGCGCAGGGGAACCCGCACGCGCGTGTTCTCCTTGATGAACACCCGCCGCCCCTTCTCCGAGACGTCGGAGACGAGCAGCCGCACGGCGTTCGATCCGATATCGATCGCCGCGAATCTCCATCCCAGCCGGGGTTCGGCGCGCTGCGCGGGGGCATCCATCGAGGTGGCTTACGCGGAGGCCGCCGGCCGCTTGCGGGCCAGGTAGGCGCCGATCGCTTCCTGCGCCCGCACGGGCGGACCGGCCGTGCGACGGTAGCGGTTGTTCTGGGCCCGGTTCAGCACGCGCGCCTTCGTGTTGTCCTGCCACTGCAGCTCGAGTATGTCGAGCAGCTCCTGCTTGAGCCGCTCGTCGTACACCGGCCAGGCGACCTCGACCCGAAAGTCCAGGTTGCGCGGCATGAGGTCCGCGGAGGAGAGAAAGACGCGCGCCGCGGCGCCGCTGCCGAAGACGAACACCCGCGCGTGCTCCAGCAGCCGGTCCACGATGCTGATCGCCTCGACGTTCTCGCTCACCCCCTGCACGCCCGCCACGAGCGAGCACACGCTGCGGGCGATGATGCGGATGCGCACGCCCGCCCGCCCCGCGTCGTACAGCCTGGCCACCATCGCCTCGTCCACCAGGGCGTTCACCTTGAGCAGGATCGCGGCGGGCTGGCCGGCGCGGGCGCGTTCGGTCTCCTGGTCGATGAGCCGCTCCAGGTTCGAGCGCAGGTTGAGCGGGGCCACCAGCAGGTGCCCGAACTGCGGCGGCGGCTGCAGGCCCTCCAGGTACTGGAAGACCTGTTCCACGTCCTCGCTCAGGCGCGGATCGCTGGTGAACATGCCGTGGTCGCAGTACAGCAGCGCCGTCTGCTCGTTATAGTTGCCGGTCGCCAGGTTGCAGTAGCGGATCGTGCGCCCGTGCCGCTGCTTGGTCACCAGCGTCAGCTTGCAGTGGACCTTCAGGGACGGCATGCCGTAGATCACCTTCGCCCCCTCCTCGGTGAGGCGGTTGGCCAGGTCGATGTTGTCCTCCTCGTTGAAGCGGGCCTGCAGCTCCACCACGGCCGTGACGGCCTTGCCGTTCTTCACCGCGCTGATGAGCGCGTTGACCACGCGCGAGTCCTTGGCCGCCCGGTACAGGGTCATCTTGATGGAGCGCACCTCCGGATCGATCGCCGCCTCGCGCAGGAAGCGGATCATCGCGTCGAAGGACTGGTAGGGGTAATGCAGCAGCACGTCCTGCTCGTCGATGATCGGGAACACCCCCACGCGCGGCAGGAGCTGCCTGTGCCGGGCCACGCGCCGGGGCGGATCGGTCAGCTCGGGCAGGCCCAGGTCGGGAAAATGGATGAAGTCCTTGAAGTTGTGGTAGCGCGCGCCGGGGATGACCGGATCCTGCTTGGAGAAGCGCAGCGCGCGGGTGAGCGAGGCGAGCAGGTCCTCGGGCAGGTCGCGGTCGTACACGAAGCGCACCGGGCGGCCCTTGCGGCGCTGCTTCAGGCTGCGCGAAAGGCGCTCCACCAGGCTCTGCGACAGGTCGTTGTCCACCGTGATGTCGGCGTCCCGGGTCAGCTTGATCGTGTAGGCCTCGAACGTGTCGTAGGTGAACATGTAGAACACGTCTTCCAGGCAGTAGCGGATGATATCGTCGAGCAGGATCACGCTCCGCACGTCGCCCGGGCCGGACATGACGAGAAAGCGGGGCGTGGTGTCCGTGGGGATCTCGATCAGCGCGTGCTGGGGCGGCAGCGCGCCGTCCTTGCGGGACATGCGCACGACGAGGTAGATCGCGTGACCCTTCAGCTCGGGCAGCACGGCGCGCGGCCCGATCATGATCGGCACAAGCGCGGGCAGGACGCGATCGCGGAAATACTCCTTCGCCTCCTCGCCCTGGGCCGCGTCGAGCTGGGTCTCGTTGCGGAAATAGATCTGCTTTTCCTCCAGGCCGGCGACGATGCGCTCGAAGATCTCCTGGAAGCGCTGCTGCTGGTCCAGGACGATGCGCTGGATGCGGTTGTAGACGGTGCGGGGACGGTGCGGCAGCCCCAGGCCCAGCGCCCGCTCCCCCAGGTCCATCAGCTTGCGCACGGTGGCCACGCGCACGCGGAAGAACTCGTCCAGGTTCGAGGAGAAGATGCCGAGGAACTTCAGCCGCTCGATAAGCGGCACCGGGGGATCGTCGGCCTCCTGGAGCACGCGCCCGTTGAAGGACAGCCAGCTGATCTCGCGGTTCTTGATCAGTGCGCGGGGCCTGGCCATGTCCGCTCCTTCTCTCGGGCGTGCGCTTCCCCCGCGCGCTACCGCCGCACGCTCCGCTCGCATCTTGCGAACGTCCCCGGCGGGCGGCGGGAGCCGCCCTTCCGGACCTCCCCTTGCCTCACCCTTGCCCAAGCGGCGCCGGGGCGGGCCTTGCCCCGCCTCTTCTCGGGAGGATAGCACCGCAGCGCCGGCGCCGCGTGAGTTCCGCGTCAGGATTGACCTGACTCAAGCCGGGACTGGCCCGGCGGATCCGAGCCGCAGTGCGGTCCCGCACCGCCGCCTGCCAGCGGAGGGCCACAGCGGCGCGGAGCGAGTGTCGTGTTCTAGAAGTTACCGGCACAGCGTGGCGACGCTTGGCTTCGTTTTTAAATTGTCCACTCAAGTAATTGATATTACGAAGTATAAAATCCTGATTTCCAGGCGCTCCACCACGCTTGCCGGGCCTCGCCAGCGCCGGGACCAGCGCACGGGCAGGCGTCGCTTTGCAGCGTGGGCCAAACGCGGCACCCGCGCCTGCGCCCCAAAGGCTGGCCCTGAGACCGCGTTGGCAAGAGCGCGGCGTGGCTTCGTTTTTGCGCTTTTCTGCAAGGCCCTGATGCAATGGAGATTCATCCCGGAGCCGGGCGTCCCCAGCTCCGCTCCCGTCGCTCTGCGTTCCCAGCAGCAGCGATCACATTTTCAACATCTCCAGCACCTTGTAGATCAGCATTGCCGGCCAGAAAATGGCTTTGAGGATTCCCAGCGCTCCCTCCCAGAATCCATTTGAATGCTGGATGTAATAGACGGCCGCGCCGATGATGCCGAGACCGTAGATTGCTCCGCCACTGTTGCCCATCAGTCTGCCTTTCGCGAAAAACATTGGTGGATGCATCCTCCCTGAAGACTTGTGCGCTTTGCGGACGTTTCCGGGGTGTCGGCCTAGTTCGGCTTGCGCGCGCCCGCCGGGTGCGGGCGTACCGGCGTCGCCGCAACGGGCGGGGCAAGGCATGTCCGCGCCACAGGATTAGTATAGCGCGAAAGCGGCTCTGCGGAGAGAGAAGCGCCTATCCGACGGAGCGCAGGCCACCTGCGCCCTGAACTCCGCGCGGTACTGCTCGCGCTTCCTGCTCGTGACGCGGCCTCGCTTCCGTGAGCGGATTAACCCCCCTGTCCAAATTTTTTGGACCACTTCACTTCTTCCTCTTGGGTTGGAGTGTGCCAAAGCGTCGGCATATTTCCACTGCAACCGTACAAAGCTATAACTAGAGAACCGGCGATATCCCTTTTGTACTTCTGACGATGTGCAACATGCGGATTTCCATTTCCGAATAAGGATTGGATCTAGGGATTGCGATGATAGGCACTTCGTTTCGAGTTGAGGGAATTCGCTTTGGGAGTACTCGTAAGGTACTTGCGCGCCAAGTGATTGGCCTACGCAGCGATGTATCAGGCCTCCGGCTGTCCAGCAAAGTCGGCCCGTCCTGCGGGCATGTTCCTTAGAATGGCTTTCACTTCAGCATGGCAGGGAAGTGGACGCGCGAGTAGCGAGTGACCGCCAGGCCCGACCCGCCCGGCTGCGCGCTCGAAAGACGGCGGCGCTTGCGGTAGCCTGGGCCGTCCCGGTCCCGCTCAACCGCTGGAGCGCCCCCATGTCCGAAGCCACTTCCCCCGCCACCGTGCAGCCGTTCACCATCGCCGTGCCCCAGGCGGTGCTGGACGACTTGCGGCAGCGCCTGGAGCGGGCCCGCTGGCCGGACCCCAGCCCGGGCTACGGCTGGCGGCAGGGCACGGAGCTGGCGTACCTGAAGAGTCTCGTGGAGACCTGGCGCAGCGGCTTCGACTGGCGCAAGCAGGAGGCGCTGCTCAACGGCTTTCCGCACTGCACGGCCGAGGTGGACGGGCTGCGCCTGCACGCGCTGCACGCCCGCTCGCCCCACGCCTCCGCGCGGCCCCTGCTGCTGCTGCACGGCTGGCCCGGCAACGTGTTCGAGTTCTACAAGCTGATTCCCCGCCTGACACAGCCGGAAAGATTCGGCGGGAGCGCCGCGGACGCGCTGCACGTCGTTGCCCCGTCGCTGCCCGGCTACGGCTTCTCATCCGCGCCCCAGGCGCCGGGCGCCGGGCCGCGGCAGATCGCGCGCTGGCTGCACACGCTGATGGCGGAGCGGCTCGGCTATCGCGACTACTACGTGCAGGGCGGCGACTGGGGCAGCGTGATCGGGTCCTGGCTCGCGCTCGACCGGCCCGAAGCGGTGCGGGCGCTGCACCTGAACATGCTGGGACTGCGCCCGGCGCTGGGCGCGGAGGGCGCTTCGCTGGGGGCGGAGGGCGCGGCGCCGGCGCCCCCGCTGGCGGCGGAGGAGCGGGCGTACCTGGAGCGGGCCAAGCGCCTGCGCAGCGAGGAGCTTGCCTACCAGGCGATCCAGGGCACCAAACCTCAGACGCTCGGCTATGGGCTGCACGACTCGCCCGTGGGCCTGGCGGGCTGGCTGGTGGAGAAGTACCGCGCGTGGACGGACTGCGGCGGGGAGCTGGAGCGCGCCCTGACGCGCGAGGAGGTGCTGACGCTGATCACGATCTACTGGGTGACCGGCACGATCACCTCGTCCGTGCGGCTGTACTTCGAGTACCGCGCGACGCGGGACGCCCTACGCGCGGGCGAGCGGGTGGAGGTTCCGGTCGGCTTCGCGGATTTCCCCGGCGAGATTCTGCGCGCGCCGCGCGCGTTCGTCGAGCGGGCCTACGCCATCGTCCACTGGAGCGAGATGCCCCGCGGCGGCCACTTCGCCGCCCTGGAGCAGCCTGAGCTGCTGGCGCAGGACCTGTGGCGGTTCTTCCGCGGCCGCTAGTGTGGCGTCATGCAACAACTTTCACAAAGAATTCCAACTGCGCGGGGCGCTGCCCCGCACCCCCGGTTGCCCAGGCAACGGCGGCCGAGGGCCCCAGACCCCGTTGCGTACGAAACCCGCTCTGGGAGCGGGTTTCGAATTCGTTTTGGGGTGCAGGGGGCTCGCCCCCTGCCGGAGTGCGCGAGAGGCAGAGCCTCTCGCAATCCCCATCGAAATTGCTGTTACCGTCTCCTACTCCAACAGCGGCCGCACCGCGCCGGCACGATGGCCCGGCTTGACGGTGAAGCGGAAGGTGGTGCCCGCGCCGGGATGGGTATCCAGCGAGATGGCGCCGCCCTGCAGCGTGGTCAAGCCCCGCGCGATGGCCAGGCCCAGGCCGCTGCCGCTGGACGCACCGGAGGCGAAGCGGATGAACTTGTCGAAGGCGCGCGAGGCCTGGTCGGGCGTCATGCCGCGCCCGGAGTCGCGCACCTCGAACGCGACTTCCTCCGGCGACCCGGCCACGCGGATATCCACCGTGCCGCCGGGCTGGTTGAACTTGATCGCGTTCGAGACGAGGTTCTGCAAAACCTGCGCGACCTTGACCGCATCGAGTTCGTAGGAGCGCTCGTCCCCGCGGATTTCCACTTGGCACTCCACCTGCGCCTCCTGGGCCATGCCCGCCAGGCTGTCAATCACTTCCGTGACGACCGCGCTCAGGCGCGTGGGGGCGAGCTTGAGCTCCATCCGCCCCTCCTCGATCGCGGCGAGATTGAGCACGTTGTTGACCATCGTCAACAGGCGGTTGGCGGAATGCTGAATCCGGCCGAGGATTTCCCGGCCGGACACCGACAGATCCGGCTCGTTGCCCTGCAGGATGTCGCAATAGCCCAGGATGACGGAGAGCGGCGCGCGGATGTCGTGCGCCACGATCATCACCAGTTCGTCCTTGAGCCGGTTGAGATCGGTGAGCTGCCCCACGCGGCTGGCCCAGGCCTGCTCGTCCGGTCTTGGCGCCTCCGTGTGGCGGCCCGCCTCGCGGCGCAGGGCCAGCACGGCAAGGGCCTGGCGCACGGTCTGCACCAGGTCCCCTTCGCGCACGGGCCGCTGCAGGGCGCGAAACGTCGCGTCCCCCGCCGCAGCCTCGAGCTCCGCGGGAATGCCCTGCTGACTCACCCAGATGATCAGGCCCTGCGGCTGATGGGCGAGGAATTCTCCGACCAACTGCGGGGTCGCCAGTTTCGGATCCAGCAGCAGGAGGGCGATATCCGGATACTGGCGCATGGCTTCCAGCGCCCCTATGCCCCCGGTCGCGGCGGCACAGAGAACATCCTTGAACAGGGATACCAAGTATCGGAGCAGGGTAGAGTCGGGGTCGACGCACAACAGACGAACGGTGGCGGCTGCTCCCATCGCGCTATCCGCCTCTCTTGCCCTGGAATCGCGAGCTTCACCCCAGGAACCCGATTCGTCGCGGGTATGATGTGCGATCGTCGGCAAGGTCTTCCTCGAACGGCCGGACTCCCTCAAGCCCGGCTCTGGCTGACGTCAGTTCCAGGACAGGGTCTTCCGGTCTTGGCGAGGCCAGCTACCTCAACTCCACGGCAGTGCCGGAACCGTCCGTCGGCCAAAACCGATCCGGACCGATCATTTCCCGGACATGCCTCCTTTAGCCAGGGCCCAGTCCCCGCATAACATGCTGGCACGTTGGTAATAAAACGTCACTGACGGCCAGGAAGTTCCCCGCGCCAAGCCCGCCTGCGGCCGCTGCGGTGGGCAAGCGACCCGCCGGGGAAAATCCGCCGTCAATCTGCTACACCGGATACCCGGCGTGCGCAGTCCCGGCCGCCACCGCGCACCCCAGCGGCCTGCCCGGCGCGGGAGGGAGGGTGCTTCGCCGCCACGAACCCGTCTTGCCCTGGCCGACGCTCATGCCTGATCCGACGCGCGCATCCCCTCACGGCCGGCCGGAGTCCGCGGCTGGGGAATCCGTCGCGTTCCTGCACGCCGAGAGCCTAAGCAACGCCCTGCCCGGCGTGCGGCACGGCTTCTCCTTCGGCTGCCCGCGCCAGGACGACGGCGCGTTGGCCCGCGCGCTCGGCGAGGCGCTGGGTGCGCCCGCGCCCGCGGGGCCCTTGCCCTGGGTGTTCGCGCAACCGCACGGCACCGCGGTGCTCGACCTGGACAGCGAGCACGCGCGGCACAGCCTCGCGGGGCCGGGAGGCGTGCCCCTCCGGCTGCCCGTGCCGGACTACGATGGCGCGATGGCGAGCCTGGCCGCCGGCCCCGGAGCCCCTCTTGCGCCGACGGTAATGGTGAAGGGCGCGGACTGCGTGAGCGTGCTGGCGGTGCATGCCGGGCTGGGGGCCTACGCCGCCCTGCATGCGGGCTGGCGCGGCGTGGCCGCGGGCATCCTGCCGCGCCTGCTCTCGGCGTGGCGGGCCCGCAAGGTGGACCCGGGCGCGATCCGGCTGGCCTTCGGGCCCCACATCCGCGCCTGCTGCTTCGCGGTGCGGGAAGACTGCCTAGCCCGCTTCACGCGCGGGGACCTGGAGGGCGCCCTGACGGAGCGGAACGGCGCGTTCCATCTCAGTCTGGAGCGCGTGCTGCGCACCCAGGCCGCGGTCTTCGGGGTGGCCCCGGAGCAGATCGAGGCTCTGCCCCACTGCACCCGCTGCCACCGCGATGCGGCGGGAGCCTATCCCTTCGCCAGCTTCCGGCGCGCCCAGCAGGAGGGCCGGCAGGTCGGGAGCAATGTTGCGTTCATCGGGCCGCTGGCCTGAGGCCGGTTGCGGCATGCGTGCCGGGGGAGCGGGGGCGCGGGCCGGTGCAGCACGGCCCGGCGGGGCGCGGACAAGCGTAGCGCGAACGCCAGGCGGAGTGCGGACGCACTGCGTCGCCACGGAAGGATTGCGTTCCCGCGCGACTTCTGGGATGGAGCGGACTGCCGGGGCGGGAGAATCGCCACATGAACATGGATGCGGTGCGATGAAGCCGATCTACGCGGGCAGCGTCAAGAACCTCTACCTGGACGCCGACCCCGCCTATCTCTGGTTCGAGTACACGGACGACTATTCGGTGTTCGACTGGGGCA
This sequence comes from bacterium, assembly GCA_041476685.1. Taxonomy (GTDB): domain Bacteria; phylum SAR324; class SAR324; order SAR324; family JACQKK01; genus JBGPEV01. The sequence goes on along the minus strand of JBGOTW010000021.1, from coordinate 15,505 downwards.
AGATGCCCGACCCGATCCCCGGCAAGGGCCTGGCCCTGGCGCGGCTCGGCGAGTTCTTCTTCCGGGAGCTGGAGAATCCCCGGCGCTGGGAGGCGCTCGGGCTGGCGCAGCAGCCGGAGATTGCCGCCTGCCTGCCGCTCCGCCACCACTTCGTGGAGCGGCAGGGCGCGCGCCTGAAGATGCTGCGCGTGGAGGTGCCGCGCCCGCGGCCGCTCTCCATCGGCGGCACCCTCGTCTACGATTACAGCACCGCGCCAGCGGACCATAGCACCGCGCGTGCGGACCCCAGCGCCGCGCCAGCGGACCCCTGCACCGCGCCAGCGGACCCCAGCACCGCGCCAGCGGACGTTAGCTCCGCGCGTGCGGCTCCCGGTGCCGCGCCGGCGCTGCGGGAGCTGCTCCCGCTCGAGGTGATCTTCCGCTTCGGCGTGCCGAAGGGCTCGAACCTGCTCGCCCGCAAGGACTGGTACCCGTTCCCCATCCACGAGGGCGCGGAGTTTGCCGAGCCGCTGATCGAGTTCTCCACCAAGCTGGAGAGCCGGGACCGCATGCTCAGCTACCAGGAGGCCGCGCTGATCCTGAAGGGCCGGGCGGCCCTGCTCGCCCAGGTGCACGCCGGCACGCGCGCCGTCGCCCTGTTCCTGCGCGCGCTCTTCGCCCAGCGGGGCCTGAAGCTCTGGGACGGCAAGCTGGAGTGGGCGAGCGTGGACGGCGCGCTGTGCCTGGTGGACAGCATCGGCCCGGACGAGCTGCGCGTGAGCCAGGGCGGCGCGGTGCTGAGCAAGCAGTTCCTGCGCGACTTCTACCTGGGCAGCCCGTGGGAGCGGGCGCTCGTGCAGGCGAAGGCGCTGGCCAAGACCCGCGCCACGCCCGACTGGAAGACGATCGTGCGCGACGAGCTGAAGGAGCAGCCCGCGCCGCTGCCCGCGCCCTACCTGGCGGCGGCGCGCGCGCTGTACGAGGACTTCGCCCTCATTGTGATCGAGGGCAAGGCGACGACGCGCTTCGCCGAACTGGTGGCCAAGCTACCCGTGGCGAAGCACCCGGGGTCAACAGCGACGGTGGCGACACCGGCGACGTCGACACCGGCCCCGGCGAAACGGTAGCGCGCCATCGCACGCCAGCGCTTTGCCGCCGCGGACGGGTAGGCTGCCGCGCCGCCGCTGCCGCATCCGGCTGGCCACACCCGGTAGGCCGCACCGAGTGAGGCGCACCCGTTTGTTGTACCCGGTTCGGCCCACGACGACGGAGCGCGGAAATTTCGAACCCGGAGTGCCGTCCCCCATGACCTCCGCCCGCCCCTATCCGCCCAAGCCCGCAGAGGTCTACTTCTTCGGCACGTGCCTGGTGGACCTGATCTACCCCGAGGCGGGCCTCGCGGCCGTCGAGCTGATCGAGCGCGAGGGCGTGCGCGTGATCTATCCGCAGGGGCAGACCTGCTGCGGCCAACCCGCCTTCAATTCCGGCTATGTGCGCGAGGCGCGGGAGGTGGCGCGGGCACAGCTGGCGCTGTTCCCCAAGCCCATCCCCATCGTCGTGCCGTCGGGCTCCTGCGGCGCGATGCTGCGCGTGCACACCCCCAAGCTTTTCGACCCCGAGGGATTCGAGCCCGGTGGCGAGCCGGACAGCGAACCGGGCGGCGAACCGGGCAGTGAATCGGGCAGTGCGGCTGCCGACCCTTCGTTTGGCGCGGCTGCTGCAGAGCGAGCGCAGGCGCGGGCTGAGGCCAGCCAGGCACGGGCGCTGGGCGCGCGGGTGTTCGAGTGGAGCGAGTTCATGCTGCACGTGCTCCGCGTCAGCCTCAGCGACCGCGGGGCGCCTTGCCGGGTGACGTATCATCCGTCCTGCCACCTGCTGCGCGAGCTGGGCGTGACCGACGCGCCGCAGCGCCTGCTGGGCCAGCTCCGCCAGGTCGAGCTGGTGCCGCTGCCGGCGGCGGAGCAGTGCTGCGGCTTCGGCGGCACTTTTTCCGTCAAGCACGGCGAGATCTCCGCGGCGATGGTGGCCGACAAGTGCGCGGCCGTGCGGGAGAGCGGGGCGGACGTGCTGGTGTCCGGGGACGCGGGCTGCCTGATGAACATCGCGGGGGCGCTCGACAAGGCGCCTCTGCGGAGCGGTGCTAGTCCGCTACGCGGTGCTGCTGCGCTACGCGGTGCGGGCGCGCCGAACGCAGCCGGCCGGCCGGTTCATGCCGGCAAGCCGGTGCGGGCGCTGCCGCTGGCGCAATTCCTCAAGGAGCGCGTGGATGGAACTTGATGCTTCGGCGGGCCAAGGCTTGCGCCACGCGCCGGATGCCGGCCGGTTCCGGCGCGAGAGCGCCCGCGCGCTGGGCGACGCCACCCTGCGGCGCAACTACGGCGCCGCGCTGGGCAAGGTGCGCGGACGGCGCGACGAGCTGATGGCCGCGCTCACCGACAGCGCTGAGCTGATGCGCGTCGGCCACGCCGTCAAGCAGCACGCCCTGAACCGGCTGCCCGAGCTGCTCGAGGCGCTCGAGAAGCAGCTGACCGCGCGGGGCGTCCAGGTGCATTGGGCCGAGACGACGGAGCAGGCGAACGGCATCGTGCTGAACATCGCCCGGCGCCGGGGCGTCACGAGCGTGGTCAAGGGCAAGTCCATGGTGTCCGAGGAGATGGAGCTCAACCATTTCCTCGGCCGGCACGGGATCGAGGCGCTCGAGGCGGACCTGGGCGAGTTCATCGTCCAGCTCGCCGGGCAGCATCCCGTGCACATCGTCGTGCCCGCGATCCACCTGAGCCGCACGGAGATCGCGCGGCTGTTCGAGGCGAAGCTGGGGGTGCCGTTCACCGACGACATCCAGGAGCTGACGGCGCTGGCGCGGCGCGTGCTGCGGGACAAGTTCCAGACGGCGGGGATGGGCATCACGGGCGTCAACTTCGCCGTGGCCGAGACGGGCACGCTCGCCCTGGTGGAGAACGAGGGCAACGGGCGCATGGTGACGACCGTGCCCCCGGTGCACGTGGCGCTGATGGGGCTGGAGAAGGTGGTGGCGCGGCTGGAGGACCTGGCGCCGCTGGTGCGCCTGCTGACGCGCTCGGCGACCGGGCAGCCCATCACCACGTATTTCAACTGGCTCTCCGCCCCGCGCGCTCCGGGCGAGCTGGACGGACCGGAGGAGGTGCACCTGGTCATCCTGGACAACGGGCGCTCGCGCATCTACGCGGACGGTCAGCTGCGCGAGACGCTCGAGTGCATCCGCTGCGCCGCCTGCCTCAACGCCTGCCCGGTGTACCAGCGCGTGGGCGGCGCCGCGTACGGGACGGTGTACATGGGCCCGATCGGCAAGATCCTCACGCCGCAGATGGCCGGGCTGGACGCGGCCGGGCACCTCGCCGGGGCGTCCACCCTGTGCGGGGCGTGCGCCGAGGCGTGCCCGGTGAACATCCCGATCCCGGACTTGCTGCTGCGCCTGCGCCGCGAGGGGGTCGAGCCCAGCGCGGCCGGACGGGCCCTGCTGCCGGGCGCGGGCAGCCGGCGCAGCTTCGGCGAGGCCATGGTGTGGAAGGGCTGGCAGGTGCTGCACGAGGGGCCCGCCGCCTACCGCATGTTCACGCGCCTGGCCGCCCTCGCCGCGCCGCTGGCGCCGGAACGCGTCGGGCCGCTCAAGGCGTGGAGCCGCACCCGGACCCTGCCGCGCCCGGCCCGGCGCACCCTGCACGACCTGCTCAAGGATCGCCCCAGCGCATAGGCCCGCCATGACCGCTTCCCGCGACGCCATCCTCGGCCGCCTGCGCGCCGCGAGCGGCACGCCCTTCGCCCGCGCCGACCCGCGCGCGCAGGATCCCGCGGCCGCCCACGACGCCTGGCAGGCCCGCCAGCCGCCCCTGGGCGATCTCGGCGAGCGCTTCGCCGCGGCGCAGCGGGCGGTCGGCAGCCAGGTCTTGCGCGTGCCGGGCTGGGAGGCGCTGCCGGCGGCCGTGACGCCCTGGCTCGCCGGCGCCGGCATCCGCAGCGCCATCACCGGGCGCGAGCCGCGCTTGGAGCCCCTGCGCCGCCACCTGGCCGCGCTGGGCGTGCAGGTTGCGCGCTACGAACGGCCGGTGGAGGAGCAGCGGGACGAGCTGTTCGCGACGGAGCTGGGCATCACGACCAGCGCGGGCGGCATCGCCGAGACCGGCTCGATCGTGCTCATCCCCTCGCCCGCGGAGCCGCGCCTGCTCTCGCTGGCGGTGCCGGTGCACCTGGCGATCGTGGAGACCGCGGCGCTCGTGCCGACCCTCGCCGATTTCATCCGCTCCGGCGCCTTCCAGCGGCGCGTGCCCGGCAACCTGGTGCTGGTGAGCGGCGCCTCGCGCACCTCGGACATCGAGCTGGTGCTCGTGATCGGCGTGCACGGCCCGAAGGTCCTGCTCGTCGCCCTGATCGACTAGTGCGGCGTCCCGTTTGCAACTTTCATGGAGGAATACAACTTCGCGGTACGCTGCCCCGCTCCCTGCTGGGGCCGTGGGCCCCAGACCCCCGGTTGCCTGGGTGACAGGGCCCGAAGGCCGCCCGCAGCGCACTGTCCTTAGCGCACTGTTCTCAGCGTACCGTCCGCAGCGCCTCCAGCACCTCCGGCGGCGCCTCGCCGGCCGCGACCAGCTGCTGCACCCGCAACACCAGCGCGACCGACACCGCCTCCGTGATCTCGCCCCGCGCGGTCAGCGCGACCACCTCGCGGAAGGGCAGCCGCCGCAGCTGGAGCACCTCGCTCTCGTCGGGCTGGGCCTGCCCCTGCTCCAGCCCCCAGGCCAGGTAGCAATAGGCCTGCTCGTCGGTGATGCCGTTGGACAGGTCCATCCGCAGCACCTGCCGCAAGTGCCGCGCGCGCAGGCCCGTCTCCTCGGCCAGCTCGCGTGCGGCGGAGACCTCGGGTGCCTCGTCCAGCGGGCCGCCCCCGCCCGGCGGCTCCCAGCTGTACCGGTTGAGCGTGTAGCGGTACTGCCCGACCAGCACCGTGCCGCCCGCGGCGTCAATGGGCAGGATCGCGATCGCCCGGCGCTTGTAGTGCACGACGCGGTACTGCGTGCGCCGGCCCTTGGGATTGATCACCTCGTGCATCCGCAGCTGGAGCCAGGCGTCGTCGTGCACAATGGCGGTGGAGAGGGTCTGCCACGGATTGACGGTGGGATCGGCCATGGAGTCTCCGGCGGATACGGTGAGGGGACGCGCAGCGCAGCCGCGCAGCGCCCGATCATGCCCCAAGCGCCCCACGTGCGGCCAGCGCGACTGTGGGCCGAGACAGCCAGGCGCCCACGCAACTGCTGGCCGACGCCACTGAGCGCCCACGCGACTGCGGGCCCGCACAACTGCCGCTGGAGCCCCCGCGGCAGGTGGGATAGAGGAAGGCTGGACTTCCGCATCGCATTCGACGGACTGACGCGCATGGGCAAGCTTTTCCGGCAGATCGGCATCCTCGTCTGGAAGGACGTGCTGACGGACCTGCGCCGCAAGGAGCACCTGCTGGCGATGTTCTTCTTTGCCGTGCTCACGCTGCTGCTGTTCCAGTTCGCCCTGGACGCGGGCCAGGATCCCCGCTACCGCGTCACCCCGCGCGTCGTGGAGCGCGTCGCGGCCATGGCCGCACCCCGGAACCCCGCGGACCTGGCCGCACCCCAGGCGCGCGAGGCGCTCGCGCCGCTGCTGAACCGCGCCTTCGCCAGCCAGGACGCCCTGCTCGACGCCCTGACGCCGATTCCCCAGGCCGCGCTCGGCACCGAGCAGCGCGTGGCCCTGGTCGCCCTGGCCCGGCAGGGGGCGGTGGAGGAGGCCGCGCCGGGGCTGATCTGGGTGGCGTTCATCCTCGCCGGCGTGCTCGGCCTGGCCAAGAGCTTCGCCCAGGAGCGCGAGCAGGGCAGCCTGGAGGGACTGCTGCTGACGCCGGTGCCGCGCGGCACGATCTACCTGGGAAAGATGCTGGGCAACGCCCTCTTCCTCGCCGTGATCCTGGCGCTGCTGGTGCCGCTGGCGGGCGTGCTGCTGGGAGTGGACCTGCGCGGCGCGGCGGGCCCGCTCGCGCTGGCGCTGCTGGGCGGCGTGCTCGGCTTTTCCGCGCTGGGGACGCTGCTGGGCGGCGTGACGGCCCAGGTGGCCGGGCGCGAGGTGCTGCTGCCGCTGCTCCTGTTTCCGCTGCTCGTGCCGCTGCTGCTGGTGGAGGTGCACCTGACCCAGGCGATCCTGGCGGGCGAGCCGCTGGCGAGCCAGGCGTCCTGGCTGCGGTTGCTGGGCGCCTTCGACGGCATCTTCCTCGTCGTCTCCTACCTGGTGTTCGACGCGGTGATGGAGAGCTGACCTCGGCGGCCGGGCGAAGCGCGCGGACTCGCGAAAAGCGAGGCAGTCCGCCCGCGATGGATCCGCCTGCTGCCGGTCCGCCCGCGCCGGGTCCGCGCTTGAACTTTCGACCGCACGGGCAGTACGGTGGGGCGGCACGGACCCGGCCCGCGGGACGCAAGGATTGCGCGGGTGCGGTTCGCGGCATGGGGCGCAGCGGCTCCGTGTCCGCTGTCGGTGCGCGATCTTCACGGCAACGGAATTTCCCATGGCGGCACGTGGCACGGCGGCACGAGGTAGGGCGGCACGAGGTAGGGCGGCACGAGGCCCGGCGGTACAAGGCGGTGCGCGGCGCAAGAAACCGGCGCGCGCGAAGGCCGGAGTTGCCAAGACGACGGCGGCCAACGCGAGGGCAGCCAAAGCGACGGTTGCCAAGCCGCGGGCGGGCAAAGCGCGGGCGGGCAAAGCGCGGGCGGCCAAGTCCGCCCGGGCGCACGCCCCGCAGCGCAGTCGTGCCGGCACAGGCCCCGCCCCGGCCGGCCGCGCGAGCGGATGCAAGCCCGGCAGCCGGCCCGGCGCGCCGCCGCTGGAGGGCATCCGCGTGCTGGACCTGACGGAGCACATGGCCGGCCCTTATTGCACGGCCATCCTGGGCGACATGGGCGCGGAGGTGATCAAGGTGGAGCGCCCCGGCAAGGGCGACTCGATCCGCGAGCAGCGCGGCAATCCCCGCAATCCCCAGTTCCTCTACATCAACCGCAACAAGAAGAGCTTCACCCTCGACTACAAGCAGCCGGAGGGGAAGGAGATCTTCCTGCGCCTGGTGCGGAAGGTGGACGTGCTGGTGGAGAACTACCGCCCGACCGTGATGGAGAACGCGGGCTTGGGCTACGACGTGCTGATCCGGGAGAACCCGCGCCTCATCTATGCGAGCCTGTCGGGCTTCGGCTACGACGGGCCGTACCGGCAGAAGGGCGGCTTCGACCTGATCGCCCAGGCGGCCGGCGGCATGATGCACGTGACGGGCGAGCCGGACGGCCCGCCCATGTCGGTGGGCCTGCCGATCTGCGACCTGGGCACGGGGATGTGGGGCGCGCAGGGAGTCCTGGCGGCGCTCTACCAGCGCGAGCGCACGGGGCGCGGCCAGCGCGTGGAGTGCTCGCTGCTGGAGACGGCCGTCGCCTTCAGCTCCTGGACCAGCGCGAACTGGTTCGCCGACCGCGTCGAGCCCAAGCGGCAGGGCTCCCGGCACCGCCAGAGCGCCCCCTACCAGCGCTTCACCACCCAGGACAGCTATCTGGTGGTCGGGGCGGGCAATCAGCGGCTCTTCGAGCGCTTCTGCCGGGCCATGGGCCAACCCGAATGGGCCGCCGATCCCCGCTTCGCCTCCGGCGGGCTGCGCATGAAGAACCGCGCGGAGCTGGAGCAGGCGATCGAGGGGACGCTGCGCAACGACACGACCGCCCACTGGCAGCGCGTGCTGGAGGACGCGGGCATCCCCTGCGGCCCGGTCCATACCTACGCGCAGCTCTTCGACGACCCGCAAGTCAAGCACCGGCAGATGGTCGTCACGGTCGCCGATCCCGAGCTGGGCTCCTGGCCCCACCTGCGCATGCCCGTGCGGCTGTCGGAAGGCTCGATCGCCGTGCGGCGCACGGCCCCCAAGCTGGGCGAGCACAATGCGGAGATCCTCGCCTGGCTCGGCTATGCGCCGGACGCGCAGGCGGCTCTGGCTGCGAAACGCGTGCTGTGAGGGGCGGGGGGTGCGAGTGGCGCCCCGGTCTGCGGACTAGTCCGTCCGCGGAACCGCCGGTCTGCGGCCCAAGCAGCGGCGCGAGGGGGAGCGCCCCCGCGCCGGGTTCCCGCTCGGCGCGCCACCCCGCTCGGCACCGGTGAGGGGACATGGCCGCGCTTGAGGAGACGCCGTCCACGCCGCTGCCCGACCCGCTTACTTTGCCCGCCCTGCAGCGCTACGTCGCCCGGGTCGTGGCGGAGCGGGGCTTCACCCGCGAGGTGGACCGGGTCTTCATCCTGTTCGTGGAAGAGCTGGGCGAGCTGGCGGAGGAGCTGGCGGCGCGGGTGCCGGCGACACGGAGCGCGGAATGGCGGGAGCCGGGGAACGCCGCCGCCCCCAGCGGGGCCGGGCGAGCCGACTCCAGACGCCTGTCGTCCAAGGGCATCTCCTTCGAGCTGGCCGACGTAACGCTGTATCTGGCGGACCTGGCCAACGGGCTGAAGGTGGACCTGGGCGCGGCCCTGGCCGCTCTGGCGACGGACCGGGCGCCGGCGGCACGGGTGCCGACTCCCGTAACGGCGGAGCGGACGAGCCTGAGCGAATGGCAGGCGTGGGCTGGGGGGACAAGCTGGGCTGCGGAAACACCGCGGGTTGAAGGCACGGCCTGGCTGGGGCTGGTTGAAGCGACGGGACGCCTTGCCCGGAACCTGCGCCAGCGTTGGGCGGGCGGCACTGCGGGCGACGCGGCCGCTGCCGCATTGGGCGACGCCCTGCGCGCGACGCTGAGCCTGGCCGACGAATACGGCGTGGACCTGAGCGCCGCCGTGCGCGAGAAGGAGCAGGTCAACAGCCGGCGCACGTGGACGGTGTGAGCGCGCGGTGAATCTTGGCGCCCAGCGCAATTGAGTGGCCAAACCCACTCGGTACGCCGCCCCCGGGGCGTCTGACCTGAATCAAGCGCGCACACATCCCCCGCGACCGAAGCTGTCGTATCATGCGAGACTGGTAGGCAACGCTGGCTTGCAACACGGGCATGCAACACAGGCATGCAAAAGAGGCAAACGGAGCGCTCGCTGACCCGCACCCCCATTCCCCCGCCTAAGGAGCCGCCATGAAAGCCCCCATCCGCGTAGCCATCACCGGCGCCGCCGGACAGCTGGCCTACAGCCTGATCTTCCGCGTCGCCTCGGGCGAGGTGTTCGGAGCGGACCAGCCGCTGAACCTGTCCCTGCTCGAGATCACGCCCGCCATGAACGCCCTCAGGGGCGTGGTGATGGAGCTGGACGACTGCGCCTACCCGACGCTGAAGAGCGTCAGCATGACCGACAAGGCCGACGAGGCGTTCAACGGCGTGAACTGGGCCCTGCTCGTGGGCAGCAAGCCGCGCGGCAAGGGCATGGAGCGCAAGGACCTGCTGCTCGACAACGGCAAGATCTTCGTGGAGCAGGGCCGGGCGCTGCAGAAGGCGGCGGGCGACGTGCGGGTGCTCGTCGTGGGCAATCCGGCCAACACAAACTGCCTCATCGCCCAGGGCCACGCGAAGTCCGTCCCCCCCGAGCGCTTCGCGGCCATGACGCGGCTCGATCACAACCGCGCGCGGGCCCAGCTCGCGAACAAGGCGAAGGTGGCGCTGAGCGACGTCACCAACGTGACGATCTGGGGCAACCACAGCGCGACCCAGTTTCCCGACTTCTTCAACGCGAAGATCGGCGGCAAGCCGGCGACCGGCGTCATCACCGACAAGGCCTGGCTGGAGGGCGAATTCATCAGCACGGTGCAGAAGCGGGGCGCCGCCATCATCGAGGCGCGCGGCCTGTCCTCCGCGGCCTCGGCGGCGAACGCGGCGATTGACCACGTCAAGTCCATGCTGACGCCGACGGCGGGCAACGACTGGTTCAGCGCCGCCGTCCTGTCCGACGGCAGCTATGGCATCCCCAAAGGCATCGTCAGCGGCTACCCCATCCGCTGCGACGGGAAGAAGTGGTCCATCGTGCCGGGCCTGGAGATCGGCCCGTTCGCCCGCGCGAAGGTGGATGCGTCCGTGAAGGAGCTGCAGGAGGAACGGGCAGTGGTGGAAGCCCTGCTCTAGGGCGCTCCGGAAGGACGCGGCGACACACGCCGGAGATGCGCGGGACAACCGGCAAGGGTTGCCCGCCGCGCGCACCTCACCCCGCTCCAGCGGGCGCGCAGACGGGCGCGAGCAACCGGCCTTACGTGCCGGAGGTGGGGGACTGCTTGCGCTGGACTGGGAACGATCGGAAACGCGAACCGGCGGCCGATCCCTGGCGCCGCGCGTATCGGGCCGGAGGACTACCCCGCGGCCTTGGCCTTCCGGACGGGGACTTCGGACGACTTGCCGTTCTGCTTCGAGGCGGCGATCATCCGCTCGGCGTGGGCCTCGGAGACGTGGAGCGAGACGGCGATCTCCGCGACCAGCATGCGCTCGACCTGCGTGAGGATCTTGCGCTCGGTGAACGAGAGCCCCTTGCTGGTCTCCAGGGAGCGCAGATAGCGGAAGATGTTCGCGATTTCGACGGGGTCGCCGGACTTGAGCTGTTCGAGGGTCTTCTTGCGCCAACGGTGCCACTGCTGCGACTTGGTGCCATGGGGGGAGAGGGTGAGATGCTTGACCAACACCTTCACTTCCTTCCGGCTCATCACGCGGCGCAGGCCGTTTTCCCGCGCCCGCTGCACCGGCACCAGGATTTCCATCTGCTTGACGGGGAATTCCAGGCGATAGAATGCAAAGCTGGCCCCGTTGACCTGCTTCTCGGTCACCTCCGCCACGGTACCCAGTCCGAACTGCGGATACATCACCTTCTCACCGGGCTCGAACACTTCTATCGGTTCGTCCATACCCAGACACCTCCGAGTGTAATGGAAAAACAAACCGTGCGCGGCAAGCTCCCCGTTGGTCCGGCCTCCCCTCGTTCGCAGCGGCGCGTCCGACGCGGACCCCTCCCCTGCTCTCCGGATCTGCCGGGCAAAGGGGGCAAGCGGCGAAACGTCGCTGAAGGCCTGAAGCGGACTTACCTTGTATGCGATTGGGGGCGAAAACACAAGGCGGGGAGCGGCCTGGAATGAGGCTTAGCACGCCGGCGAAGGTGACGGTGAACCTTAATATCCTGGGCCGCCGGAAGGATGGGTTCCATGACGTACGAGGCGTGCTCGTGCCAGTGTCGCTATACGATACACTCGAAATTGAGCGCACTACTGACAAGGGGCTGTCGCTGGAAGTGGATAGCCCGGAAGATTTGGGAGCTCGCGAAAACAATCTCGTCTGGCGAGCGGTGCGCGCGTTCGAGGCGGCGGCAGGGATTCGAGTGGGCGTTGCGATCCGGCTGACCAAGCGCATTCCCACGGGCGCCGGGCTGGGAGGCGGCAGCGGCAACGCGGCGGCCACGCTCGTCGTCTGCAACCGGCTGTGGGGTCAGCCGCTCGGAGCGCCGGCATTGCATCGCGAAGCCGCGGCGCTGGGTTCGGACGTGCCATTCTTCCTGGAGCCCGGGCCCGCGTTGATCGAGGGCCGGGGGGAGCGGCTCCGGCGGCTGACGGGCTTTCCACGGCTGGTGCTGCTGGTGGTGAAGCCGGACTTTGCGCTCGCGACGGGAGAGGCCTATCGTCTCCTGGCGGAAGCGCGGCAGGGGCGGGCGCCGACGCCCTCGTCCCAGTCCCTCCCCGCGCTCACGACGCTGAGCGGGGTGCTCGCGGCGCTGCACAACGACTTCGAGCCGGTGCAATTCGCGCAGCATCCGGAGCTGGCGGAGATCAAGGCGCGCCTGAGCGCCGCCGGCGCCCAGGGCGCACTGCTGAGCGGAACCGGCTCCGCGCTGTTCGGCATCTTCGCCACTGCCGCCGCGCGCGACGCCGCCGCGGCCGAGCTTGCAGGAGCGGCAGAGATTGCAGGAGCGGCGCAGCAGGCGGGAGTTGCGCCGGCGCGCACAGGCCGCTGGACGGTATTGGCATGCGAATCCTTGTCGGGTCACGCCTATGAATCCGAAGCCTGAGTCCGCGCCGGCGCGGCCGACCGGCACTGAGCCGAGCCACACTGAGCCGACTCCCTCCGAACCCACCGCGGCGGGCAGGTCCGCGGCGCAGCAAGAGCCCGCGCCCGCGCTGCCCGCGGCCGCCCGCGGGGGCTCCGCGCCGTCCATCGAGCTGAGGCTGACGCGGCGGTGGCTGCTGGCGCTGGCGGCGGCGCTGGTGCTGGTGAGCCTGGCGGCGCTGGCGGGGGGCACACGGGCCGTCTTCGGCCTGCGGGACTCCGCGCAGAACCGCGAGCAGCTTGCCGCCATCCATGGCGAATTGATCCGCATCCGCCAGATCCTCGAGACGGAGCCCGACTCGGGCGACGACAATGTGCAGGCGGAGCAGACGGCGCGGCTGACCCTGTCCGGCCAGCCCTCGCTCGGCTCGCCGAACGCGCCTGTCGTCATGGTCGAGTTCACCGACTTCCAATGCCCCTTCTGCTCCCGCTTCCACAGCCAGACGTTTCCGCTGATCCGCAAGGCGTACGTGGAATCGGGCCGCGTCCGCTACGTGACGCTGGACTTCCCGCTCACCACCATCCATGCCGAGGCCCTGCAGGCGGCCCGGGCCTCCCATTGCGGCGAGGAGCAGGGGCGGTACTGGGAAACCCACGAGGCGCTGTTCAGCCAGCGCGGCCAGCTGGGGCGCGGCAACCTCCTGACCGTGGCCAAGGGGCTGGGGCTCAACGTGCAGCGCTTCGCCGTGTGCCTGGACAACCGGGCGAACGACGAACGCATCCAGCGGGACATGTCCCAGGGCCGCACGATCGGCATCAGCGGCACGCCCACCTTCATCCTCGGCCGTCCGTCCGGCCGCACCGTGGTGGGGCGGGTCGTGATCGGGGCGCAGCCCTACGAGGTCTTCGACGACCTGATCCGCAACATGCTCGACCGGAGCTAGCGGCGCGGCAAGATCAAAAACCGCAGTCAGCAATATGAGGATCGAGCCTCAGGCGGACCGCCTCGCCCTCGCACTGTGATATCCGGAGTGGAGGCACTCAAGTGGCCCTTGAAAAGGGGAAATTGACGGGCGCTAAGGATATTGCCCTAGATTTGTGGCAGCATCCGTCAGGGGAACCATCCGACAAGCATTACTATCACCGGCCCGTCTGGGAAGCTCCGGATGGGCGCGGATAGCTCGTATGCAGATAGGAATGGGCCGCAAACACTAACGCGCGACCTGCGCACCGGGGGAGGCCGTATGGTCGAAAAATTGGTACCCGTGGAACTCGACGTCGGAACCTTGCGGCATGAGATTCAAAAGGAATACCGCGAGGTGGCCGCCCACCCGGACAAGGGCTTTCATTTCCACACGGGCAGGGCCTTGGCAAAGATTGTCCAATACCGGGAGGAATGGCTGGCCGCGGTGCCCGAGGAGGTGCTGGCCTCGTTCGCCGGTACCGGCAACCCCTTCAGCATGGGGGAAATGAAACCGGGCGAGAAGGTCGTTGACCTGGGCTGCGGGGCCGGAATCGACAGCTTCATTGCCGCCAGCCAGGTCGGTCCCACCGGCGCAGTGCTCGGGATGGATATGACCCCGGAAATGCTGGCGAAGGGCAGAGCGGCCGCTGCCAAGGCAAGATTGCCCCAGCTTGAATTCAGGCAGGGCTATCTGGAGCAAATTCCCCTGCCGGACGGCTGGGCCGATGTGGTCATCTCCAACGGAGTGGTCAACCTGTGCCCCGACAAGGAAGCCGCGTTCCGGGAGATTTACCGGGTGCTCAAGCCCGGCGGCCGCATTCAGATCGGGGACATTCTTGTCAGCAAGCCGGTTTCCGCCTCGGCCAAGCTAAAAATAGACTTGTGGACGGGGTGAATTGCCGGCGCTCTGCTGGAAGCAGAGCTAAAACACGTGGTGACGTCCGCCGGATTCGTGGACTTCGAGATTCCCTGGAAAGCCAAGGTGTTCGCCGGGGCGCCACAGGCCTCCAATGCCGAAGCCTTCGGCACGGTGGGGATCAACTTTCGCGCCCGGAAAGCCTGATGGGCGGGTCCCACGGCGGAAACCCTGCCTTGTGAGCCGTGGACCGGGAGTGGAGCCGGGCGCACCAGCCTTCCCGAAACGTCACCAGGGGACGTGGAGCGATGGCAGTGCTCTACGACGTCCTGAAGTTCGTCCACGTGCTGTCGGTCGTATTCATGGCGATCCCGCTGTTCAACCTGATCGTGGTGAACGAGCGCGTGACGTTCGGCAAGGCCCACCTCCAGGTGGATCAATACTTCGAGACCATCATTCGCGGAGGGGCGCTGCGCTGCTATGCCTTCCAGCTCACCGCCCTGGTGGCGGGATTGGCGCTCGTCGGCTTGAATCAACCCTGGAGCGCCGTCTACACCAACTGGGTATTGGGCGCCAAGTTGGTGCTGCTGCTGGCGCTGACCGCGCTGTTGTCGGTGGTGCACTTGCGGATTCAGCCTCGCATTGACCGCTTGCTCGCCCAGGCGACGGGCGACATCATTCCCGCAGCCGTCGCGTCGCAGATTGCACCCTTGCGGATGCGACGCAAACAGCTCGCGGCGACGTGCCTGTTCCTGGTCGTGAGCGCGGTACTGCTCGGATTGCAGGTTTCGGCGCGCTTTGCGCCGGAATTGACCATAGCGCTCGTATTGCTGGCCGGCCTGTTCGCGTGGCGGGTGTATAAGACCCGCATTCCGTACGGCTGGGTTTGACAAACCCCGCATGACGGCGGCAGCGGTGGCGCGGCGGATCGCCCCCAAGCGCGCCGTTGCCACGCATCATCCCGCGCTGCTCTGCGCGGGGAGAGCCGCCGTCGCTATTCCCCTCGACGCCGCTTCCGGCGTAGAGTCTCCGGCGGTGGTGCCCGCGACCCGCTTCTGGCGACTCAGCGCAGCCAGACGCGAAAAGGCCGTCCCATTCCATCGGAAGATTGCCCAGATGCCGAACTCCGCCTCCCGCATCGCCGCCTTCTGGGACGAGCGCATCGTTCCGGCGCTGCTGGACTTCATCCGCATCCCGAACCAGTCGCCCCTGTTCGATCCGGAATGGGCGGTGCACGGCCACATGGATCGCGCGGTCAAGCTCGTGACCGAGTGGATCGGCGCGCAGGGGCTCGCGGGGGCGAAGCTGGAGGTGGTGCGGGAAGGAGCGCGCACGCCGCTGATCCTGCTCGAGGTGCAGGGGACGGGCGAGGACACCGTGCTCATGTACGGGCACGTGGACAAGCAGCCGCCCTTCACCGGCTGGCGGGAAGGGCTCGGGCCGTGGACGCCGGTGCTCCAGCCAGACGGCAAGCTCTATGGCCGGGGAGGGGCCGACGATGGCTACGCGGCGTTCGCGGCGGTGGCGACGCTGAAGGCGCTGCAGGAGGAGGGCATCCGGCACGGGCGCGTCGTCGCCCTGATCGAATGTTCCGAGGAGAGCGGGTCGCCGGACCTGCCCCACTATCTGCGCGCGCTCAAGGGGCGGATCGGCGAACCGAGCCTGATCGTCTGCCTGGACTCCGGCTGCGGGAAC
>JBGOTW010000020.1:0-28433 GCA_041476685.1 bacterium | reverse complement strand
GCCGGGAAGCTGGTGCCCAGCGCATCGAACAGCACGAAGTCGAGAAAGTGGGGCACCTGGGTCGCGATGGGGTTGCGCCCCCACACCATGATTACGAATTCCTGGATCAGGTAGGCCATGCCGAACGTGAACAGCAGCTCGGAGACGTGTCCATGACGATGCACGTGGCGCAGACCGTACCGCTCGGTCGCAGCCCCGACGGCACCCACGAGCAAGGGAGCCGCCAGTAGCGCCGGGCCAAAGCCCGCGAACTGGCCGACCTGGAACGAGAAGTAGGCGCCCAGCATGAACATGCTGGTATGGGCGAAATTCAGCACGCCCATCATGCTGAAGATCAGCGTCAGGCCGCTGGACAGCATGAACAGCAGCAGGCCGTAGACGACTCCGTTCAGCAGCGAGGAGAAGACCAGCGAAACCACGCCATCCCCCGGGCGGTCGGTGGTGTAAGATGGCGCCCGCAGCCAGTGGTTGGCCACGGGCGCCCTGGACGTCAAGGCATCAGGAACTCAGGAAGGCCGCACCATCTTGCACGTGGTCGGCAGCGCGGTGTCTTTCGCGTCGATCTTGCCGTCGGTCTTGAAGCCCAGGCCGGTATGCTCGACGTCATACTTGACCTTGTCCGACATGGTCGAGATGAACATCGGCATCAGGATCTGGTGGTTGTCCGCGCGCATTTCCACCGGGCCCAGCGCCGTCTGCGTCTTCATCCCTTCCAGCGCATGGGCCACCTTCACCGGGTCGTTCGATCCGACCTTCTTCATCGTCTGCTCAAGCATCTCGAACATCAGCTTGATGCGCCAGAAGCTGAAGTTATCTTCCTTTTCGTGGAAGCGCTTCTCGTAGGCCACCGCGTCGGCGTCCAGCTCGGGCAACACGTTGTTGTGCCACTCCGAGATTTGCTTGACCTTGCCGATTCCGTCGCGGCCAATGGCCGTCGGGGCGCCCAGCGCGCCGGCATAATACGTGTACCATTCCACGTTCAGGCCGGCGTCTTTCCCGGCCTTGATCAGGAGCAGCATGTCATTGCTCCAGTTGCCGGTGACAACGGCCTGCGCGCCCGATGCCTTGATCTTTGACACATAGGGCGAGAAGTCGGTGATCTTCTGCAGCGGATGCAGCTCGTCGCCGACGATCTCGATGTCGGGTCGCTTTTTCGGAATCATCGCCCGCGCGGCGGCCTGCACGGCTTTCCCGAAGGAGTAGTCCTGATTGATCAGGTAGACTTTCTTGACGCTCTTGTCGCGCGCCAGGACGTTGGTCAGCGCTTCCATCTTCATGTCGCCGTCCGCGTCGAAGCGGAAGTGCCAGAAGTTGCACTTCTCGTTCGTCAGCGCCGGGTCCACCGCCGCATAGTTCAGGTAGAGCACCTCCTTGCCGGGATTGCGCTCGTTGTAATTGCGCACGGCGTCAGTGATGGCGTGCGCGACGAGGGAGCCGTTGCCCTGCGCCACGTAGCGGATATTCTCGTCGAACACCTTCTTCAGGATGATCAGGGTCTCCTGCGGGCTGACCTTGTTGTCGAACGCGACCAACTCAAGTTTCTGTCCGTTCACGCCGCCTGCGGCGTTGATCTTATCAATGAAATAGGCGAAATGCTTCTGCCCCAGGATTCCCGCGCTCGCCGCGCCCCCGGAGAGCGGGTCAATGTAGGCGATCTTAACGGTCCCTTGGGCCAGCGCCAGCGCGCTCATGCACCCCACCGCCAACGCCACCAGCGCGACACGGCCAAAAAACTGAAATCGCATGGAATTCCCCTTGTTCAAAACCCGCGGTTGGACCCGATTCGGCGTGGCCGGAAAAGAGGCCGCGACAGCGTATCCAAGACTTAGTCTGCTTTTAGGAGCCTCGTCCCGGGTAAGTCAAACGGGACTAGACCCAGGTCAATTGGAGCCCAAAGAGCGCCCTGCTCGCCTGCCCCAGCGGAAGCCCCGCCGCCGGAGAGGATCAACGAAGCCGATCGCCGCAGGCTGGCGCGAGGCACGCAGCGGCCTCGGGCGGCGCGAGGGTGCGTTTGGTGACCGGATAAAGAATCCGCCGGCTTGTCCGGCGCAAGGGAGGAATCCGCTCCTGGAGCGCAGCAATGAGGCGGCGGGCCGATGTTTCAACGCGGGAGCGCTCCGCGAGAGCGGAAGACCGCGGCGTGCGTCCCTGGGCTCAGGCGGACCAGCCCAGGTAGTAATTCTTCACCAGCTCGTTCTGCTCCAGTTCCGCGACCGATCTCCCCTCAAATACGATCTCGCCGTGGACGATGATGTAGCCGCGGTCTGCGATGCGGACGGCCTGGTGGAAGTTCTGCTCGGCCATGAGCACGGTCAGGCCGTAGCGGCTCTTGAGTTCCTGGATCGTGGTGATGGTGCGAGAGACGAGGATGGGGGCGAGGCCGACCGAGGGTTCGTCCACCAGCAGCAGGCGTGGCGATGACATGAGCGCGCGCGCGATCGCCAGCATCTGCTGCTGTCCACCCGAGAGGGATCCGGCGCGCTGGCGCCTGCGCTCCCGCAGCACGGGAAAGACCTCGTAGCAGAACGGCAGATTCTTCCCGATCTCCTTGCGGGCAACCGGCCGAAACGCCCCAAGCAGCAGGTTCTCCTCCACCGAGAGCATCGGGAACAGCCTGCGGCCCTCGGGCACCAGAGCGACGCCCAGGCTGACGATCTCCTCGGTTGACATCCCGAGCAGGTTGTAGTGCACGCCGTCGAGCTCGAGCATGATCGAGCCCCGGGTCGGCCGCACCATGCCCATCACGCATTTCATCAGCGTGCTTTTGCCGTTGCCGTTGGTGCCGAGCAGTGCCACCGTCTCACCCTGGCGTACCTGGAGCGAGACGTCGTGCAGCGCGCGCACCGCGCCGTACCCGGCGTCGACGTCGCGGATGAGGAGATCAAGCTCCAAGGTAGGCCCTCTGCACGTCCGGATCCTTGACGATCGCCTCGGGCGCGCCCTCGCAGATGATCCTGCCGGCGTCCAGGCAGATCACGCGCTGCGAGAAGCGCATCACCGCGTGCATGATGTGCTCGATCATGATGATGGCGATGCCGGTCTCGTTGAGCTTATAGAGGATCGCCAGCACTTCGTTCACCTCGTTGGACGAAAGTCCGGCCATCGCCTCGTCGGAGATCAAGAGGCGGGGCCGCGCCGCCATGGCGCGCGCCAGCTCGAGCTTGCGCAATTCCACCTGGGACAGCCGCGTGGAGGGCGTGTCCGCCTTGTCCGCAAGGCCCAACATGCGCAGGATGCCCATCGCCTCTGCGTGCGTGTCCGACTTGTGCAGCGAGCCGCGGTGGACGACGAACTCGAGCGGGACGATCAGGTTCTCCAGCACCGTCATGCTGGAAAATGGGCGCGGCAGCTGATAGCTGCGGGCAATGCCGCGCCGTGTGCGCTGGTACGCGGGCAGCGTGGAGATCTCCTCGTGCGCGAACACGATCGAGCCGCCCTCGTTGCGCAGCGTGCCGGAGATGCAATTGATCAACGTCGTCTTGCCCGAGCCGTTCGGTCCAATCAGCCCGAAGCGTTCGCCTTCCCCGACCTCGACGCTGACTTCCGAGAGCGCCGCGAAGCCGCCGAAGTGCTTGGAGACGCTGTCCACGAGCAGCAGTTTTCCATTCAAGGCGCGGCCCGCTTGCGGATGATTTTGCGCCGAATCAGGTCGGCGAGACCGAGGATGCCCTGGGGCGCCCCCACGACGAAGAGCACCAGCAGCACTCCCACGACGAGCACGTTGAGCTCCGAGGAGATGGTCACCGTGACGACCTGCTGGGTCGTGCCGATTAGGAGCGCGCCCAGCACCGGACCGAGCCAGCTCGACGTGCCCCCGATGATGGCCATCGCGAGCGCCGTCGCCGAGTAGTTCAGGCTGAACGCGGAACCGGGCTCGACGAAGCTCATGTACATGGCGAGCGGCGCGCCGGCGGCGCTCATCAGCGCGCCCGAGGCGGCGCAGGCAAACAGCTTCAGCTTCAACGTCGGGACGCCGCTGCTTTCGGCCGCCTGCTCGTTGTCGCGGATCGCGCGCAGTCCCATGCCCAGCCAGGAGCGCTCGATGGAGCGGGCGATCGCGATCGCGACGACCGCCAGGCACGCCGCGATCATGAAAAGCATCTTGGTGTACGACTCGAACGGAACCGTCGCCGGGGGCCGCAGAATCTGCACGCCGGTGGAGCCGCCCACGTAGCGCCAATTCACTACCACCGTCTCCAGGACGATGGCGACCGCCACGGTGGCGATCGAGAAGAAGATGCCGCGCAGCCTGAGCGTGAGCAGCCCGATGCCGAAGCCGAGCACACCGCCGGCGGCGGTGGCCAGGATGATCTGCACCGCGAGCGGCGCCGACACGGTCTTGATGAGGAGCACCGCGGTGTAGGCCCCGACGCCGAAGAACGCGCCCGTGCCGAAGTTCACGTAGCCGGCGTAGCCGCCGAGCAGGTTCCACGCCGTCGCCAGCACCACGAATTGCAGCACCACATATCCGGCGAAGAAGTAGTACTCGTTGTCGACCGTGGCCGTGGCCAGCGCGGCCAGGCCCAGCGCCAGGGCGACGCCGATCCAGAACGTGGCGGACCCGGCCTTCATCGCGCGAACAGCCCCTGGGGCCGCACGCCGAGCACCAGGAGCAGCAGTCCGAAGGAGACGGCCGGAGCCCACGAGGCGCCGAGCAGCGTGAGCACGATGGACTCGGAGATCCCGAGCGTCAGACCGGCGATCAGCGTTCCGGTCATGCTGCCCAGGCCGGAGAGCACCACGACGCAGAAGGTGCGCCCGATATAGACGCGGTCAAGGCTCGGATCCACGGGGCCGACGATGATCAGCAGCGCGCCCCCCAGCGCGGTCACTCCGGTGGAGATGCCGAACGCCCACTGCTTGATGCGCACCGGGTTCGCACCCATCAGCCGCAGCGCGACCTCGTCCTGCGACACGGCCTTGATCGCGCGACCGATGAACGTCTTCGACAGGTACAGCGACAGCGCGACCGTGAGCGCGAGCGCGATGCCGAACGCGACGACCATGCGCAGCGGCAGCCGGATCGTGCCGAGCGAGATGCCCCTGCCGATGTAGCTTGCCTCCACCATGCGCTGATCCACGCCGAAGGCGAGGATCAGGCCGACTTCGATGATGAAGGCGACCCCGAAGAAGAACGCCAAGCCCCGCACGTCCGCGTTGCTGCCGCGCTTCTCGAACGTCTCATAGTAGAAGCGGAAGATGGCCACGCCGAGCAGGAAGAACAGCGGCATCAGCGCCACGCCTGCGAGGATAGGATCCCAGCCGCGGCTGGCGAGCAGGTAGGTGCCGTAGGAGCCGAGCACGAGCATCGCCGGATGAGCCAGGTAGGGCACGTCCAGCAGCCCGAACGAGATGGACAGGCCGATGCTCACCGCGGCGTAGAAGCAGCCGAGCAACACTCCCAGCACGATCGCGTTGGCGAGCAGGTCGAATGAGAACAATGTCCCCCCGGCTGACGCGCGAACGCGGGACGGCACAGGCGGGCCTGCGAAGCCCCGCGTGAGGCACGGCTACGACTTGCGCGCTTTCTCGTACGGCGCGATAAGCTCGCCGGTCTTGAACTGGTCCGGCGCGAGGATCACCCGCTTGCCGGGCTGGCGGAACTGGTCGAGGTTCTTGTTTACGACTCCACGGAACTGCACCATCGGCACCACCGGCTTGGCCCGCTCCCCGTCCGCCGCGAAGCTGATCGGCCCGACGATGGTCTTCATCTCGTGCGTGCGCAGGTACTGGGCGATGGCCTTCTGGTCCAGGCTCTTGGCGCCGTTGACCGCCTGCTCGAGCATCTGCCCGATGGCGTAGCCGAACGGCGGCAAGTAGAAGCCGAGCACGTCGGTCTTCTCTTCGATGGCCCGCTTCTGGTAGCGGCTGAGGAAGTCCTTGATGCCCGGGAATTCCATCGTCTTCTCGGGTACGTAGCTGTCGTAGTTGACGATCCCGTTCAGGGAGGAACCGAGCGACTCCATGATCGGGGTGTACTGCAATCCGACCATGCCGCCGCCGAAGATCTGCACCGAATCGCCCACGCCGATCTCGTTCACCGCACGCACTATGGCCACTGAGTCGCTGGGGTAGGAGCAGACGAACACCAGGTCGGGCCTGACAGAGCGGATCGCCTGGATCATGGACGAGAAGTCCACCGTTGTCGGAGGATAGTTCTGCTCGTAGACGGTCTTCAGGCCAATGCCCTTGGCGAGTTCCTTTGCGCCGTTGGCCAGGTTCTGGGCGAATTCCTGGTCGGCGGCGATGAACGCGATTGTCTTGGCGCCGACCTTCTCGCCGAGCTTGAAGTACCCGTCCATCCAGCTCTTCGCGTCGCCGAAGGGCAGGTTGTTGAACCACATGTCGTGCTTGACGGTGTGGTTCACCTGGAACGAGAAGTTGCCCATCAGCAGCTGGCCGCGCTGTTTCACCAGCGGCATGATTGAGGCGGTGGGGACGGTGGCGTAGGGCGCGATGAGGAGATCGACCTTGTCGATGTCGAGCAGCTTGCTGTAGATCCCCGGCGTCGTCGTCCCGCTGGACTGGTCATCGTAGACGATCAGCTCGACCTTGCGCCCAAGCAGCCCGCCCCTGGCATTGACGTCGGCGCGCCAGATCTGCAGGGCGAGCAGCGACGCCTTGCCCGCTCCGCTGAGCGGGCCGGTGAGGGCTTCGCCCAAGCCGATCTTGACGGGCTGTTGCGCCAGGACGGCGCCCGCCCACAGCACGGTCAGCGCGGCCAGCGCGGCCGCGAATCCCCCGAAACGCTTCATGTTGATCCCCCCCGATATGGATGTGGGCGCGATGTTGGCACGAGGATTCGCGCGGTGTCAATTGCGGCGCGTCGCGTGGCGCAGGCTCCGCGGTACCCGGACACGAGCGCGGATACGGGCCTTCCCCGTCGCCCGTGCCGCGTCCGCTCAGTGCTGCGCGGCCTCGTAGTTGAAGACGAAGTCCGCCGGGACGTCCGGCCCCCACAAGTAGAAAGCGTCCTCAGGGGGATGGTCCATGCTCTTCCAATCCAGCTGCGCGGGGATGTAATCGATGCCGCAGGAATACTCGCAGTAGCTACCCCAGGGATCCCGTGCATAGTAGAAGTAGTTGGATCCCAGCACGTGCCGGCCGGTGCCCCAGCCCTTCGCATAGCCCTTGTCCACCATCGCCATGCCGCCCAGTCCCACGGAATCGATCGAGGGCATCGCCCAGCTCAGATGATGCAGGCCCGGCGCCTCGGACTTGGCGAAGGCCAGCATGTGATGGTCGCTGCCGTGGATGCCGTGCAGGAACGCGATGCCGTCCCCAGAGCGGTCGGACAGCCGCATCCCCAGTACGCGGCCGTAGAACTCGATCGCCCGGTCGATGCTCGGGGTGAATCTCAGCACGTGGGACAGCCTGAGTGGGCGCGCCGGCTCCGTGGCGCGGCGGTACGGGGCGGTGCGGACGCCTTCCTCGTCGGCGGGCGGCTCGATCCGGGACTTTCCGTCGGGCGAGGTCTTGGGCCCGATCCGCAGTTCGAGCAGCTCCCCGTCCTGGTCGAGGAACCAGTGCCCTTCGCCCTCGAAGCCGGCCGGGGGATCCACGAGGGAGACCCGCTGGTCGCGCAGGTGGGACGTGAAGCGCTCCAGATCCTCCGCAAAGCAATGGAACGTGAGGTGATGGAGATGCTTGCGCTTGCCCTCCAGCACCCTGCCCCAGCGGTAGCCGTCGCCTTCCGCCCGCAGCGCGATGGATTCCCGTTCGGGGCTGACCGTCAGGCCGAACGAGCGGTAGAAGTGCTCGGCCTGCTGCAGCGCGGGAACCACCAGCACGAATTCCCCGATCGAGTGGATCCCGAATGCATCCCTGCGGCCTGTCGCCCCTTTGCTGATGCCAGTCTTGCCGTCGCCACTACTTCCCCTTCGCCCAAGTGCCATCGCCATTCCCTCCCCCGAAATCTCTTGTCCCTCCCCGAAAATGCCGCAGTTGGCGCGCTCATCACCCCGAGTGTTTCCACGCGGCGTCTCGCGCTCTTCGCATCCAATAGTCCCGGGACCGCGCCCCCGACGGAGATCGAGCACTTCACCGGCTGACCCTGACGGTGGACACCCGGCAAGCTTGCGTTGAACCGAGGCGGTCGTCCAGATGTGCATGCCAACATGCCGGTCCTCCCCACGCCGGAACTGTGCGTATCACACATCGGCAGCAGGACCCTAGCTCAGCGCTTCGGTCCCCTGCACGATGGGAGGGCTCTTTCGCTCGCCCTGTCGCACGTCGCTCTCCCCCCATCATATTGTCGCTCAAGCCGCACGATCGTCGGCACGATAGTCCGGGACGCCGCGGGTGTGATAGCAGAGGGCGCGCCTGCTCTTTGGCCATGTACGAGTTCCAGTTGGGGAGAATCCGATGAAGCTCTACACGTATTGGCGCTCGCAGGCCTCCTACCGTGTTCGGATCGCGCTGCATTTGAAGGGACTGGATGCCGAATTGGTCACGCTCGACTTGCTGAAGGGCGACCAGCTCGCGCCGGCCTACCGCGTCATGAATCCGGAAATGGTCGTGCCCACGCTGCTGGACGGCGACGGACCCCCGCTTATCCAATCGCTGGCGATCCTCGAGTACCTGGACGAACGGTTCCCCCAGCCCCCGCTGCTGCCCAAGGATGTCCGCGCTCGGGCGCACGTACGCGCGCTCGCGCAGGTGGTTGCCATGGATGCGCATCCCTTCATCGTCCCCCGCGTGCGTCGGGTCCTCGAGCATGAGCTGGGCCTCGACGAACCCGCACGCGCCAATTGGATCCGCCACTGGCTGGACGCGGGCTCCCGGTCGCTCGAGGAGTTGCTGTCACGCGACCCGCGCACCGGGCGCTTCTGCTGCGGCGATGTCGTGACGCTGGCGGATCTCTGCCTGGTGCCGCACCTGGCCAGCGCGCGGATGTTCGGCTGCGAAGTCGCTCTCTATCCGACCGTGCGCCGCATCTTCGATGCGTGCATGCAGATCGAGGCGTTCGCCGCGACGCACCCGCTGCGCCAACCGGACGCGCCGAATCCGACGCCGGCATGACCGGGTGGGCGCGCCGTCGGAATTCGCTGTCGCGTGCCGGGGGCGGGCGCGAGCGAGGGCTCACTCCGGCAGCGGTTCGACCATGCGTTGCGCGGCGCTCCTGCCCGGTCCGGAACGGCCGGGTTGTCAAGCGGGCGGGACTGACGTACGGATGGTGCGAACGTCCGGGAATCGCGGCCGAGGCGCGGAACCGCCCAAACTGAGCGGGCAGGCGAGCCGGAGGGCCAGCGCAGGATGCGGCAGAGCCGGTCAGCCTTTCGGCAGGCGGCGCGGGCCGACGTCCCGGCGGTCGGCTGAACAGGACGCCCGCAGGACTCGTACGCCGCAGGACAGGAGACAGGCGAAATGAGACAGGCAGCCGTGGATCCGACCTCCGCCGAGCCTCGCTCCGAAGCCGATCCCCTCGAGCTGGCGGACCGGTTTGCGGCGGACATCGAGAAGGCGGCGCCGGACATTGAGGCGGGGCGCCAGTTGACGCCGGCGGTCTTCGAGATGCTCTTGGACGCGGGTTTTTATCGCTTGTTGATACCGCGCTCCGTCGGCGGCTTCGAGCTCGTTCCCGCGCGGTTCATTCGGGTGATCGAGCGCATCGCTCGGGCGGACGCCAGTACCGCCTGGTGCCTGTGTCAGTGCGGCGGCTGTTCAATGGCGGCCGGATACCTCGCGCCGGACGTTGCGCGCAAGATCTTCGGGCCCCGGCGCGCCGTGCTGGCCTGGGGAGCCGGGCCGAAGGGGCGGGCCGTACCTGCGCCGGGCGGCTACGAGGTGACGGGCACTTGGCTGTTCGCCAGCGGAGGGCGGCAGGCGAACTGGCTGGGCGCCCATGTTCCGCTTTTCGACGCCCAGGGCGCGCCGCGCATGGGGGCGGACGGCAAGCAGCTGGTGCGCACGCTCCTCTTCCCCGCGCAGGACGCGAAGATGACGGACGTGTGGCACGTGGTGGGGCTGAAGGGCACCGGCAGCGACAATTATTCCGTCGAGCGGCTATTCGTGCCCGAGGCGCACACCTTTGTGCTCGACGGCGAGCCCGATCGCTCCCAGACGGGCCTGCTCTACCGCTTCCCCGTCCGGCTCCTCTACGCCTCGGGCTTCGCCAGCGTCGCCCTGGGGATCGCCCGCGCCATGCAGGACTCCTTTATCGCGCTGGCGACAGAGAAGGTTCCCCACAACCAGAAGAATACCCTGCGCGACAATGCAGTGGTGCAGTCGCAGACCGCCCAGGCCGAAGCGAAGCTGCGCTCCGCCCAGGCCTACCTGCGGCACACCGTGGAGGAAATCCAGGACGCAGTCCAGGCCGCCAACCAGCGCCAGCTCACCCTCGAGCAGCGCATGCAGATCCGGCTCGCCGCCACCTTCTCCATCCATCAGGCGAAGGAAGTGGCCGACGCCGTGTACCATGCCGCGGGCTCCACTGCGATCATGGAGAGCGGGGTCTTCGAGCGGCGATTCCGCGATATTCACGCCGTGACGCAGCAGCTTCAGGGGCGGCTTTCGCACTACGCAACCGTCGGGCAATTGCTGCTCGGACTTCCTCCCGACCCCCACAACGTGTGAGCGGCTGAGCTCTCCCCACGCCCGGTCCTCAGCTCTTGTACATGCCGCCGTTGAGATTGATCGTTTGGCCGGTGATGTATCCATTGCGGGCCAGCATGACGGCCACGTCGCCGGCTTCCTCGAGCGTGCCGAAGCGCCCGACGGGCACCGACGAGGGCGAAGCCTTCAGTCCATCAATGACCATGTCCGTCTCGACCAGGGCGGGGGCGATCGCATTGCACGTGATCCCGTCCGCCGCGAGCAGGCTGGCATAGGAATGAGTGAGCCCGATCAGGCCGGCTTTCGACGCCGCGTAGTGCTGCCCGGTGCGCCCTCCGACCTGGGCCGCGATGGACGACAGGTTGATGATCCGCCCCCAGCGCGCGGCGCGCATCCGCGGCAGAACCGCCTCGGTCACGAGGAACGCGGACTTGAGGTTGACCGCGAGCACCAGGTCCCACTCCGCTTCGGTGATCTTTGAACCGGACAGCGCGCCCAGGATGCCCGCATTGTTGACCAGAATAGCGATGGGGCCCAGCGCTGCCGTGGCCTCGCGGACCAGCCGCTCCACCTCGGACAGGCGCGATACATCGGCCTGCAGGGCAAGCGCCCGCGTTCCTAGTCCGGCGATCTCGCCGGCAACGGCCTCCGCCTCTGCCTTGCGGCTGGCGTAGTTCACCGCGACGTGTACCCCAGTGCGCGCCAGGGCCAGGGCGATGCCCTTGCCGATGCCGCGGCTGGCTCCCGTCACCAGGGCCACGGCGCCGGCGATGTCCCTTTGTGCGGTCATGATTGTGTGGTCACGGTGTCAATCTGCTGTGTCATTTCGCGGATAGGAGTGGCCCGGCGCCGCACATCCGCGGACAGACGGACTTGTGGCATGCAAGGCGCGGCCGGTCAATCTACCCGGGGTGCTTCCGTCCTCGACGCGGACACGATCCAGCCCGTTGCGCCGGCAGGGCTCGACCACTTCCCTGCACCGCCCAGACCACGGTCTGACGCGGACTTTCTTCGGCCCGAATTCTTCGCGCGAAGAGCCGCCCGCAGACGTTGGGGCTGCCGTGTCACGGCTTGCCCGTAAAGTGCTTCTGCAGGCCCCGCCAGCTGTCGAGATAATCGTGCTGCAGCGCTGGGGATTCCAGCGCGTATCGCGTGGGACGGAACAGGTAGCGCGTCTCGAACATGATGGCGATGGAACCGTCGAGCTTCTGGGGCTCGAGCTGTGCCGCCGACGCGCGCTCAAAGGTGGCTGCATCCGGGCCATGGGCGGCCCAGGAATTGTGCAGGCTAGCCCCGCCTGGCAGGAATCCGCTGGCTTTGCTGTCGTGCTGGCCATGGAGCAGGCCCATGAACTCGCTCATCACGTTGCGGTGGAACCAGGGCGGGCGGAAGGTGTGCTCGCCCACCAGCCAGCGCGGGGCAAAGACGACGAAATCCACGTTGGCTGTCCCCACCGTGTCTGAGGGCGAAGTCAGCACCGTGAAGATCGACGGATCGGGATGGTCGTAGCTGATCGTGCCAAGCACGTTAAAGCGTGCGAGGTCGTACTTGTACGGCGTGAGGTTGCCGTGCCAGGCGACGACATCGAGGGGCGAATGGTCCAGCTCGGCCAGCCACAGGTTGCCGGCGAACTTGGTCACCAGCTCATGAGGAGTGTCCAGATCCTCGAACGCGGCCGCTGGAACGAGAAAGTCGCGGGGATTGGCCAGGCCGTTCGAGCCGATCGGCCCGAGCTCGGGCAGACGGAACGGCGCACCGTAGTTCTCGCACACGTAGCCGCGCACGCCTCGCTCCGCGGCTGGACCTGAAGCGCCCGGTTCCGCATCTGGCAGCTCGACGCGGAAGCGCAAGCCGCGGGGAATGACCGCCACCTCGCCTGGCGAGACGGCCAGGATGCCCAGCTCGGTGACGAGCCGCAGCCTGCCCTGCTGAGGCACCAGCAGCATCTCCCCGTCGGCGTTGCAGAACACCCGGTCCTGCATGGAGCGGTTTGCGCCATACACGTGCGCCGCCATGCCGAAGCGGTTCGCAGCGTCCCCATTCCCGCCCAGGGTGACCAGACCTTCGCTGAAATCGGAGGGAGCGGAGGGGAACGAAAACGGGTTCCAGCGCATCTGGGTCGGCGGAGGCCCGACTTCGCCGAACGGAGCGGAGCGGAGCAGCCGGTTGTCCACGCGCCGGAAGGGACCGTGGGTCGCCGAAGGGCGGATGCGATAGGTCCAGGTGCGGCGATTCTCCGCCCGCGGGGCCGTGAATGCGGTGCCGGACAGCACTTCGGCGTAGAGCCCGTACGGCGCGCGCTGCGGGCTGTTCTGCCCGACCGGAAGCGCGCCGGGCAGCGCCTCGGTGGCGAAATGGTTGCCGAACCCCGTCTGGTAGGCCGGCTCGACGTCCCGCCGGGCTGCGGGTGCAGCGGGAGAACGGATGGAGGCGCGCATGGGTTCGCTCTGGCTGAATGGGCGGCGCATGCCCCGCGCAGCGAGGCGGCATCGAATCCGGATCCGTCCACGCCTACCGGACCGGGCGGCCAATGGCCAGCCGCCCGCGCGGAGCCGCGCGGGCGCTTGAGTTATTCTGCGGATTGCCGTCTCAACGCCTGCGCCTGAACGGCTCGACTCCTGCGCCGCAGCGATTCGCGGGCGCGCCGCCCTCTCTCACGCGACGTGTCCCGCAGGCCAGCCAAAGGTGCGGTGACGCGCGACTTCACCGGACCGTGCGTACTGGTGACGGGCGGCACGCGGGGGATCGGCCGCCGCCCGCAGATGCGCCGCCGCGATCCACCGGCACAGACCGCCTAGCGTGCGCGCGTCGAAGGAAAGACAGGGGCCCGCTTGTCCTTGATGGCCTTCGCCCCTTCCACCACGTCGTCGTCGAAGAAATTCAGCATCTCCAACGCCAGCGAGTTGTCGAAGATCGGGCCGGCCATGCGGATCCAGTTATTCAGTGCGCGCTTGGTCCAGCGCACGGCCTGCTGCGGACCGTTGGCCAGATTGGTGGCTACCGACATCGCCTTCTCCATCAACTGTGCCCGCGGCACGCACAAGCTGACCAGGCCGATGCGCTCGGCTTCCTTGCCGTCAATGAATTCGCTGGTCATCAGGTAGTACTTCGCCTTCGCCATCCCGCACAGCAGCGGCCAGACGATCGCCGCATGGTCACCCGCGCCCACTCCGAGCCGCAGGTGTCCGTCGGTGAAGCGCGCGTCCTCGGCGATGATGGAGACGTCGGCCATCAGGGCCACGACCAGGCCCGCGCCCACGGCCACGCCGTTGATCGCCGAGACGACGGGCTTGTCCATGTTGACGATGTTGTACACCAGGTCCGAGGCCTCCTTCATGATGCCGCTGACCATCTTGAAGTTCCGCACCTGCTTCTCGATCATTTCCAGGTCGCCGCCGGCGGAGAATGCCCGTCCGGCACCCGTGATGACCGCGACGCGAGTCTTGGGGTCGGCATCCACGACCTGCCACACCTGGGTCAGTTCCCAATGCAGGCGCTGATTGGTCGCGTTCAGCTTGTCTGGCCGGTTGATCGTGATGAGCAGGATGCCGTTGTCCTTGGGCTCGAACAGCAGGTGTTGGAAATCTTTGTATTCCATGTGGGGTGTTCCTTCCGTGAAGGCGCAGAAAAGATTGGTGGAGGCGGCACGTGGGCGGCCGGCCTTGGCATGGGGGCGCCCGGCGGGGTGCCGAGGGTCCGCACCGGTGCCGGTCGGGTCCTTGTAGTGGGATTTGCGGGAAATGTCAGCCCGGGCCGTGCGGACCGGAGCGGGGCCGACTCGCTCCGCGCGGGCGCGGCGTCACGCTGCTCTTCGTCGGGCAGGACATCGACGTCGTGTTCCGCGCCGCCGACGCCATCACCGTGATGGCCCTGGGCAAGGTTTCGCGGAGGGATTGCCCTCGCAGATCGCGGTCAATGCGCGGGTGAAGGAATTCTACCTGGGGAAAAGATGAACGATGCTGATGCTCAATACCGTGCACGCCTGCTACGGCGTAAGCGAGACCCTGGACCGGGTTCGCTCGCCGTCGAGAAGGGCCAGATCGTTTGCGGTTTTGGCCGCAATGGCGCGGGCAAGTCGGTCTTTGGAGGCACCTTGCGGGAATTCGACGCCGATCCGGACCTGGCGCGCAAGTCACTGATGGTGGTGCAACAGGCCAGCCCCGCGGCGCCAGCCTGACGCCCCGCCGCCCCCAGCGCTCGGGCGATCGCCTTGCCAATCCCGCTAGAGGCGCCCGTCAGCAGGGCCACCCTGCCCCGCCATCGCGCCGCACCGGTCATGGAATCTTCCCGATCGAAAAGACGAGCGGCCTGCAATGGGAGAAACCTGATTGAAAGCGAGGAGCTTCGGCTGTCAACGCTCGAACGGCTATTCTGCCGAGTGACCGGTGCCACTCTCCTGCGAGGGGTTCGTCGCTGTTGCCGCCGCCTAGCTTCCCGCTCCAGGTATTTTGGGATGAAGGATCTCGTCCATCAGGAATAGATCGGTCAGGAGCGCCCTGATGTGAATCAGCGCGTTGATGTTGTCGACGAGTTGCGAGCTGATCATGGGCTGCGCGAGCACGAGTTGCACCGCCGCTTGGGCATGACCGGAATCCCGCTCCATGACGGCGGCAAATTTCCGATACGGCTCCAGAGAGGGAGGCTTCCGGGACTGAATTGCCGCCTCGAGCAGGCCCGCGAGCTCCCGCATGGCCTGGTCTGCACGCTCCAGGCGGGCGCGGATTTCGGAGCCGCCGGCTCCGGCTCCGTCGCCGGATACTCCCTGGGCCGCGTAGGCCAGCATGAATTCATACGCCGACTCGATGGTCTCGATGCATCCAGCCAGGTCCAGGGCCGCAGGCGGGCTCATGCTCCGCCTTGGCCGCGCGATGCGGACCGTTCGCCCAGGTGCGGTTCTTCAGACGCGGCGGATCGGGGGGCGGTGCCCGCTGTCATTGGCCCGGGCTGCCAGCGCCTGGGGTCGTGCCACTCCAGGAAATGCTCGCGGGTAATCCAGCCCCGGAACATGGACTGCGTGATCCAGAGCCTTTCCGGCCGCAGGGCAAAGTAGACATGCACCAGGATCAGCGCGACCAGCGCCACTGCCCCGGCCCCGTGAATGAGGTAGACGAGCCCCCACTGATCGTCCGACAACAGGAACGGGTTGCGGTTCCACCATGGGGTGTCCACGTTCACCATGATCACCAGGCCCGACGCGACGGCCGCAAGCCCCGCGAGCGCGACCGCGTGATGAAAGAGCTTGTTTTCCAGCGGGTTCTTGCCGGGCTTGGCAGCGGAAACCCGCGGATCGAAAAGGGACCGTACCATCGCCCATCCCCTGCCCAGGTCCTGTCTCGTGATCCACATCAGGCTCGCACTCTTCCACAGCGTGGCGTGCAGCAGATGGAACAGGATAATGCCAGTCAGCGCGAACCCGGTCAGCCAGTGCACCGTGACCCAAGCGAAATTGATGCCCATGATCGGCAGGAACGCCGTCAAAAGCAGGACGGAGACTGCCAGTGCCATCGCCCAATGGATTATCCTGGAGACCAGCGTGTGGCGAAGCAGCCGCTCGGGCAGTGGGCCGAGGGAGGTTTGGGGAGACCGCCGCACATGGAATTGCGCGGCACGCCAGCGCCAATTATACAGGGCAATGTGCGCGGCGATGGTGAGCAGCCCGGCCGCGAGAGCGACCCATGCCACGTCCCAGGACAGGCCGACTAGGGTTATCTCGCCCCAGGGACTTTGTTGCCAACGAGCCCATTGCATGAAGCACTTCCTTTCCAGCTTGGCGGTGACGCCGGATTGCCCGCCCGGCGCGTTGCATCCTAAGATGGACGCAGTTGGCGAGTCCTATCCGGCGCTGACCCCGGTTCCGCCGGCGAGGGCCGGATACGGCGCACCGGATCGCGCGGGCGGCGGCTTCGGCCATGGGGAATGCGGGGCGTTTTCGCCTCGGCTCGGTCAGGCAAATAGCGGGCGACGCGACCCAAAACGGGCGGAAAACGCGCACGCTGACAAGGAAGCGCCCGGATCCAGCGTGGGCGGCCGCTGATCTTCCGATCGTCGCAGTGCCGTCCCGCCTGCGCAGCCACGCATGTGGAATGATTCGTCCGCGCCCGTCTCGCGTGCGCCGGGAATCGGCTCGGGCTGCCCGCTTACCCGGCAATTCCCCGCACGGAGCGCTTCACCAGGTTGCTCAACAGGGGAATCTTGTACTGATTGTGATTGAGAGGCCGCGCCCCGTAGATGGCCGTCTGGCCAGCCAGCTCCGCCAAATCGTTGTTTGCGCGTTCGCCGACGAGGCTTTCCTCGACGGCCTTCAATCTCAGTGGCCGCGCGGCAACACCCCCGACCACGATCCGTGCCTGTTGGATGGTGCCGCCCCGCACCCGCACTGCCGCGGCCACGTTCACCAGAGGGAAGTCCCAGGCCTGGCGATCCGCAACTTTCTCGAAGAAGAAGGCGGCATTGGCCCATGTGCCGGGCAGGCGGATCGCCGTCAGCAATTCTCCCGGCTCCAGAACCGTCATGCGGGTGATATCCACCTTGGGCCCGATGAAGAAATCTTCCGCGTCCACCAGTCGTTCCCCGCCCGAGCCACGGAGGACGAATTTCGCCTCCAGCGCGATCAGGGCCGGGGCGGTATCCGACGGGCTGACGGCCACGCAGCGGTCGGCCTCGAACAGGCAGTGCTCGCGATTGATGGACGTGGGCGTGTCCGCGTAGCAGGTATTGCCTCCCGCGCGATAACAGGCCAGGCCGCCCCGATAGTACCAGCAGCGGGCGTCCTGGCTGACGTTTCCGCCGAGGGTGCCCCGGTTGCGGATCTGCGGCGTCGCCACCTTGCGGGCGGCCTGCGCCAGCAGGCCATAGCGGGACTGGAGTGCGGCGTGTTCGGCGATCTGCGTCAGCGTGGTCATCGCTCCGATGTCGAGGCCATCCCCCGCCGGGCGGATGCCCCTCAGTTCGGCAATCTGGTTCAGCGCCACCACCACTTTGGGCTTCTTCACCCGGTCCTTGAACCAGTCGAGGCTGTCCATGCCGCCGGCCAGCACCCAGGCGTCCTGGCCGTGC
Source organism: bacterium (assembly GCA_041476685.1). Lineage (GTDB taxonomy): Bacteria > SAR324 > SAR324 > SAR324 > JACQKK01 > JBGPEV01. Next base: position 10,823 of record JBGOTW010000020.1, on the reverse strand, counting down.
TTCTTCAGCAGCACCAATGCGTCGGCCACGGTGGCGGGCTGGTACAACTCGAAGGGCGCCATCATGTCTTGCAAGGCCATATCGCGTACCCGTGCTTGAAAGGCCGCAGCCGGGACTGAAAGGGCGGAGGCGTTGTCCCCCCAGTTTGGCGAGCCGCCTCAACCGGTGTTCGGTCCTGCCCCAGCTAGACGTCCACGTCGAGCGGCTGGTGGGGCGGGGGGCGGCCCTCCGCCGCGTTCAGGATCATATCCAGCGTCACCGGCGATCGGTTGAACGTGACCCCGCCCAGCGCATCGGAAATCGCGCAGATCAGAGCCGCGGCGGCGGCGCCCATGGGCGGCTCGCCGATGCCCTTGGCGCCGACCGGATTGGACGGGTCCGGCTCATCCACGGCGTCCCAGCTCATGTTGAGCGGGACATCCAGGTAAGTCGGCAGCTTGCTGCTGTGCAGGCCGCGCGTCGCCGCAATGCCGAATTTCGGATCGTAGACGTGCTTCTCCAGGCGGGCCATGCCGATCCCCTGTACCGTGCCGCCCATGATCTGGGTGCCCAGGCTCTGCGGGTGGATCACTGTGCCGCAGTCGGCCACGGCCAGGTAATCCGTGATGTCCACATGACCGGTTTCCACGTCCACCTGCACCTGGACGAATCCGGCGGTGAATGCCGTCACGACGCCCTTGCGTTCGAGGGTATCCTTGGCTACCCTCAGCAGACCTTGGCCGGGCAAGGCTGCCGCGGAGCGCGCCGTCATCGGATTCAGGTTTTGGGGCAGCTCCCGGCCGCTATACTTTCCTCCCAGCGCGATGGCGCGCTTTGCCGCGGCGGCGAAGCTCAGAGTCTTGGTGGGATCCGACTTCAAGAAGACGTTTCCACCGTCCACGTCGTACTGGGCGGGATCACCCCCGAATTCCTTCGCGGCGATCTCCTGCAGTTTCCCTTTCGCATCCAGCGCGGCGACAGTGTTGGTGCGGGTCATCGTGTAGCTGGTGTTGCTACCGAATTGCCCGTTGTTCCAAGGCACGTGGCGGGCCGAACTGCCGAAGACGATCTCGCAGCGCTCCCACGGCATGCCGAGCGCCTCGGCGGCCGCACGCGCCGTGCCGGCGTAGGAATAGGTGCCCAGATTCCCGGTACCATTGTGGATGTAGAGCTTGCCGTCCGGCTTGATCAGGACCAGTCCATCGAAGCCGGAGCTTCCGGCCGTGTGATAGGCGACCCCGACCCCCACTCCGATCGCCTTGCTGCCGTTGCGCTTCCCGCTCAACGCCTGGCGTCTTGTCCAGCCGAATTTCTCCGCGCCTCGCTTGAGTGCCTCGGGAAGGTACGAACTTGAAATCGGCTCCTGCTTGCTACCGTACTTAGCGTCGTGGCTCGGCGCGTTGACCAGCCGGATGGCGACGCGGTCCAGCCCCAGCTTGCGGGCGGCCTTGTCCAGGATCGGTTCAATCGCCGCCGCGGTCTGATTCTGGCCTGGCCCCCGCTGTGCGGTGCGCGGCGGCGTGTTGGTCAGCACCGGGATGCCGCGCCAGCGCATGCTGAGGGGCTGGTAGACGATGCTGACGGCGTTCCCGGCGCTCCGCCAGTCCGAAAAGCCCTCGTACGGGCCGTTGCTCTGGATCACATACAGGTCCGCGGCGAGGATGCGCCCGTCCTTGCGCAAGCCGAGCTTGACCCAGCCCTGAAAGCCGGGGCGGGCGCGCCCGAAGTCGTGCTCCTCGTCGCGGGTGACGCGGAGCATGACCGGCCGGCCGGCTTTCTTCGCCAGCAGGGCCGGAATCGCCCACTGCGGATAGCCCGCGCCCTTGCTCCCGAACCCGCCGCCCGTATGCTCGGAGATGAAGACCAGATTGGCCGGATCCACCTGCAGCAGACGGGAGATGATGGGAATGGGGAAGGCGAGGCTCTGGGACGAGCCGTGCAGGAACAGCTTGCCCCCCTGCCAATAGGCGAGCGCCGAACGCGGCTCCATCGAATGGTGCGCCGAGGCCTGCGTGACGAAGGTCTCTTCGACGATCAGGTCGGCCTGCTTGAAGCCCGCTTCGATGTCCCCGAACTGCCACGCTTCCGCCGGCTTGCCCAACGGCAACTTGCCCTGGTGGAAGGAGGCGAACTCCCGTGCCGTCCACTTGATCCGCTGCAACGGCAGGTTGCCGTTCGCAACGTTGCCTTCGCTGCGGGCGTCCGGCCCGTCCGGGCGCAGGCTGTCGAGGGGATTGATGACGAAGGGCAGGGGCTGCAAGTCCACCTTGATCCGCGCAATCGCCTCGGCCGCGGCCGTCTCGTCCACAGCCGCCAGCGCCAGGATCGGCTCCCCGGTGTAGACCGGCTCGGAGGCCAGGATGGGCTCGGCCGGTGGAGCCACTTTCGGCACCTCATCGGGGGTCAGGACCGCCACCACTCCCGGAACGCGCATGGCCTCCGTGACGTCGATGGCCCTGACTTTGCCGTGCGGCATGGGGCTGCGGTAGAGCTTGGCGAAGAGCATCCCCTCGGCGCGGAAATCCTCGGCGTACTTGGCTCTTCCGGTCACCTTTCCGATGACGTCGGGCGGCAGGAAATTCCGCCCGATCAGCTTGTGAGCGGTCATCTCAAGTCAGCTCCGCGGCACGCATGACGGCGCTGAGGTAGTGCGCGTACGCCCCGCACCGGCACAGGTTGCCCGACATGGCCTCGGCCGCTTCGGCCCGCGTCGGCTTCGGGTTGACCATGAGCAGGCCGACCGCCGACATGATCTGGCCCGGCGTGCAGAATCCGCATTGCGGGCCTAGTTCCGCGACGAACGCCGTCTGTACCGGATGCAACTCCCCGCCCGGAGCGGAAAGCCCTTCGATGGTGGTGATTTTCGCGCTGCGGACCGTGTGGGTCAGCAGGGAGCAGGAATACATGGGCACCTGGTCCACCAGCACCGTGCAGTTGCCGCATTCGCCGCGGTCGCATCCGAGCTTGGTGCCCGTCAGCCCCAGCTTGTAGCGCAGCGTCATCGCCAGGGTTTCCTGCGGCAGGACGTCCACGCGGCGCTGCTGCCCGTTCACGAGCAAGGAAATCAGGCGCTCTCCGCCCCCCTGCGCCGCCACCGTCCGACCCCTGAAGAGGGTGTTGACCGAGGAGACCGAGCATCCCGCGGCGATCACGCCCTTGATCAGGGTGCGCCGTGAAACCCCGTGCAGAGCCTCTTGCGTCTTCTCGGGATGGGAATCCATCGCACCTCCGCTGGCCTGGAACCGGATGCCCGGGTACGATTCGGCTGGCCTGGGATGTCGCTCCCGGCGCCTTTCGTCGCGAGCGCGCTGAGCCGGTGGGAACCGTTTGCATCCCTAACAAGGGTGGGCCGGGCCGTCAATAATGCGGCGGAGGCCTGAATGGGTATACAAGAGCAGTGGCGCCGCATCCGCGCGAATGGCTTGCACGCTCCGGGAGCGCGAAACGTCAACGCGGGGCCGAGCGCAGCGAGTGAACGACGAGAAGGGAGCCTGAATTCCTATGCCCAAGCGAAAAGGGGCCGAGCTGATCGCCGAGTTCCTGATCCGGGAGAAGTTTCCCTACGTGTTCGGAATCTGCGGCCACGGCAACGTCGGCATGCTCGACGCACTTTATGACGTCCGGGACCGGATCAAGCTGATCTCGCCGCGGCACGAACAGACGGCGGGCCACATGGCCGACGCGTACTTCCGCGTGCGGCACGAGCCGGTGGCGACGCTGACCTCGTGCGGGCCGGGTTCGGCCAATCTGGTGATGGCGCTCGCCAACGCGATCTCGGATTCCTCCGCGTTCCTGGCCATCACGGCGAATGTGCCGACATCGCAGTTCAACCGCGGCCCGTTCCAGGAGATCCACCGGCACAATGCCGCCGACTTTCCCGCCGTCGTGCGGCCGGTCGTCAAGCGCAGCTTCCAGCCCACCCGCGTGGACATGTTGCCCCTCGCGCTGCGGCAGGCCGTCACCACCATGCGCACCGGCCGGCCGGGACCGGTGCAGCTCGACGTGCCGTTCAACGTGTTCCAGGAAGAAGCGGACGTCGAGCTGGAAGCGACCTTCAGCGGGACGAGCAACCGCGGCCCGGGCGCTGCGCCCCAAGCAGTCGCGGAGGCGATCGGGCTGTTGCGCGAGGCGAAGCGGCCCGTCCTGTTCATCGGGCATGGCGTCACGCTGGCGGAGGCAGGCACCGAGCTGACGGCGTTTGCGCGCCGGCTGGGCATTCCCGTCGTGAGCTCGCCCAATGGAATGGGTTGCCTCGACATGAATGATCCGCTCTCGCTGGGGTTCATCGGCCGCAACGGCGCATACCCGGCGAATCAGGCGGGCCGGCGCGCCGATCTTGTGCTCGCTATCGGTGCGCGCTTCGACGACCGCTCCTCGTCTTCCTGGATTCCCGGGTACTCGTGGAACTTCCCGCAGACCCGGCTCATCCACGTGGACATCGACCCGGGCGAGATCGGTCGCAACTATCCTCCGACCTTGGGCATCGTTGCCGACGCCCGCACGTTCCTCGGTCAGCTCCTGGCCGAGCTGGAGCGGGGCCCCGCCCTGGCCCCCGCGCGGCTGGGCGAATGGCACAAGGCGATCGAAGGATGGCGGCAGGAGTGGGACGCCTTCACGCGGCCCAATTTCGAGGTCTATTCCTCTCCCCTGCGGCCGGAGCGGGTCGTGGCGGACGTCGGCGCCGTGCTTCCGGACGACGCCATCATCAGCCTGGACTCGGGCGTGCACCACAACTGGTTCATGCAGTTCTGGAAGGCCCGCCGGCCGCAGACCATGCTCAACGCCTGGGGATTCTCGGCGATGGGGTTCGGCGTGAGCGGCATCCTGGGAGCGAAGCTGGCGGCGCCCGACCGGCCCTGTGTCGCCATCGTGGGCGACGGTGGGTTCACAATGACGCCCCACGTGCTCTGCACGGCGGTCGAATACAATATTCCCGCGGTATGGGTGATCTGGAACAACTTCGCCTGGGGCGCGATCCGCGACATCCAGCACGGCATGTTCGGCGGACGCGAAATCGGCACGGGTTTCTACCAGGGCGAGCAGTCCTACAACCCCGACTTTGCCGCTCTCGCCCGAGCGCACGGCGTGGACGCCGTCACGATCAAGCAGGGCGAGGACTTTCGCGGCGCCCTGGAGCACGCCGTCAGGCAGAACAAGCCCTGGGTGCTGGATGTGCACGTGGACGCGAACATCCGGCCGCCGGCCACGGGCACCTGGGCCTTGCCTCCGACACCGCACAAGGAACCCGTGTTCGGTAAGCCCTATCGCCCCGAGAAGTCGCAGCGCACGTGACGCAATCGTTCGCGGGGCGTCCGGAGCCCTGCACTCTTGAGTGAGCAGCCCTTCTTGGAGACGGCAAACAGCATGCAGCGTGTTCTTGTCACCGGCGCGAGCGGATTCGTGGGCCTCGAAGTGGCCAAGGCGCTGGCCCGGCGCGGAACGGAAGTAATCGCGTTCGACATGGTCGTCGGAGCGGGGCTCGCCGCGCTGGCCGCGTCCAGCCGCAATGTGCGCGCGGTGCCGGGCGAGATCACGGAATGGCAGGCGGTCGCGGGCTTGCTGAAGGACCATGCGCCGGACGCCGTCGTGCACTGCGCCGCCCTGGTCGGCGTGCCCGCCTCCATCGCGGCCCCGTTCCGCACGTTCGAGGTGAACGTCGGCGGAAGCCTCAACTTGCTCGAGGCGATGCGGCTGTTCGGCGTGCGGCGGATGATCCATCTCAGTTCCGAGGAGACCTACGGCCAGTTCGAGGCTCCCGCCGCGACGGAAGATCATCCGCAGCGCCCGCTCATGCCGTATGGCATCTCAAAGCTGGCGGTGGAGCAGCTCGGACGGAGCTACCGGGCCCTGCACGGGCTGGAGTGCATCAATATCCGCACGTGCTGGGTGTACGGCCCCCTCCTTCCGCGCCCGCGGATCCCCAAGAACCTGCTCGATGCCGCGCTCGCCGGCAGGCCGCTGCACCTGCCGGAGGGCGGCGACTTTTCGGTGGACCACACGCACGTGAGCGACTGTGTCCAGGGCATCCTGCTGGCGCTGGACAAGCGCGACCATCCCTTCGACGCCTATAATATCGGCAGCGGGCGGGCGACGAGCGTGCGCGAGATGGTCGAGATCATCAAGGGCCTCGTCCCCGGCGCGGACCTGTCCGCGGGGCCAGGCAACTACACGTACGGGGGCGTCGTGGCCATGGTAAAGAAGGGCGCGCTCGACATCTCCCGTGCGCGCCGGGTACTCGAATACGAACCGCGGTTCGACTTCCGCGCCGGAATGGCGGACTACCTGCGCGAAGCCCGCTTGCGCCCGGGCTGACCCGGAGCGGCAATGCGGCCGCGGCGTGCTGGTCCTGACCGGCGCCCGCCCGCGGTGCAGAAGCCAGGGTGAGCGCGACAGCGCCTGGAGGGGGCAAGGACTCCAATTCTTGAGGATGACATGCAAACAGACAAGGCAAAGCGCGGCAAGGGCGTCATCCGGCATGCGGCCGAAGTGCTGTGGGAGGAGCCGCCCGAGCACATCGGGGGCGCCTACTCCAAGATGCTCGTGCGTCCGGAGCCCACAGGCTCGCAGAAGCTGGACTACCGCATCTCGGTCTATCAGCCAAAGGCCTACGTCGTTCCCCACCGGCACAAGGTGCAGGAGCAGGTCTACCATGTGCTCGCCGGGGAAGGCCTGATGGAGCTGGCCGGAGAACGCACTGTCGTGCGCAAGGATGACATCATCTTCATTCCGCCCGGCGTCGAGCACGCGATCTACAATACCGGCATGGTGGATTTACGCTTCGTCGTTGTCACGACCCCCCCGGAGGACGGGTAGTCGTCCGTCGCGCAGGCAGCGCCGGCTCCGCCGCAAGGAGGGGCGGGCATTCCGCGCGGGGGCTGTGCCCGGTTCGACCGGGCAGCCGATGGCCGTCATGAGCGAGCAAGTCAAAAACGATTCCGAGGCCTCGCCCGCGTGGGACGAGGCGTTCGACCTGGTGGTGCTGGGCGCGGGCGTGGGCGGCTTGACCGCGGCCCTCGTCGGCGCGCTCGGGGGGCTGAGTACCCTGCTCGTTGAGAAGACCGATCGCGTCGGGGGCACCAGCGCAAGGTCGTCCGGCACGGTCTGGATCCCTGACAATCCGTATCAGCATGCCCTGGGCGTCACCGACGACGGTTACGCTGCGCGCGAATATCTCGATGCCCTGGTCGGCGGGCGCGCGGACCCCCGCCTCAGGGAGGCCTTTCTCGCTGCCGGCACGGCGATGGTGCGGTTCCTCGCCGAGCGCGCAGACATCGGCTTCCAGCCCTATCGCAGCGCTCCGGACTATCGCCAGGACTTGCCAGGAGCGGCGTTGGGGGGACGGCCGCTGGAACCGCTCCCCTTCGATGGCCGGACGCTGGGTGCCTGCTTCGACCGGGTCGGCTGGCCGTTGCCGGAGCTGATGCTCTTCGGCGGCATGATGGTGACACGCGGCGAAGTGGCGCGGCTGCTGAAGATCGGGCGGTCGCTCGATGCGTTCGCACTCGGGTTCAGGCTCGTGGCCCGCTATGCCCTCGACCGGTTGCGTTACAAGCGCGGGACGCGGCTCGTGCTGGGCAATGCCCTCGTGGCGAGGCTCTACCGGAGGCTTCTGGACCGGAACGTGCCGATCTGGTTCGAAGGGACGACGCTGCAACTCGTGCGGGAGGGGCCGCGCGTGGCCGGCCTTGTCGTGCAGATGGAAGGTCGCCGGCGCCGCGTGTGTGCGCGGCGTGGCATCGTCCTGGCCGGCGGAGGATTTCCCGCCAGCCCCGCATGGCGCGAGCGCTACCTGCCGCGGCCGGTCGCCCAGTATACCTCGGCCTACGAGGGATGCGTCGGGGAGACATTGAGTCTCGCCCAGGCGGTCGGCGCCGCGCTCGGCCCGCCGGGCCTGGACAACGCGCTGTGGTTTCCCAGCTCGATCGCGACCCGTGCGGATGGAACGACCGCGGTGTATCCCCATATCGTGCTGGACCGCGCCAAGCCTGGCCTTGTGGCGGTCAACGCGAGCGGAAGGCGGTTCGTCGATGAGGCCGTCTCGTATCACGAGTTCACGCGCGCCATGTACCGCTCGCACGCGCGGGTTCCCAGCATTCCCGCGCTGCTGGTGTGCGACCGGCGCTTTCTCTGGAAATACGGACTCGGCCTGATCCGGCCCTTTACGCTACGGGTGAAGCCGTTCATCGCGCGCGGCTACCTCCATGCGGCTGACACGCTCGACGCGCTCGCCGCACGGATCGGAGTGGACCCGGCCGGCCTGCGCGAGACGGTGAGCCTGCACAACCGATCGGCCCGCACGGGAGTGGACCCCGAATTCGGAAAGGGAGGCAACGTCTTCGACCGGAACAATGGCGATCCAGAGCACGCACCGAACCCTTGCCTGGGAACGATCGAAGCGCCGCCCTTCTATGCCGTCGCCGTCCTGCCGACGCCGCTCGGAACGAGCCTTGGGGTGCTCGCGAACGCCTCAGGGCAGGTTCTCGATGCGCAAGGCAGTCCTATCGAGGGACTCTACGCTTGCGGAAACGACATGCACTCCCCGTTCGGGGGCGAGTATCCGGGCGCGGGAGCGCAGCTCGGCCTCGCCATGACGTTCGGATACCTTGCGGCCCGGCATGCCGCGCAACAGGAGCAGACGGCGGTCGTCATGACTGCCCGCTAGCGCAGCGGCCCTCCGCTTTCCCGCCACCCCGCCGCACGAGGCATTGGCAGACGCCCGTCGCAGCCAAGACGCAGCCCGCTCCGGCCTTGCAGTCAGGACTAGGAATTACCCCACACGCCGGTGGATCCTCCCAGCGGGTGCGATTTCGTGTCCAGAGGTCAACGTCCTGAGATCGAGATCGTTAGATCAACGGCCTCATGCAGGTGCCTGAGATCATTGTGCAGAGACCGTTGTCCTGAACCCAATTTCCCAGGCCCGCTGCCACCCTGATCCAAGTCGCCCGGAGCCGGGTCACTGGGATCGTCCGGGAGCCGCGCGTCCTGGAAGCCTTGGCCTTCCAGGGCCTTGGGGCGGGACCGGCGCGCTCTTGCGCGCTTCGGGCGGAAGGGCTCCCGTTTGACCTGCATCATTCGCCAATCACGCTGATTTGCAGAGAGAATAAGGGCAGACGCGAGCCGTCGGGCGGGCCTCTTCCGAGGCTCTCTCGTGCGGCCGCCGCGGATTCCGCCTGAGGATACTGTGCGCGAGCAGCGAATCACCAAAGCCGGCCTACTCGAGGCGGGTGCCGCCGCGGGGCGCGTCCAGCCCAACCTCGAGGACTACGACCGCTACCGGGCTGGGTTTTCGTGGGATCAGGCACGTCGCGAGTTGACTGGTTTGCCGCAAGGCGGACTGAACATCGCTTTCGAGGCCGTAGATCGGCACGCGAAGGGGCCGCGTCGCGCGCAGCTGGCCATGCGCTGGCTCTCGCGCAATGGAAAAGTGCGGGATTTCACTTATGGCGACTTGCAGGCGTTGACCAGTCGCTTCGCCAATGTCCTGCGTGGGCTCGGCGTCGGGAAATCCGAGCGGGTCTTCGTCATGGCGAACCGGGTTCCGGAGCTGTACATCGCCGCCCTGGGCACGCTGAAGAACGGAAGCGTCTTCTGCCCCCTCTTCTCCGCGTTCGGGCCCGAGCCGATCCGGGCCCGGATGGCGCTGGGGGATGCGAAGGTGCTCGTGACGACGGAATCGCTCTACCGCAGGAAGGTCGCTTCCATTCGTGCGGCGATCCCCTCCTTGGCCCACGTGCTGTTGATCCGGGAGGGCGCCGCACCTACCGCGGTTCCCGGGACCGTAGACCTGAGCAGCCTGATGGACGCCGCCGCGGACACCTTTGCCGTTGCGGCCACGCTGCCCGAGGACATGGCCCTGCTTCATTTCACCAGCGGAACGACCGGCAAGCCTAAGGGCGCGGTGCACGTGCATGGGGCCGTGGTCGCCCACCACATCACCGGCAAGCTCGCCCTGGATCTGCACCCGGAGGACGTCTTTTGGTGCACCGCGGATCCTGGCTGGATCACGGGCACGTCGTACGGCATCATCGCGCCGCTCACCAACGGCGCCACGATGCTCGTGGACGAAGGGGACTTCGATGCGGAGCGTTGGTACCGGATCCTGGCAGAGCAGCGCGTGACGGTCTGGTACACGGCGCCGACCGCCGTGCGCATGATGATGAAGGCGGGAACGGACCTGGCGCGGCGCTACGTCTTGCCGCACCTGAGATTCATCGCCAGCGTCGGAGAGCCCCTCAATCCGGAGGCCGTGTGGTGGGGGAGGGAGGCCTTCGGGCTGCCCATCCACGACAACTGGTGGCAGACCGAGACCGGCGGCATCATGATCGCGAACTATCCATCCATGGACATCAAGCCCGGCTAGATGGGCAAGCCCCTGCCCGGCATCGAAGCGGCCATCGTTCAGAAGACGAACGGCGGCGTGCAGGTGATCGAAGAGGCGCACGTCCAGGGAGAGCTTGCGCTCAGGCCCGGCTGGCCTTCCATGTTCCGCGGCTACTGGAACGAAGAAGAGCGCTATCGCAAGTGCTTCGTCGGTGGCTGGTACCTGACCGGCGACCTGGCGCGGCGCGACAAGGGCGGCTACTACTGGTTCGTTGGCCGCGCCGACGACGTGATCAAGACCTCCGGCCACCTGGTCGGCCCGTTCGAGGTCGAGAGCGTCCTCATGGAGCACCCCGCGGTGGCCGAGGCCGGCGTCATCGGCAAGCCCGATCCCGTCGCGCTCGAGGTCGTCAAGGCGTTCGTCTCGCTCAAGGTCGGCTGGGCGCCGACGCCAGAGCTGCGGCGCGCGCTGCTGGGCCACGCCCGCGCGCAGCTCGGCGCCGTGGTCGCGCCGAAGGAGATCG
>JBGOTW010000019.1:0-29364 GCA_041476685.1 bacterium | reverse complement strand
CGCGGTCCGCATCACCCATCTGCCGAGCGGGCTCGTCGTCATCCAGCAGGACGAGAAGTCGCAGCACAAGAACAAGGCGAAGGCGCTCAAGGTGCTGAAGGCCCGCATCTACGAGAAGATGATGGACGAGCAGCTCCGCAAGCAGGGCGAGCTGCGGCGCAGCATGGTCGGCACCGGCGACCGCAGCGAGCGCGTCCGCACGTACAACTTCCCCCAGAGCCGCCTGACCGACCACCGCATCGGCCTGACGCTCTACCGGCTCGAGCAGGTGTTGGAGGGAGACCTGGGCGAGGTCATTGACGCGCTCGTCTCCCACGATCAGGCCGAGCGCCTCAAGCTGGGCGCGCCCAAGGAAGCCGCGCCGGCCCACTCCTGACCTAGCTCTCGCTCGGCTTGCGCGCCGTATCCTGGCTGCAGGGAGCCAAGCTCCCTGCTGGGGGCTGCGGGGGCAAAGCCCCCGCAAACCCGGATTCTCAATCGGAGTCTAGCTTTCCATCATCCCGAGGAAGCGGTCGAACAGGTAGTTCGCGTCGTGGGGTCCGGGGCTGGCCTCGGGATGGTACTGCACCGAGTACGCCGGGTAGCGGGTGGACTCGATCCCTTCCACGGTCCGGTCGTTCAGGCTGCGGTGGGTGACGCGCACGTCCTGCGGCAGCGACTCCTCCCGCACGGCGAAGCCGTGGTTCTGGCTTGTGATCTCCACGGCGCCCGAGGCGAGCCGCTTGACGGGGTGGTTGGCGCCATGGTGGCCGAACTTCAGCTTGTACGTCTCGCCGCCCAGGGCGATGCCGAGGATCTGGTGGCCCAGACAGATCCCGAAGATCGGGACGCGCCCGAGCAGGGCCTTCACGTTGGCGATGGCCTCGCTCACCGGCTCCGGATCGCCCGGGCCGTTCGAGAGGAACACGCCGTCGAACCGGTCGGCCAGCACCCGCGCGGCCGGATAGTCGTACGGGACGACGTGCACCTCCGCGCCGCGGCCGGCCAGGATGCGCAGGATGTTGAACTTGATCCCGAAGTCGTAGGCGGCGACGCGGAAGCGGGGCGGGCGCTCGGGCGCCGGGCCCTCGTTCCACACGTACGGCGCCCGCACCGACACGACCTTGGCGAGGTTCTGCCCCACCATGCCGGGCAGTGCGCCGGCCTCGCGCCGCAGCGCCTCCACGTCCGCGCCCTCGGCCGGCACGATCAGGCCCGGCAGCGCTCCGCGCTCCCGCAGCGCCACCACCAGCGCCCGCGTGTCGATCCCCTCCAGCACCGTGACGTTGGCCTTCTTCAGGTAGCCGTCCAGGCTGTCGGACGAGCGCCAGTTGCTCGCGACGGAGCTGAACTCCTTGACGATGAACCCGCTCACGTGGATGCCGCGCGACTCGATGTCCTCCCCGTTGACGCCGGTGTTGCCGATGTGGGGATAGGTCATCGTGACGATCTGGCCGCTGTACGAGGGGTCGGTCAGCACCTCCTGGTAGCCGCTCATGGCCGTGTTGAAGATGACCTCGCCGGAGGTCGGCCGCTGCGCGCCGCGCAGGCGCCCCGCGAAGGTCGCGCCGTTGCCCAATACCAGCAGTCCATCCATGACAGTGCCGCTCCGCGTGCGCTCTTGGATTGCCCTCAGCCGGCAAACAACTTAGCCTTCCCCGGTGACCCTGTAAACGGCGGACCCGGGCTCCGCGGATCCTTTAACCGGCAACGGACCCGGCCGATCCTCTTATCCGGCAATTCTCCCATGAAGTCCGCCCTGCTCGTGCCTAACCGGATCCCTGCGCGGGACGGCACCTGCCGCCCCTTGGAGACCGGCGCCGCGCCTGCCGCCGTGCCTTCCGCTGGGCCCGCCGCCGCGCCTCCCGCCGCGCGCGCCGTTGCGGACGGCCTGGAACAGGGGGCGGGGTCGTCCGTGCAGCGCCGTCCCACCGCGATCGTGCGCGGCCTGGCGGCCCTGCGTGCGGCGGAGGCGAACGCGGCAGGGCTGGCGCGCCACCTGCCCATCGACGAAACGGCCGTGGCGGACGTCAGCCGGACGCTGCGCCTGCGCGTGCCGCACCATTACCTGGGCCTGATCGAAGGCGGGCCGGAGGATCCGCTCTGGCGACAGAGCGTCCCGCACCCGGCCGAGCTTGAGGAAGGCGACCTGCCGGAAGACCCCTTGCGGGAGGACGATCCCCGCAACTCCCCCGTGCCGCACCTGACGCACCGCTACCCGGACCGGGCGCTGCTGCTGGTGACCGAGGCCTGCCCGATGTACTGCCGCTTCTGCATGCGCAAGCGCAAGACCTTGCGCGGCGGGGGCGTGACGGCGGAGACAGTGGCGCGTGGCATCGCGGCCATCGCCCGCACGCCCGCGATCCGCGAGGTGATCGTCTCCGGGGGCGACCCGCTCATGCTGAGCGACGGGCGGCTGGACGCGATCCTGGCGGAGCTGCGCGCCGTGCCCCACGTGCGGGCGCTGCGCGTGCATACGCGCATGCCCTGCGTGGCGCCGCGCCGCGTCACCGCCGCGCTGGCCCGCCTCCTGGCGCGGCACCATCCGCTGCACGTGTGCGTGCATTTCAACCATCCGCGCGAGGTGACGGCCGAGGCCGCCGCGGCGCTGGCGCTGCTGCTGGACGCGGGGCTGCCCGTGCACAACCAGGCGGTGCTGCTGCGGGGCGTCAACGACGACGCGGAGGTGCTGCGGGACCTGTTCCGGCGCCTGATCCGCTGCGGCGTGCATCCCTACTACCTGCACCACGCCGACCTCGTGCCCGGCACCGCCCGGCTGCGCACCTCCATCCAGCGGGGCCTGGCCCTCGTGGACGAGCTGCGGCGCCGCGCACCGGAGCTGGCGATGCTCCACTACGTGCTGGACACGCCCGGCGGCGGCGGCAAGGTGCCGCTCAGCGCGCCGGCGCACGCCGGCTAGCGGTGTTTGAATACTGGACTTGCAAGGGGCGCTGCCCCTTGCAACCCCGCCAGGGGTCTAAGACTCCTGTACCCCTTCTCGGGCGCTCAACCCGCACACGCGCGGCTTGCGCGCCCGGTTGCCTAGTTGGCCGGACGGGCTCGGCCGCGTGGGGAGGCGTCAGGCCCCGCTGCCGCCGGGAGCCGGATCGTCGGGGATGATGACCAGGCTCGACAGGCACTTCGCGATCAGCTTGCCCTCCTCGTTCACGATCTCCGCTTCTCCCACGGCCGTGCGGCTGCCCAGGTGGATCAGCCAGGCTTCCGCCGTGAACAGGCTGGGCAGGGCGGGGCGGATGAAGTTGATCTTCAGCTCCAGGGTGGTCGAGTGCTTGTTCTCGCCCAGCAAGGCCGCCATCGTCGCGTGGGCGATGCAGGAATCCGCCAGCGTGGTGAGGATCCCCCCTTGCACGATGCCGCGTCCGTGGGAGATCTCCCGCTTGAACGGCAGCTCCAGCTTGCAGTAGCCCGGCTCGATATCCGCCAGGCGCAGACCCAGCAGATCGAAGTAGTGGGCCTTGGAGCGTTGCCAGTCCAATACGCGGGTCTTCTCTGCGGGAGAGAACGGGGAGCGGCCCTGCCAAACGCGCATCTGCGCCTCCTTCGGATCGAGTGCTAGCCGTTCGGGTGCTAGCCGTTGGACTGCGAAAGTCAGCCCGGGCATTTCCGCCCGGACGCGCAGCCTGAGAGGCAATGCTTCCGGGGCGACGACTCAGCGGCTGTGCTTCAGTCGCTGTGCTTCAGTCGCTGTGCTTCAGTCGCTGTGCTTCAGTCGCTGTGCCTCAGGTGTTAACCCCCCGGCGTCTTCTGCGTCCGGGCGTCCGTCGCTGGCGTCGCGGGGAGCCGGAGCGCCAGCCAACCGAACCCTACCATGAGCAACTCGACCCCATTCAACCAGATGCGCAGCCCCACCGTGGCCAGGGAGGCCTGGTAGGCGGGCATGATCCGGCTTAGGAAGAAGAACAGCAGCCCGTCCTTGACGCCCAGCCCGGACGGCGCGAACAGGGCCAGCACGCCGGCAATCCCCGCCAGAGCATGGGCGCCGGTGACATAGACAAAGTATTCCCAGCCGATCCCGCCGATGCGCGAGATCAGCACATAGTTGCCCAGCCCCAGGATCACCCAGCCGCCGAGGAAGATCGCCAGGAACAAAAGGAAGTCGCCCGTGGACAGGTCGCGCCGCTCCTCGGCGCCGAGCCGGTGCGCCAACCGGCCGATCGCCCAGTTCATCAGCCGCGGCGCCAGGAGCAGCGCCAGCGGCAGCAGTCCGATCCACCCCACCCAGCGCAGGCCCTGCAGGGCGTCCAGATTCGCCTGGGTCAGCGCGATCAGCATGACGACGATGGCCGAGGCCAGCGCGAACAGGTGCTCCAGGATCACCGCATAGCCGACCCACACGGCCGGCTCTCCGCGCCGCCGGTAGTAGTACGTGCGGGCCACAAGCAGCATCACCTTGCCGGGTACGTACCGGCCCAGCGTGGAGAATGCCCAGATGCGCAGGGAATCGAAGTACGGGATCGCAATGCCCAGCCGCCGCGTGATGGTCTGCCAGGCGAAATGGGAGACCAGCAGGTTGCCCAGTCCCAGGCCGAGCAGGGCCGCTCCGGTGGCCCAGTCGAACCGGCGCAGGACGGCCAGCGCCTCCGCCTCGTGGCCCCTCACGCTCGACCAGAGCGCATAGCCCACGAACGCCAGCACGATGGCGTTGAGCAGCAGCTTGAGCGCGAGGCGCAGCCAGGCGGGCGGCTTCACATTCTTCAAGTTGGACCCCGCGCGGGAATCGGGCGCCCAGAGGCGGCGCCGTCGAACCAGGCCAGCACGTGCTCCGGCCCGATCTCCGTCAGGCAGTACTGCCGGTCATGGATGCAGTGGAACGCCCGCGCGCGAACGTCGTTGGTCAGGGCGCACGGCCGGCAGGCGATGTCGGTGGCCAGCACGGCCGACTGCGGGGAAAACGGGCCGGTGCGGCGCTCGTCGGACGGGCCGAAGATGCCGAGCGTGCGCACGCCCTGGGCGGCGGCCATGTGCATCATGCCCGAATCGTTCGAGATCATGGCGCCGCATTCTCCGAGCTCGTCCAGCAGGCGCGCCAACGGGGCGCCGACCGACCGCTCGATCCGGTCGGCCAGGGCCGCGTAAGGAGGGGCCGCGAGCAGGCGCTCGAACTGCTCGCGCTCGTCCCGCTCGTCGGGTCCGAAGAAGACGCGGAAGCGCAGCCGCGCGTGCGCGTCGCCCAGCAGCCGGATGGCCTCGGTGAAGCGCGCGACGCCCCAGCGCTTGAAGCGGTATTCGAGCTTGCAGCCCGGATGCACGCCCACCAGCCGCGCATCCTGGTTCGCGCGGCGAAAGACGTAGCTGGTGGGGTCCGGCAGGTTGATGCCCAGGCCCGCGGCGACCAGGCGCACGTTCTGCACGCAGTCGTGCAGCTCGGGCCGGACGGGGACGCGCCGGTGATTGAGCCGGTTCAGGTGCCACCACGGCTGGCGCGGAAAGGCGCTGCCGATGCGGACCCGCGCGCCCAGCGTCAGGCTCGCCAGGTTGTAGTGGGCCTTCGCCGAGGGGAACATCACGACCGAGTAGTCGAAGCGCTCCCGGCGCAGCCTCCATGCGGTGCGGGCCAGCGCGGTCAGGCCATGGCCGGCATGCAGCGCATGCACCCGCTCGAACAGGCCGCCCAGCGCCGGCACGTCGCGGCACATCCGTTCCGTGGAGGACAGCAGGCACGCCAGCTCGAGGCGGTAGCGGCCCGTCTCCCGCAGCGCCTGGACGGCGGGCAGGGCCATCAGCACGTTGCCCAGGCCGTATGGGCCGATCAGCAGGATTCGCTCCATGGCGGGGCCCGATGCGCTCACGGGACGATGCGGTACGCGGCCCAGGTGCGGGGCCGGTCGTAGCGGTCGGTCTGCTCGCTGGAGCGGGCGATCTCCGCGAGATGCCCGGCGGCGGTCAGGGCGCGAAGCTGCGGCAGGGGGTAGGGATCCTGCTCCCATTCCGACTTGAGCATGCTCACCGCCAAGTATCGCGCGCCGCGCTCGACATAGGGGCGGAGCTCGTCAAAGGAGCGGACGTCGGGCGGGAGGAACCAGCCGCGCCCACCCGTATAGTAAAGCAGTTGCTGATGCCGCAGGCCGCCGGTCTCCAGCAGGAGCGTCTTCTCGTCGTCCTGGCGAACGGCCGCAATGACCCGGCCCGCCACGTAGGAGTCCAGCGCGAGCTTGTATTTGTGGTAGGCCTGCAGCTCCGCGTACGTCAACGAGACGATTGCCAGCCCCAGCGTCATCCACTTCAGCCAGCCCCAAGCTGCCCAGGCCGCGCGCGGGGCCCGGCCCGCCGGCCCGGCGCGACGATCCTTGCGCCCGATCCAGGTCCACCAGGACTGGAAGCCGAGTCCGGCACCCAGCGCGAGCGGGGGCAACAGGCACATCTGGTAGTAATCGTGCTCCCGATTGCCCTGCCGTACCACCACCAGGTACACGAGCACGCCCAGCCACCAGCCGACGAGCCAGTCCGGCCAAGGCCGGGTCCATCTTGCGCTTGCTGCGCTCCCTGACGCGCTGCTGGGCGACTCGGTGGGTGCCGCACCGGGCGCCCCGGAGGCAAAGGCACCCCGCAGCGCCCCGGCCGCCGAGGCGAGAAAGAGCAAGCCCAGGAAGGGCGTCAACCCGAAGTCGCCCATTCGCGCCCACAGCGCGCCGTAGTAGCCGGGATCGAGCAGGATGCGCCAACTGCCCAGCAGTTCGGTGCTGGCGGTCAGATTGCGTCCGACGCCGGGCTTGTCCGGAAAGTACAGGTAGCCGTAGGCGAGCCAGGCCGTAATGGGCAGCAGCGAGCCGGCAGCGAGGGCGAGGTGCGCCGGACGGAACAGGGCGCGCCAGCCGGCCCGCCTCAGGATCAGCCACACGTAGGCCACGCCGATGAACAGGGCGTACACCTTGAACAGGGCCGCCAGCGCCGTGCCGACGGCGCAGAGCACCGCGTCGCGCGGCCGGCCGTCCTCCAGCCAGCGCACGAAGTGGAAGACCCCCATCACGACAAAAGCCGTCATGGGCACGTCGCTGATGAGCGTGCGGTAGAAGTACGTGTCCAGCGGGGACAGGGCGTAGATCGCCAGCGCGATCGCCCCGGCGAGCGGCGCAAGGTGCCGGCGCGCCAGCGCGGCCAGGTAGCCTCCCCCGACCAGCGCGAAGAGGATGCCCCACACTCTTCCCACCCACTCCGCTTCGCCGCCGATCAGCCGGTAGACCAGGGCCATCAGCAGTTGCAGCAGCGGCAGCTCGGCGAAGGCCTTGTTGCTGTCCACGTCGAGCCCGGTGAACAGGTCCACGCGCGGCACGAAGAACGAGATCAGGCCGTCGCGGTAGATGTAGCGGGCCTTGGCGAGGGTGGTGATCTGCTTCCAGCTATGCCAGTCCAGGGCGGGCGCGGTGAGGTGGTAGAACTTGATGAGGGTGCTCACGGCCAGCAGGCCGAGCACAAGCCAAGCCCAGGAGCGAGGGGGGAATGCGGCCAGTGTTGCAGTGCCGGCTTCCTGCGCACGCGGATTTCGGCCGGTCACGACTGCTCCCGGATCGAATAGTCCGGCGTCGTGCGCTTCTTCTGGCTGACGATCAGCTCGGTGATGAGGCCGAAGAGGAAGATCTGGATCCCGATCCCCATCAGGAAGAAGCAGATGAAGAGCAGCGGACGCGCCCCGATCCCGACGCCCGTGACGAATTTGACGATGTACAGGTACGCCAGCCCGGCGAAGCCCAGCGCGCCGGTGGCCAGGCCCACCTTCCCGAACAGGTGCATCGGCCGCGCCGTGTAGCTGGTGAGGAAGTACACCGTCAGCAGGTCGAACAGGCCGCGCAGGAAGCGCTCCATCCCGAACTTGGAGTGCCCGAAGCGGCGCGGGTGATGCCGCACCACGAGCTCGCCCACCCGGAAGCCGCGCCAGCCGGCCAGCGCCGGCACAAAGCGATGCAGGTCGCCATAGATGACGAGATCCTTCGCCACTTCGCGCCGGTAGGCCTTGAATCCGCAGTTCATGTCGTGCAGCGCCACCCCGGTGATGCGCCTTGCCAGCCAGTTGAAGACCCTCGACGGAAGCGTCTTGGCGAGCGGATCGTGCCGCTCCTTCTTCCAGCCCGACACCAGGTCGTAGCCCTCGTCGAGCTTGCGCAGGAAGGCGGGGATTTCCGCCGGATCGTCCTGCAAATCGGCGTCCATGGTGAAGACGATGTCGCCCCGCGCCGCCTGAAAGCCCGCATCGAGCGCCGCGGACTTGCCGAAATTGCGCCGGAAGGCGATGTAGCGCACTTCGGCATGTGCGCGGGCCAGCTCCTTGATCACCTCCAGGGAGCGGTCGCGCGAGCCGTCGTCCACGAACACGATCTCGCAGGCGTGGGGGCGCACGTGCTCGCGGATGCCCTGCGTCAGCTCGCGCAGGGAATCGGCCTCGTCGAGCACGGGAATCACGAAGGAGACGAGCATGGGCCGCCGCGCTTCGGGTCGGTTGCTCTGGGTCGGTCGCTCCAGGCCGGGCGGCCGCGGCGTGAGCCGGCCGCCATGGCCCGCGCCGGTAGCGTCAACGCAGATCCGTTCCGATCCGCACCAGGACGTCCACGTTGTGCCGCGCCGCGTCCGACTCGCTCATGGCGACCACCTGTTGCGGCTGGGGCAGAAGCGCGGCAATGTGCACCGCCGCCTTAAGGAAGCCGGGCCGGTACCCGATCCGCGTGCGCCGCGGCGGCGGCTCGCTCGTCTCCGTCACATAGGCGACGCGAATGCCGAGCCCGAGCGTATCCTCCATGTACTTGCGCTCCTCCTGGCTCAACATGCGGGCAAGGCCCTGGCCGGCCTGCGCCTGGCTCGCGTCACTCACGATCCCGACCCGCAACAAGTGGTCCCGGGCGGGGGGAAACGTCTTATCGTAGGGCTCGGCGCCCGGAACCGTGAGCGGCGGCATCTTCTGCGGCACATAGACCGGCGCTACTGCCGCAACGCCCGGCGCTCCGGGCACCTGCGGGGAAGCCGGCGCGGTGGCCGTCTCGCCCGCGCCGGGTGCCGCGCCGGACTCGGCAGGCTCCGTTGCGGGAGCAACGGGGGTGACGTCCACCAGGGGAGCGGGTGTGCCGAATTCAGAGGGCAACAGCTTCGCCTCGGCGGCCGCCTTCTTTTGGCGCTCCTGCTCTTCGGCCCGCCGTGCCAGGGCATCCTGTTCCGCCGCGATCCGGTCGGCTTCCTGCTGTTCCTGTTGGCGCCGGGCGGCGGCTTGCTGCTCCGGCGTAGGAGGAGGCGGCCCCTTGGGTTTGGACGCGCAGGCTGCCACGCTGACCGCGATCAGGCACCCGATCACCCACGCCCGCACGCGCCGGCCGCGTGCCGGAGAGCGCACGCGGCCATGATTCGCCGCTTCCTGCGCGGGCGAGCTGCATGCAGGATTCACCATGAACCTCCTGTTCCAAAGTGAACCGTAGCTGGGCGCACCACTTCATGCTTACCCTTAAGAGAAATGCCCTCAATTCACAAGCGGTCCGCTCCCGCCGCACGGCCCTAGGCCGAGCCGAATGGTCCGCGTCGCTGGGCACCCCAGTCGCTCCGGCTCACGCTCCCGACGCCCCGATTGTCCTTTGCTCGCAGAAGATTGCCGGTCTTGCGCCGCTGCGCCTATCCTTGCATGCTACGCTCTGCTTTAGCGTAACCGGGACGCACACGCGCTCGCTGTGCGGCGGACTCCGGGATCGTTGCGCGGCGGATGCGGATTCCAAGGATAAGGCGATGGCCGTCAATCAGGCGCCCTTGACTCCGCTGACGCTGCTGAAGCGGACAGCGGCGGTATATCCGACGCGCATCGCTGTCGTCCACGGCGAGCGCCGCACGCCGTTTGCGCAACTCCAGGAGCGCGCCTTCCGCCTGGCCAACGCCCTGCTGGCCCGGGGCATCCGGCGTGAGGATCGCGTGGCCGTGCTGGCCCCGAACGTGCCGATGGTGCTGGAGGCCCATTACGGCATCCCCTGGGCAGGCGCGGTGATCGTCGCGATCAACACGCGCCTGAACGCGCGGGAGGTCGCCCTCATCCTGGCGCACTCGGGCAGCCGCGTGCTGCTGGCGGACCACGTCCTGCTGGCGGGCCTTGAGCCGATCGCCGCAGAGCTCGGGCGGCTGGAGCAGGTGTGGGTGGCCGACGATCCGGAGCTGTCCGCGGCTACCGGCTGGCGTCCCGCAGGGGCGCTGGACTACGAGGCGGTGCTGGCCGGTGCATCGTCCGCCGAGCCCGCCCAACCCCTCGAGGACGAGCTGCAGACGATCGCGATCGACTACACGAGCGGGACGACCGGCAGTCCGAAGGGCGTCATGTACAGCCACCGGGGCGCGCTGCTCAATGCCGTCAACGACAGCCTGCAGACCGGGTTGAATGCGCGCTCGGTCTACCTGTGGACGCTGCCGATGTTCCACTGCAACGGGTGGTGTTTCAGCTGGGCGGCGCCGGGCTTGGGCGCCCGCAGCATATGCCTGAGGCAAGTCGAGCCGCGCCGCGTGCGCGACTTGATCGAGCGCGAGGGTGTGACGCACTTCAGCGGAGCGCCGGTCATCCTGCAGATGCTGGCGCAGCTTGCGGAGACCGAGCCGTTCCGGTTCGAGCGCCCGGTGCAGGCGGCCACGGGCGGAGCGCCGCCTTCGCCCACGCTGCTGGCGGCGATGCAGAAGCTCAACATCCAGGCCACGCATCTCTACGGCCTGACGGAGACCTACGGGCCGTGCACGATCTGCGAAGTGCAGGAGGACTGGGTGCGTCTGCCCCTTGACGCCTACGCGGCGAAGCTGGCGCGCCAGGGCGTCCCGCACGCGCTGGCGGGCGAGCTGGAGGTGCTCGACGCTGGCCTGCGCCCCGTGCCCGCCGACGGCAAGACGATGGGCGAAGTGTGTCTGCGCGGCAATACCGTCATGAAGGGCTACTTCCGGGACCCCGCGGCCACGGAAAAGGCGTTCCACGGCGGCTGGTTCCACACCGGCGACCTGGGCGTGCGCCATTCCGACGGCTACGTCGAGCTGCGGGACCGGGCAAAGGACATCATCATCAGCGGCGGGGAGAACATCTCGACCATCGAGGTGGAGAACGTGCTCGCGTCCCATCCGGACATCCTCGAAGCGGCGGTGGTGTCCCGTCCGGACGACAAGTGGGGCGAGGTGCCGGTGGCGATCGTCGCGCTCAAGCCGGGCCGCAGCCTGACGGCCCAGGCGCTGATCGCCTTCTGCCGGGAGCAACTGGCGCACTACAAGTGTCCCCACGAGGTCCTGTTCGAGACCTTGCCGCGCACGTCCACGGGCAAGGTGCAGAAGTTCGCCCTGCGCGAGCGGCTCTGGGCCGGCCGGACGGCACGCATCCAGGGGGCATGATGACCCAGCCTTTGACGGTCCGCGATAACCGGCTCTACCTCGACGGTCGCAGCGCCGAGAGCCTCGCCCAGGAGTTCGGCACGCCCGTGTACGTCTACGAGGAGGCGCTGATCCGGGCCCGCTGCCGGGAGCTGCGCGACTGCTTCCGCGCCGCGCAGCCGGATTTCCACTACGCCGTCAAGGCCAACTTCAATCCGTCCCTGTTGCGCATCCTGAAGGAGGAAGGGTTCGGCATTGACGCCGTCTCGCCCCATGAGGCGCGTCTGGCCCTGGAGCTCGGGTTCCAGCCAGCCCAGATCCTCTTCACCGGGAACAACGTGGGCGAAGAAGACCTGGCCTACTGCATCCAGCACGCGATACCCGTCAACCTCGGTTCCCTGGACGAGGTCGAGTGCTTCGGCCGGCTCAATCCCGGCGCCACGGTATCGGTGCGGATCAACCCGGACGTGGGCGCGGGACATCACGCGCACGTCATTACGGGGGGACCCCACAGCAAGTTCGGGATCTACGGCACGGAGCGGGAGCGGCTCGGGGAGGCGCTGGCCCGCCATCGCCTGCGGCTGTGCGGCATTCACGCGCACATCGGCTCGGGCATCCTGCGCAGCGACGACATGCTGGCGGCGATGGAGATCGTGCTGCGGGAGGCGGAGCGCTACGAGGGCCTGGAGTTCATCGACTTCGGGGGCGGCTTCGGCATTCCGTATCGGCCGGAGGACAAGCGGCTGGCCCTGGCGGAGCTGGGCAGCGCCATGGCGGAGCGCTTCGTGGCCTTCGGGCGCGCCTACGGGCGGCCCGTGCGCATGAAGCTCGAACCGGGCCGCTACGTGGTGGCCGAAGCGGGCACGCTGCTCGCGCGCGTCACGACCGTGAAGACCACGCCCCGGCACACCTTCATCGGCACCGATTCCGGCTTCAACCACCTCGTCCGGCCGGTCATGTACGGCGCGTATCACGGCATCGTCAACGCCTCGCGCATGCAGGGCGACGCGCACCCCGTCATTGTCGCCGGGAACATCTGCGAGTCCGGCGACGTGTTCACGCAGGGGGAGGACGGCCTGGAGGACCGCGCACTCACGCTGCCGCGGATCGGCGAGGTGCTGGCCATTCTCGACGCGGGAGCCTATGGGATGTGCCTCAGTTCGCAGTACAACCTGCGGCCCCGGCCGCCTGAAGTGCTGGTGCGCGCGGACCAGGCCCGCCTCATCCGCCGCCGCGAGTCGTACGAGGACCTGCTGCGCAACTGCGAGGGCCTCTAGCTGGCGGACCGTCCGCCCCGGAGCCTTGCGCCCCCTGCCATCGCATCCGCAAAGCCCGAGCAGCCGCATGGCGTCGCCGCCTACCCCGTCCCCCGCTGCGCCGGAACGCGTGTGGCAGGGTCTGACGCACCTATGGGCACGCGTGGGGCCGGCGCTGCGTCGCAGGCGCGTATGGGTTCCCGTTGCGCTCGTCCTGGTCCTCCTCGCCGGCTACGTGGGCGCGCGCATCCGCATTGGAGCGAACAGTGCGACGATGACAGTGCGGCGCGGGCCGATCGTCGAGGCCGTCTATGGGATCGGCACGGTGACGGCCGTCAAGACCTACCAGCTCCGCTTCGCCACGGCGCAGACGGTGCGCGGAATCTTCGTGCAGGAGGGGGATCTGGTGCGGGCAGGCCAGTCGCTCATTTCCACCGAGGGCGAGCAGATGCGCGCGAACAATGCGCCTTTCGCCGGCACGGTGACGGCAATCCCGTACAAAGTTGGCGAGGTGGTACCGCCCGGCTCGCCGCTGCTCACGCTCACCGACCTCGGCGACCGCTATGTCGTGGTCTCCCTCGAGCAGCAGGGGGCGATCCGCGTCGCGCCCGGCCAGCCGGCCGTCCTCAGCTTCGAAAGCCTGCGCGACAAGTCGTTCCACGGCGCCGTGCGCACGGTCTTCTCGAACGGGAACCAATTCCTGGTGCACGTTGTCGTGCCCGATTTGCCGTCGCGCATTCTGCCGGGCATGACGGCCGACGTCGCGATCGAAGTCGCGCGCCGGATGGACGCGGTGCTGGTGCCCGTGGCGGCCATCGCGGCGGGCACCGTGACCGTACAGAAAGGCCTCACGCGCACGGTGGTTCCGGTCAAGCTCGGTACGGTGGACGGCGACTGGGCCGAGGTTGTCGCCTCAAGCCTGCAGGGTGGCGAGGACCTGGTCGTGGGCAAGGGGGGCAAGTAGCGGCATGTACTTCCTGGCGATCCGGCACCTACTGGCCCGCAAGCGTCAGACGCTGTTGACGCTGATCGGAATCCTGTTCGGCAGTATGGCCTACGTGGTGATCTCCGGTTTCATGCTCGGCTTCCAGGAGTACCTGATCGACCAGCTCATCAACAATGACGCGCATATTCGAGTCTGGGCGAAGGAGGAATTCCTCCATACGCACACGCTTGACCGCGAGTTCTTCGGCTCGGTGACGCATGTCTTCTGGGTCTCGCCCCCGGGCGGACGGAAGGACAATGCGCGCATCGAGGACCCGCAGGGCTGGTACCGCCGCCTGCGTGCCGACCCGCGCGTGGAAGCCTTTTCCCCGCAGCTGACCGCGCAGATCATCCTCACGCGCGCCCAGGCGACGCTGTCGGCGCGCCTGATCGGATCGGAGCCGGCGCGCCAGGTGCGCGTGACCAACATCTCCGCCTACATGACCGATGGGAAGTTCACCGATATCGGCGTCGGGGGCAACCGCATCCTGCTGGGCTCGGAGCTGCTGGCGAAGCTGGGCGCGCGCGTCTCGGAAACCGTGCTGGTCTCCAACGGCCGCTCCGCTCCGGTGCCGTTCAAGATCGTAGGCGCGTTCAAGACCGGCATTCGCACGGTCGACGAGGGCACGGCCTTCGGCGCGCTAGCCGACGTGCAGAAGATCAACGAGACGCCCAACCAGGTCAACGAACTGGCCATCCGTCTCTTCGATGTCGAAGGCGCGGCGCGGATCGCCGCCGAATGGCGCGAGATCAGCGAGGAGAAGATCCAAAGCTGGGACGAGATCAACGCGAATTTCCTTAACGTCTTCACCATCCAGAACGTCGTCCGCTACATGATGATCGCCGTGATTCTGATCGTGGCGGGCTTCGGGATCTACAACATCCTCAACATGACGGTGACGCAGAAGCGGCGGGACATCGCGATCCTGCGTTCGATGGGCTACACGACCTGGGACGTGATGTACCTGTTCCTCGTGCAGGGACTGATCCTGGGGAGCCTGGGGGCCGCGCTCGGCGTGATCGGCGGCTACTGGATCTGCCGCTACCTGGAGACGGTGCCGTTCGGCGGTAGCCCGCTGGGCGCGGGCGCGGGCCACATGACGATCTCCTACCGGCCGAGCATCTATGTATACGCGGCCGTGCTGGCGATCGGCTGCTCGGCGCTGGCGAGCCTGCTGCCTGCGCGCGCGGCGGGACGCATGCAGCCGATCGAGATCATCCGCGCCGGAGCCGAATGATGGGAATCGTCCTGCGCAATGTGAACAAGGACATTGGTGATCCGCCCCTGTCGGTGCTGCGGGACATCTCGCTGACGATCGCGGACGGGGAGTTTGTCGCCCTCACCGGCCGGTCGGGGTCGGGCAAGAGCACACTGCTGTATATTCTCTCCACCCTGGACCGGCCCAGCGCCGGCGAGGTCCTGCTGGGCGGTCACCGTGTCGCGGCCCTGTCCACCTACGACCTGCACCGATTCCGCAACGAGCAGATGGGGTTCGTGTTCCAGTTCCACTACCTGCTGCCGGAGCTCAGCGCGCTGGACAACGTGCTCATGCCCGCGCGCAAGACGCGGCAGGAAGAGGTGCGGCGGTCCATGGCGCTCGAGCTGCTGACCGATTTCGGGCTGAAAGACAAATTGGGCAGCCTGCCCCGCCAACTCTCCGGCGGCGAAGCGCAGCGCGTCGCGATCGCCCGGTCGCTCGTGATGCATCCGCGCTATGTCTTTGCCGACGAACCGACGGGGAATCTCGATACGGCGAACGGCGAGCTGGTGCTGGACATATTCCGGCAGACCAACCGCACCCGCGGTACGACGATCGTGATGGTCACCCACGATCCGGACTTCGCCGCCATGGCGGGTCGGCAGGTCGTGCTGCGGGACGGGCGCATTCTGGGCGGGCCCGAGGCGGCCGCCTGATCCAGCGCGAAGCGGCACGCCTGCCCCGGCCAGGCGAGGTCCGTCCTCAATTTCCCGGGCCTGCCGGCCGCAGCCCCCGCACCAGGGCGCTCACCGCGCGGATGGATTCGAGCCGGTTCAACGCGTACAGGTGGATGCCGTCCACGCCTTCCTCGAGCAGATGCTCGACCTGCTGCAGCGCAAAGACGAGGCCGAAAGCGGCGGCGCTGTCCGGATGGTCCGCGAAGCGCGTCAGGCCGGCCAGCAGCCGCGCGGGAACGCTCGCTCCGCAGAGGCGGGCGAAGCGCGTGATCTGTTCCACTGAAAGCGCCGGAAGGATCCCCGCCATCAGCGGGATCGTCACGCCGGCCTTGCGCATCTCGTCCCGCCAGCTAAGGAAGTGGGCATTGTCGAGGAAGAACTGGGAGACGGCGAACTCGGCCCCCGCTTGCATCTTGGCCACCTGGTTGCGCAAGTCGGTTTCGCGGTCGGGGGCCTCCACGTGCTTCTGGGGATAGCCGGCCACCCCGATTCCGAAGCGCCCGTCCTGCGCCAACGCCCGCACAAGCTCGACCGCGTAGCGGTAGCCGCCCTCGCGCGGCTGGAACGACTGGCCCGCCGGGGGATCGCCGCGCAGGGCCATGATGTTGCAGATCCCGCCCGCGTGCAGCCCGTCGAGCAGCTCGCCGATCTCTTCGCGCGTGTGCGCGACACAGGTCAGGTGCGCCATCGCCTCCATGCCGAGATCGCGCTTGATGTGCACGCAAATCTCGCGGGTCGTGTGCCGCGTTCCCCCGGCGGCCCCGTACGTGACGGAGACGAAGTCCGGTTCGTGGGCGCGGATTTCGATGAGCTTGGCCTTGAGGGCGTCAATGCCCGCCACGGTCTTCGGCGGGAACAGCTCGATCGAGAAGAGCGGCCAGTTCGGCCGGAACATGTCCCGGATGCGCATGGGCCCGAATGCAGAGTGGTCCGAATGCAGAGTAGTCCGTATGCAGAGTAGTCCGAATGCAGAGTAGTCCGAATGCAGAGTGGCGCACGCGATTCCCGCCCGAGTAGGGCCGGGGGTGCCCGCGCGTGCGTCAATATAAGGGGCGTCGCCCCGAACCGCAAACGGCTGCACCGCAGACCTTGCGATGCCTTGCCCTGCGCTGCCTGGCCCGGCACTCCCCGCGGTGCCCGCGGCGCCAGATTCGCTTTGCCGCGCGCCGGGATTTTCGTTAGAACAGAGCGTGTACGCCCAAGGATGGGCGCAAGGCCGGCGGCGGGGACGCACCCGCGCACGGCCGGCCGGCATACCAGGGACGGCATGCCTCACTTCGGAACGCTTCCAAGCCGAACCCGAACCCGGAATTCCCCGCCGCTGCTGAACGCGAGCACGCTGCGCGCGGCATTGTCACGCGGGCGGATTGTCGCCTCCCCCTCCGCTGCGTGGCGCATGCTGGGTGCGGGCCTGCTCGCGTGGCTTGCGCTGTGCGGCTTACCCGGCTTGGCTTGCGCCGACGGCGCCACCGCGTTTGGCGCGCCCGACGCTCCCCTGACCGCGTTCTGGACGAGCGGCAAGCTCCTCGTTTCGCTGCGACCCGCCGCCAACGATGGCTATATCCAGATCGCCAGGCGCCTGCTGGAGAAGCCGGAGCGCTACGCGGATCTGGCCCAGTTCAACGACCAGCGTCCCGTGCGCACCGGCGTGACGGTCAAGGTGCCGCTGGCGCTGCTCCGGCCCGATCTGCGCGGCGCCGCCCTGCGGGCCATGTATCCCGACGACGAGCTCACGGAGGAGGGCTGGGCCCACACCGTGACCGATCCGCTGGAGAACCTGATCCAGCTCACTGAAGTGTTCACCGGGTCGAAGCGCACCTTCAAGGAGCTGGCCCGCCGCAACCAGCTCGGGAATCCGAACCTTCTGCCCCTGGGGACACAGATCACGATTCCGCTGGAGTGGATTCCCGACGCGATGGGATTCCGCCCGGCGGGGCTGAAGCCTCCGTTGCGGCTGGAGACGGACAAGGCGACGGGCCACTCCTACGCCCTCTATACGCTCGCGCCCAACGAGACGCTTTACACGGTGCTGATCCGCTTCACCGACCGCGAGCGCGCCGACGAGATCAATCGCCTGTCCGGGATCCTCGTGCGCCTCAATCGGCTCAGCAGCCCGAAACGGATTCCGCCACGGAAGGTCCTGCGCATCCCGCTCGAGTGGATCAGCGAGGACTACCTAATCGGGCACCCGAACGGGAGCGCTCCCGCCGCCGCGCAGCCGGCACCGCCTGCGGCCCCGCCGGTCACGCGGCCGGCAGTCCATCCGGCAGCCCCGCCGGTCGCCCAGCCTGCGGCGCCGCCGGCTTCCCGGCCCAGAGTGCCGCCCACCGCCGCGCGACCCGCTCCGCCCCCACGGCCGCTGCCGGGCCTGGCGCCGATCCACGTGATCCTCGACCCGGGTCACGGCGGAGTGGATCCCGGCGCCGTGTACGGCAGCCGCCGCCGCGGGGATCTCGTGTACGAGCACGAGGTGGTCTTCGATATCGCCTTGCGGCTGACGCAACTGCTGGAGGCGCGCGGTTACAAGGTCTATCCGCTCGTGCGCGACCCGCGGCAGAGCGAGCCGGTGGACACGCTGTCCATGGCGCTGCTGGGCAAGGAGGTGCTGCTGACGACTCCGCCCTATCCGATGAAGAGCGTGCACGTGGCCGTGAATCTGCGCGTGTACCTGGTGGACGCCATCTACCAGCGGCTGATCCGCGAGGGCGTGCCGCCGGAGCGGATCGTGCTGCTCAGCATCCACGGGGACGCCTTGGCGCCGACGCTGCGCGGGGCGATGGTCTACTTTCCGGACTTCCGGCTGCGCACGCCGGAGTTTGCGCCCCGCGGCCGGTTCTACCGCGCCCGCCAGGAGGGCCGCGCGCACTTGATCCGCTTCGACGATCCGGGCAACCGCCGGGCCCAGGACGCCAGCCGCAGCCTCGCCCAACTCGTGCTCCAGCAGCTCGACGCCCAGCAGGTGCGGATCAGCCGGCGCAAGTCCGTGCGCTCGTTCTACTACCGCGACGGCGTGCGCACGCTGCCGGCCGTGCTGCGCTACAGCCGCGTGCCCCAGTCCATCCTGGTGGAGGTGGCCAATCTGAACAATCCGCAGGATCGCCGGGAACTGCTGCACGCGGCCCCCCGTCAGCGCATCGCCCTGGGCCTGGCCTCCGCCCTGGACGCCTACCGCGCGCAGCAGGGGGCCGTGGTGCGGCGGGAGGATTGACGCGACCTCCCGCCGTGCGCGGCGCCCGGCGCCCCTTGCAGGACCGGCGCCCGATGGATGAAGATCGTGGCGCGGGTCAGGCCGTGCTGCGGCGATCACCAGCGGACTTCCATGCCCACCCTTGAGCTGTACAACACCCTCACGCGCGCACGGGAGCCGTTCGTCCCCCTCCATCCTCCGCAGGTCGGCATCTACACCTGCGGCCCGACGGTGTACCACTCGGCGCACATCGGCAATCTGCGCAGCTACGTCTTTCCCGACGTGCTGAAGAAGACGCTGCGCCTGCTCGGCTTCCGCGTCACCCACGTCATCAACATCACGGACGTGGGACATCTCACCTCGGACGCGGACAGCGGCGACGACAAGGTGGAGAAGGCAGCGCGCCAGTCAGGTCGCTCGGCCTGGGAGATCGCGCGGGCCTACGAGGACGAGTTCATCGTGGACCTGAAGCGGCTCCGCATCGAGCTGCCGGATCAGCTGCCCCGCGCGACCGACCATGTCGAGGAGCAGAAGGCGCTGATCGCCAGGCTGGAGGCGCGCGGCTTCACCTACCGCACCGCGGACGGCATCTATTTCGACACGGCGAAGTTCCCGGCCTACGGACGGCTGGCGCGGCTGAAAGCGGAGGGGTTGCAGGAAGGCTCGCGCGTGGAGATGGGCGACAAGCGCCACAAGACCGACTTCGCCCTGTGGAAGTTCAGCCCGCCCGGCGTGAAGCGGCAGATGGAGTGGGACAGCCCTTGGGGACGAGGATTTCCCGGCTGGCACATCGAGTGTTCCGCCATGTCCATGCGCTACCTGGGCGATACGTTCGACATCCACACCGGCGGCAGCGACCACATCCCCGTCCACCATACGAACGAGATCGCCCAGTCCGAGGCGGCGACAGGCCATTCGTTCGTCCGCTATTGGCTGCATGGGGAGCACCTGGTGCTCGGAGACGAGCGGCGCATGGGCAAGTCGGAGGGCAACTTCATCCGCCTGCAGGATCTCATGGAGGGCAAGCTGGGCGGCCTCAAGGACCCCATGGCCTACCGCTACCTCGTGCTGAACTCGCACTACCGCAAGTACCTGAACTTCTCCGAGGAGGCGCTGCGTGCCGCGGACACGGCGCTGCTGGGCCTGCGGCGCCTGCTGCGGGAGGGCGGCGGAACGCCGGGAGAAGCCGCCGCGCAGCCGGAGCCGGGCAGCGTGGCGGAGCGCATCCTGGCGGACCTTTGCGACGATCTGAACACCCCGAAAGTCCTCGGCACGCTGTGGTCCGCACTGCGCGATCCGGCCATGTCCCCCGCGGAAAAGCGGACGGCGGCGGCCTACGCCGAGCAGGTGCTCTGCCTCGGCCTGTTCGACTTTGCCCGTTTGGAAGGCGCGGCGGAGGCCGCTCCGGCCCTGGTGCGCGAGCTGGCGGAGCGGCGCTGGGCGGCGCGGCAGGCGAAGGACTTCGCCGAGTCGGACCGGCTGCGCGCCCTGATCGAGCAGCAGGGCTATTCGATGCGGGACCGCAAGGAGGGCTACGACCTGGTGCGCGCGGACGCCTGAGGCCAAGCTCGCCCGCGGCACGGGGAATCGCGCTGCCCATGCGCGCAGGGGCGCCGCCTACTCCGCGCCGATGAGCGCCTGCACTTTCCCGATCAGGGCGGATGCCTGATAGGGTTTCTGCAGGAAGCCCGTGCGCGGCTGGCCGACGAGCTCCGCCGGCAGCGAGCTGACCGTATACCCGCTCGAGAGCAGGATGGGGATGAGCGGGCGGTGCTCGCGCAGCCGCTTGCATACCTCCACTCCACCCATGTCGGGCATGGTCAGGTCCAGGATCACGATCCGGAATTCCTCGGCCTGCCGCTCGAACAGGGCCAGCGCTTCCTTGCCCCCCTGTGCGGTGAGCACGGTATAGCCGAAATGCTCCAGGATCTGCCGCGTCACTTCCAGCACGGCCGGCTCGTCGTCCACCAAGAGGACCCGGCCGTAGCCCTGCCCTTCGCTCTCGCCCACTCCTCCCTCGCCGTCTAAGCCCGAGCTCCGCGCGCATCGTCCAGCCGCGATCATCGCAGACATGGGAGCCGAAACTCAATCGCCGATCATCAGGTCAAGCCCATAGACCTATAAGACGACGCTCGTGGAAACCCGGCTGGATGCGGTCCCGATTTGCCACGGGCTGCAATGCCTCCGCCCGGCTTCCGGCGTGCCTGTCCAGGCCGGACACCGGGGGTCGAGGGGGTGGATGCGCGCGCCGCCTGCCCGCGCTACCATCCGGCTGCCGGTTGCCGCTGGCGCCGCAGCGCGAGCAGGCCGGCGTCGCGGGCGGAGCGGCGCCGCGGGCCGGCAGGCCCACATCGGGTACCGCGCCGCAGCCGGCCGCGGAAGCTTCGCCCCGGCCGCTGGGCGCACCTGCACGACGGAGACCTCATGGCGACAGCCCAAACCGTGCGATTCGTGTACAACACGTGCCGGGACTTCAGGCGCGCTTCCGTGAGCGGCGTGATCGGCGGCATGACTCCGCACGGGCTGCTGCTGGCCAACCTGTTCTTCGAGAAGCACCAGCTTCCCCAGGAACAGATGGGGACTGTGCACGAGGACGGAAGACTGGAGCTTCACCCCGTGGTCACGTCCGTCCCCACCATCGAGCGCGAACTTGAGGTCGGACTGCTGATGACTCCGGAAGTCGCCCTGTCGGTGGCCAACTGGCTCAAGGAAACCGCGGACGCGGCGATCGCGGCGCGTGCGCAGCAACCCGGCACGGCGAAGGCCAACTGACCGCCTGCGTGGCATAGGTTCGGCCCGCTGTGCCGGCGGAGGGCCGTTGCCCTGGCTGGCTGGCTGGCGGCGGCGGTCCCGCCGCATGTCATGCCGCGGCGCAATCGGACCGTCTGGCGAATCGCTGCATTCCCCACGTACCGAGGAGACTCCATGAGCGCAAGGCGCCGCACGCTGAGTCGTTCACCTGGAATGCGCCCATCCCGCGGGCTGACCCGCATCGCCCTCGCCGTCGCGGCGGCCGCCCTGGCGGCGGGGCTTGCGGTGCCGGGCGCCGGGGCCGAGGAGCCGGGCCGAGCCGCCGCGCACAACATGCGCCTGGTGGGGAGCCACGACCTGCAGGCGCGCAGCGCATACCAGCCCACCATCCACGAGCAGAACGGGCGCTGGATCGCCTATATCGGCCTGCACGGCGGCACCGAGACCGATCCCCAGCCCGTCAATCCGCTCACGGGCAAGCAGGAGAACAACGGCACGGCCATCCTGGACGTGACCGATCCGCAGCAACCCCGCCTGCTCGCCCATATTCCCGGTGCGGAGGGCCTGGCCGAAAGCGGCGGGGCCCAGATGACGCGCGTCTGCGACGCGAAGTCGCTGCCCCATGCAGACCCCAAGCAGGTGTACCTGCTGCGCACCGTGGGCAATTGGGGCCACGAGATCTGGAACGTCGCCGATCCGTCCCATCCCAGCCTTGTCTCCACCCTGAAGGGGCTGAACGGCACGCACAAGAACTGGTGGGAATGCGACACGGGCATCGCGTACCTCGTGTCCGGCGTGCCCGGCTGGCGCAGCCGGCGCATGACGCAGGTGTACGACCTGGGCGATCCGGCGGCGCCGCGGCTGATCCGCAACTTCGGGCTGGTCGGGCAGGAGCCGGGCTCCACCGGGCCGGTGCCGACCGACCTGCACGGCCCCATCTCCACCGGACCCGCGGGCAACCGCGTGTACTTCGGCTACGGCACGAACAAGGGTGGCATCGTGCAGATCGTGGACCGGCAGAAGCTGCTGACCGGGCCGGCCGAGCCGACGCCTGAGAACCTGCGGGCGCCCGAGGTGGCGCGCATCGTCCTGCCCGACTGGGTCGGCGCCCACACGGCCTTCCCGCTGCCGGGCGTGACGCTGCCCGAGTTGGCGCGGGACAAGGAAGGGCGCGTGCACGACTTCGTCGTCATCACCAACGAGTCCCTTGTCAACGAGTGCCAGGAAGCGAGGCAGATGGTGTGGATCGCGGACGTCACCCACGAGCGCTTCCCCTTTGGGGTCGCGACCTACACCCCGCGCGAGGGTGAGGGCGACTTCTGCCTGCGCGGTGGCCGCTTCGGCACACACTCCTCCAATGAGAGCCTCGCGCCCGTCTTCTACAAGCGCGTGATGTTCTTCGCCGCGTTCAATGCCGGCGTGCGGGCCGTGGATATCCGCGACCCGTACCACCCGCAGGAGATCGGCTCCTATGTCCCGGCCGTCACGAGCAGGACGGACAAGCGCTGCGTGAAGACCGGGCAGGGCGAGCGCTGCAAGGTGGCGATCCAGACCAACAACGTCGAGGTGGACGAGCGCGGCTACATCTACATCGTGGACCGCGCGAACACCGGATTGCACATCCTGGAACTGACCGGAGACGCGCGGAAGGTCGCAGCCTACGGGAGGTAGGGACTGCGGCGGCCTCGGTTCCCCGCCCGCTCCCAGCCGGTCGAAGAGGCGGTAACGGGGGCGGCCGAACGCGGCGGATCGCGTGCGGCGTGCCGCCTAGGACTCCAGCCCGTCGCTGACCGGCACGTTCTCCGGGACGATCTTGAGGTGGGCGCCCCGCGCTTCCAGCTCGACCAGCGCCGCAAAGTCGGACTCGGCGAAGCCGTGGCCGATCAGGCTTTGCAGGATTTCCCGCACGGTCGCCGCGACGGGCAGCGGCACCTCGAGCCGGCGCGCGGCCGCCAGTCCCAGGTCCATGTCCTTGCGCAGCAGGACCGAGGTGAACATGGGCGTGAAGTCCAGATTGACGTAGGCCGGCGTCTTGTAGCGCGTGAAGACCGAGCCGAGCACGCTCTTGTTGATGAAGTCCAGGAAGGCATGGCGCGGCACGCCGCTCTTCTCGGCCAGGATCGTCACCTCGGCCAGGGTCTGGGCGACGACACCCAGCAGCACGTTGTGGCAGATCTTCACCATGCGGGCGGTCTCCCCTGCCCCCACGTAGCTCACGCCTGCGGCAATGGCGTTCAGGTAGGGCAGCGCCTCCTCGAAGGCCGCCTTCGGCCCGGAAGCTACGACGCTGAGCTTGCCGGCCTTGACGACCTTGCCGTTTCCGCTCACCGGTGCGGCCAGCATGCTCGCGCCCAGCCCTTCCACCACGTTGCGCACTTCCTGCGACGCCTCCTGGGACACCGTGGAGCAGTCCACGAGGATGCGCGGCGCCGCGCCCTTGCGCGTCAGCAGGCCCTTGGGACCGAGTACCACCGACTTCAGATCCTCCGACGCCGCCACCATCGTGAACACGATGTCCCGCGCGGCCAGGTCCACGGGCGAGTCCACGACCGTCGCGCCGAGCCGGGCCAGCGGCTCGGCCTTGGAGCGCGTGCGGTTGGTCACGGCGACGTCGCAGCCGGCCTTCAGCAGCCGGGCGGCCATGGGAAAGCCCATCCGGCCCGTGCCGATCCAGCCGATCGAATGCCGCAAGGGGGTGCGTTCCGCCATAAGCTAGTGGCTCCGACGATTCCCGGCCGCGGCGTGGCGGCGCGGGGTGGCCGGCACAGAGAGGCCGGCGCAGGGTTGCTGTCACAGGGCAGCTGGCACTGGGCCAACTTGACACCGGAAACGTACGAGTGTCGAAAATGAGGCCGCTCGCCGCGCGCGACCACGTTTGCGAACACGTTGCGGCTGTGGAATACACACACGCTTGCGCGCGTTAGTCGGTACGCAGTGATCAAGTGGCAGCGGTCAGGTTGCACTTGTCAGGCCGCGGCGATCAGTATGCAGCAGGCATTGCCGCGGCGCAACGCGCGCGGGCCCAAGCAGCCGGTCGAGCGGCCGGTGGGACCGCCCCGGTAGCCGCGGCGGAACTCCTCCCGGCGGATCAGTCCCGGGCACGGTGCGGCTTGTCCGCTGCGGGTCGTCCGCTGCGGCGTCCCTGAACGCAGACCCTTCAGCGCGGGAGCGCGCCGAGCGCCATGAACCAGCCCAGGATCACGCTGCGCGACGTGGCTCGCCGGGTGGGCGTGCATCCTTCCACCGTGTCGCGGGTGCTCAATCCGGATACGCGCGACATGGTGACGCCCGAGATCGCCCGCCGCGTTATGGAAGCGGCGCGTCAACTGGGCTACCGTCCCAATCCGTTCGCATACAGCCTGAAGACCCACCGCTCGCTGACGGTGGGCGTGCTGGTGCCGAACCTGGTCAATCCCATCTTCCCTCCCATCGTGCGGGGGATCGAGTCGGTGCTGGAGGCGGCCGGCTACACGGCCATCGTCGCGAACTCGGACATGCAGGCGGAGCGGGAGCGCACCATCCTCGCGCGGATGACGGAGCGCCAGGTGGATGGGCTGATCCTGACCACCGCACACCGGGACGACGCGACAATCAAGGGGCTGCTGGCGGCGGGTGTGCCGCTCGTGCTGATCAACCGCACGCTGGACAGCCCCGCCGTCAATTCGGTAATCAACGGGGACCAGGCGGGCATTCGCATGGCCGTGGAGCACCTGACGGGCCTGGGCCACCGGCGCATCGCGCATCTCGCCGGACCCCAGGACATGTCCACCGGCCGCCGGCGCAGGGAGGGGTTCATCGCCGTCCTGCGCGCGCTGAGCCTGGACCCAGCCCCGGAACTGATCGAGCCCTGCGCCGCCTATGCGGAGGCGGAAGGCCGGCGCGGCCTGCTGGCCCTGCTGGACAGGGGAGCGGCGTTCACCGCCGTCGTGGCGGCGAACGACCTGCTCGCGCTGGGGTGCTACGACGCGCTGGAAGAGCGCGGCCTGCGCTGTCCGGAGCACCTCTCCGTGACCGGCTTCAACGACATGCTGCTGACGGACAAGCTGCGCCCGCCCCTGACGACGGTGCACGTTCCCCTGCACGAGATGGGCGCCGAGGCCGCGCGCATGCTGCTGGCCCAGCTGCAGGGCACGGACGCCCCTCCGCGCACCGTGGTGCTCCCGCCGCGCCTGATCGTGCGGGGCTCCACCGGGCCGGTGCCGGCCGGCGCCCGCTAGCCCCTACGCCCGGCTGTAGATCGCCGTCATCTCATGCTCCGACCACTTCAGCGCCGCGTCCGCGCCGTCCTGAATGCCTCGCGCCAGCGTGTCGGCGATGAGGTACTTGTTCTGCACCTCCGCCGACGCCCGGTTGTACGGCCCCTTGTAACCCAGGTTACGCCCGTACTTGGGGATGTGGGCAAACGGCGCGATGATGGGGTCGGCGTCCCAGAGGGCGTGCTTTTCCCACTCGGGCGAGTTGCCCTGGACGAAGCCTCCCCCCGCCTTGAACGTGCGCTCGTACTGGGGCCGTGCCACGAGCCAGCGCAGGAACTCCTTCGCCGCCGCCTGGTTTGGGGAATGGCGCAGGATGGCGAAATTGACGGTCTGATTGAGGTGGTACCGGCCGGCGGGTCCCGCGACGCCGATCGTGTGACGCGTGTTGTCGGCCAAGGTGTCCCACAGCTCGGCCGTCTTGAGGTCCCCTTTGTCGCGCGCCTGCTTGGCGTCCAAACGCGCCTTCAGGTAGATGCTGGACGGGTTGTAG
Organism: bacterium; assembly: GCA_041476685.1. Taxonomy (GTDB): domain Bacteria; phylum SAR324; class SAR324; order SAR324; family JACQKK01; genus JBGPEV01. The sequence goes on along the minus strand of JBGOTW010000019.1, from coordinate 3,209 downwards.
GCGCACGCGATCTGCTGGGCCAGGAACGCCTGGTTGTTGCTGGCGTCGCCCCAGCCCATGCCCGACTCGTCGCAGGCGTCGGCCCAGAACTGCCGCATCCACTCGATCGCCAGCCGCGCCTCCTTGCTGTTGATGATCACGCGGCCCTTCTCGTCCACCTCCGCCGCGCCGAAGCTCCAGAAGATCGGGTAGTTGCCGAAAGCGCCGTCGCCGTTGGTGTGCCCCAGGCACCAGCCCACCGGCGTGCCCGCCTGCTTCATCTTCTTGCCCGCGACCAGCAGCTCGTCGAAGGTGTCCGGATACTTGGTGATTCCGAGCTTGTCGCACATGGCCTTGTTGTACGTCAGCCCGGAGGTGATGACGTACCAGGGATAGGCGCGGAACACGCCGTCCACCTGGTTGGCCGCGCGGGACGCGGGATAGATCTTGTCGCCCCCGGTGTCGGCCACGACGTCGCTCACGTCGGAGAGGCCATCGGCATAGATGTGAGCCTGGTTCCATTGCACGACCGACAGGTCCATGCCGGTCTTGTTTTCGACGGCGGCGGTGAGGCGGGCCGGCACGTCGTTGTTGATGATGAACTCCATCGAGATCTCGACTCCGCTCAGCTTGGTGTACTCCGCCGCGAGCTTCTTCAGCTCCACGTCGACGAGCGAGCGGAAGTTACTGTTGAACAGGCAGTGCAGCTTGCGCGTCTGGGCAAACAGCGGCGCCTTGCCGCCCCATGCCGCCAGGCCCGTGGCGGTCAGGGTTCCCGCGGCGGCGGTCTTCAGCAGGCTGCGGCGCGAGATGCGGGACGTGCGGACGGACGTGCCGGCGGACGAACTACGGCGTGGCGTGGCCATGGCTCCCCCCTTCAAGTGAGTGAACATCCCCAGGCGCACCTGTAGCACGGGAACGGCGGCAGCGGGGAGGGGGGTTCGCTCCCCCAAGTTCCTCCACGGCTCCCGCTAAGCGCGACGCGCACGGCGCAGGCGACGCAGGCGCCGTCCGCACGGTGCGCCCGGCCGCGTGCAGCCGGGTCCCGCTACTTTGCCGGCTGTGGCGGGAGCACCAGCTGGTAGTAGGGCGGCTGGGGCTCCACGTCGGGCGGCAGGTCCGCGATGACCGGACTTCCGATCGGACCCAGGCTCTTGATGAATCGATACGCGGCGCGCAGATCGGCGTCCGTCCACTTGTTCAAGTCGAACCACGGCATGGGCGGGCGCCGCACCAGCGCCCGCGCGAAATACACCCAACTGGTTTCACTTTGATGGGAGATGGCGACCGGCAAATTGGATGAAAACGTAGTGCCCCAGGGTCCTCGCCAGCCGAGCGGGTTGCCCAGCAGCCAGTCCTTCTCGGGCACCTTGCCGTTGCTCTCGACGTAGCCGGCCGTGTGGCAATCGTTGCAGCCGCCGACCAGCACCATGTAGCGCCCGCGCGCGATCTGCTCCGCGATCGCGGCCGGCGCGCTTGCGCCGGGTTCCGCGGCCGTGACGACGTTCGTAGCGGCGAGGGTTGCCAGGGCGGCCAGCGTCAGACCGAGCTTGCGCATCCGGAGCGACGCCAGCCATCGTGCCTGGCCCATGCGCGGCCCCTGGCGAATCGCCGTCCGCGGCGGCGCTCCTATCCAGACCGGTGTGCGGCCCATCGGACCTCAGCGGCGCGCGTTGTGGCGCACTCATGGCTCCCCCTTGTGCGAGTGAAACCCCCGGAACCGATTGCGGCACGCTTGTCGTCAGCGCGGCTGGGCGGCCTCCGCCTGCGCCTTGAGCCGCGCCAGGCTCCGCTCGAACGTCCCGCCCAGCATCGGGTCCATGACGGCCGCCAGGTAGCGATAGAGCGGATTGGCGCCGACGTCGCCGGAGTCCGTCCAGGTGACCTTCGTCCCCGCGCCGGAGCGCTCGAAGACGAGCGTGCCCTTCATCCGGAATCCGTTGGCCATCTCCAGCTCGAATTCGACGCCGCCGGCCGGATCCGCCTTGAGGATCTTCTGGCTTCCGTCGCCCATCTTCTTGGACACCCAGGAGCGCGCCGCTCCCACCCCCTCCGCGGGGCCGGAGGTGGTGTACTGGATCGCGGGGTCCTCGCTGTCGAACGCGCTCCACTGCGGCCAGCCGCTCTTCAGGTTGGCCACGAGCGGGTAGATGGCGGCCGGCGGCGCCTGCACGACGATCGCGCGCTGCACCTTCCACTGCGCGGGCAGGAGCGCGCCCACGACCACCAGCACGACCAGCACCGTCACGAGGGCGATGCCCACGATCCGTAGCGACTTCATCGTCCGGACCTCCTTGTCGTATTGTTCACGCGGCACGCAACGCGCGGAGCACGCAAATCAGTGCGGGACCGCGCCCGCGGCGCACGCGGAGCGTGGCACGCGGCGCAGCGGGGCAATGCGCCCAGCTCGGCCAGCCGTCTACCCCGCCCGCGCCCGCTTCTTCAAGAGCGGTTTGACCCGCAACGCCTTCCGCTGCCGCCGCGCCTCCCATAGATCGCGCGCAAGCTGGAGCCGCAGCCACAGCTCGGGGGTCGTCCGAAACGCCTTGCCAAGCCGGACACCCATCTCCACGCTCAGGCGGGCATGCCCGTGAATGATCTGGCTCAAGGCGGTGCGTGACACGCCGAGGGCGCTGGCGGCGGCCTTAACCGTGAGACCGAGGGGTTCCAAGTACAGCCCCTGCAAGACCTCACCTGGATGCGGAGGATTGTGCATCCCGCTGCCGCGCCCAGTGGTATTGGACAAGGTTCACCTCCCAGGTGTCACCGTCTTCGAAGCGGAACGTCACGCGCCACGGACCATTGACGCTTACCGCCCAGTACCCTTCCAGGTCGCCTCGCAAGGGATGCAATCCCGCACGGACTCAACGCAATACCAGAGTGCAGGGAGCAACCGCTCCCTGCTGGGGAGTCCGAGGGGCAAAGCCGCTCGGAAAAAGTTCTTAATCCGCCCCTAGTACGGATTCGCGATCGGCAATTCCTGCGCCGGAAAGAGCGTGATGACCTGGCAGCCCTTGTCGTTGACGACCACTTCCTCCTCGATGCGCGCGGCGGAGTGCCCGTCCGTCGCCGGACAGTAGGTCTCGACGGCGAAGACCATGCCCTCCTTGATCTCGATGGGATGCTCGAGGGAGACGAGCCGGCTGATGATGGGGCGCTCGTGCAGGGCGACGCCAAGGCCGAGCCGCTGGCCAAGCTGGGCGCCAGCATCGTGGATCACCCGGCACAGT
>JBGOTW010000018.1:0-29394 GCA_041476685.1 bacterium | reverse complement strand
GGCAGCAACCTGGGCTTCGTCGCCCCCGACGAAGGGGCGGTGGATTTCGTGGCACGCGTGCGGCAGTTTACGGGCTTGCAGGAAGCCGCCATGGTGACGCTGCAGAAGACCCGTCTCGGCCAGCGCAGCGTCGAGATCACGTCCGACCAGGACGTCAGCCAGCTCAAGGGCCGCGAAGTGTTCATCCTGGACGACATGGTGCGCACCGGTGGCACGATCTCCTCGGCCATCAAGTTCCTCGCCGAGAATCCCCTCAGCCGTCCGGAGAACATCTTCTTCTATTGCACGCACAGCTACATCTCGCCCGAGGGCCGCGAGAACCTGAATTCGCCCTACCTGACCGAGTTCATCACCACCAACACGCTGCCTAACGTGCTCAACCGCGACGACCAGGGTCGCCTGCGCCGCAAGATGGTGGTGATGAAGATCGAGAAGTGGATCGCCGACGCACTCACCCACTGCATCGAGGGCGGCCAGCCCCCGGCAGAGCGCTACGGACAGTACTCGGTGCCCTTCGCCGACCGCTTCTACAGCCTCGACTACTCGACGAAGAACTACCGCCGCAACCGCCCTTCGGTGAGCACCCAGCTCAGTATCCCCATGCGCTAGGGGCGCGGCAGGCTTGCCGCAGCCAGGGCTTGCGCCAGGTCCGCGCTGAGATCTTCCGCGTCCTCGATTCCGACGGAAAGCCGGATCAGGGTGTCCGGGACGCCGAGTTCGTCTTTCTGGGCCGGCCAGAATCCGTAATAGATCGTTGACGCGGGATGCAGGGCGAGGGAGCGGGTGTCCCCCAGGTTCGCCGCGCGTTGGATCAGGCCCAGCGCGTTGAGAAAGCGGAAGCATGCGTCCTTGCTCGAGAGCGTAAAGCTCAGCACGCTCCCGCACCGGCCCCGGAAGTAGCGCCGGCAACGCTCGTGGTCCGGATCGTGGGGCAGGCCGGGGTAGAGCACACGGGAGACGCCCGGCTGGCATTGCAGCCAGGCCGCGATGCGGCAGGCGGTGCTCCACTGCCGCTCCAGGCGCAGGCCCAGCGTCTCCAGTCCGACGATCAGCAGGAACGCGGTCTGGGGGGAGAGCGTCGGGCCCATCCCGACCAGCAATTCGCGCCGGATGCGGTTCAGATAGCCTTGCGCTCCGTGGCGCTGGTACTCGCCGAGCTCCACGGGCCCCTGCTCGCCCCACGGGAAGCGCCCCGTATCGACGATGAGGCCGCCGATCGTCGTCGCCGCCCCCGCCAGGTACTTCGAGCTGGAGTAGAGCGCCACGTCCGCCCCCGTTGCCTCGGCGTCCAGCCACAGCGGGGTCACCAGCGTCGCATCCACCAGCAGGGGGATGTGCGCGGCGTTGCAATGCTTCCGGATGGCGTCGAAATCGGGCACCGCCATCGCGGGATTGGCGATGGCCTCCACCAGCACGGCCCGGGTCTGCGGCGTGATCGCACGCCGCACGTCGTCCCCATTGCGCGCATCCACCCAGCTGGTGCGGATGCCGAGCCGGCTGAAGGTCTCGTTCAGCAGGGTGTAGCTGCCCCCGAAGATGTGCTTGCCGGCCACAAGATGATCGCCGGAGCGGACCAGCGCGAGCAGGGCCAGGGCCACCGCGCTCATCCCCGACGCCAGCGCGACCGTGCCTCGGGCCTCGCTGATGGCCGTGATGCGCTCTTCCAGCGCGGCGACGGTCGGATTGCTCAGGCGTGAATAGGCGTAGCCGTCTTGCCCATGGGCGAATACCGCCTCCATGTCTTCGGCGGACGGATGCTCGAAAGCCGTGGACAGGACCACCGGCGGAAGCGTCGCACGATAAGGCTGCGGGGTACGTGGCCCATGCACGAGCACCGTGTCGGGGTGCAACCCTCTGGCGCCGCGAGGAGGGGACATGAGGCAAGACTCGGATTGAGAATTTCAAATGTCCAAATCACCATACACTGATATTCTTATAGTGAAATGTTCTCCTGCAATGCAATCCCTTCTTTGCTGCGAGCAAGACTGATTTTCCAGTTCACGGACTTAATCTAGCTATATCAATCTATTATGCGAATCCGACAAGCCGCGGTACGTAGACAGGGAGAGACTAGTCCGCCAGTTCTCCCGCGGCTCGGCTTGCCGCGCGATCGTAGCCCCGGGTCGCGTGTCCTGACGCCCTCACGGACCGCGGCCCGGCCGGTCTTTCGAGTCGCCCCGGAGTTTCCGGACCTTCATTGTCCGACCGGCCGCATTATACTAGCTTCGGAATCCGCCGTAGGCGGGGTGTTGGTCGGCCTGGCTGGTGCGCCTGCATGGGCCGTGGTAACGCGGGGGCATCGAAGTGCCCGATTCCGATGACGCTGGGGAATAAGAGAGAACACCGGAGGCGCACGCTTTCAGGCCCGCCCTCGCGGTGACGCGTGCCCGATGGCGGCCCGCGGCGCAACGGGCGTCCGAGGCAACAGAGAATCGGGCAATGACCGGATGGCCACACGGATTCGGACTGATCATGGCGGCGATGATCATGGGCGTTGCAGCGGCGCCGACGCTGGGGCAGGGCCTTGCGGAGGACCCGGCCGAGGTGATCGCCTCGCTGAATCGCATTCGCGCGGCGGCGGGGCTGATCCCGTTTCTCCACCAACCGCTGCTGGACCGAGCGGCATTCAACCACGCGCGCTACCTGTCCGCGAATCGCACTGAAGGACACGGCGAGACGGCGGCCCGGCCCGGATTTTCAGGTGCCGAGCCATACGAGCGCACGCGCGCGGCCGGCTACCACTCCAGCCAGGTGGGCGAGAACGTGTCGACCGGGTCAGTCGACGCGCAGGAGTCCCTGGCGGGGCTGATGAGCGCCATCTATCACCGGATCGGCTTCCTCAGCTTCCAGCTGGACGAAGCGGGTGCGGGCTCGTCTCCCCGCGCCGATGGGGGCCGCAGCTACGTGTACAACCTGGGCAGCAGCGGCGCCGCGCTCGCGGAATTCTGCCGCCGGCCCGACCCTGCCGCCTTGCTCAGTGGCGCGGGCCGCTACTACGAGGTGTGTCCCGGGCGGCTCAAGGTGAAGGCGGAGGCATTCGAGGCCCTGCAGGCCGCCGGGGCGCGCCGCAATCCGCGCATCGTCGTCTGGCCGCCCCGCGGGGGCGAGGACGTTCCGGTCACGTTCTCCCGAGAGCGGCCGAATCCCTTGCCCGACCGGATCATGTCCGGCTATCCGCTCTCGGTGCATTTCAATCCGGTACACGTGCGGCGGGCGCGGCTGCTCGACTTCCGCCTCTTCGAGCAGCGCGGCGCGCCCTCCGGCGAACGTCACGATCCCGCGACCCTGGTCGAAGTGACGCCCACGCGCGTGCTTCAGGCGGACTCCGATCTGCACCACGAGCTCGGTCCGCTGGACTTCGCCCTATTTCCCCTGGAGCGCCTCGAATGGGATCGCGCCTACTTCGGGCGGGGGCGCTTCGTCGTGGATGGCAAGGAGGAAGAAGTCGCCTGGACGTTCCGCACGCGCGCCCTGGGTGTGCCCCTCTACGACGTGAAGGGGCGCGGCGAGGAATTGCCGCTGAAACCGGACGTGGAGTACGCGGTGCGCGTGGCGCCGTCGGCGGCCCAGCCCATGCTGGGGCTGGTGGAATACAAGATGCCGCCCGGCGTGGAGGTGCAGGGCAGGCGGCAGGACGAGAACACGCTGCGCCTGCGCGTGAGCGGGCCCCTCTGTGCGCGGGTGGCGGTGACCGCGGGCGCCGCGCGCTTCGCAGTGCGCCTGGCGTCCGCCGATACGACTGCGGGCGCCGTGCCTCCCGCTCGGCTCTATGCTTCCTGCCCCGAGTTTTCCGCCACCTTCAAGGTGCGCGGCAGCGGCGAGCTGCTGCACCTCAAGCCGGGCTCCATGTACCGCATCTATGTGCAGCCCAGCGCGGGCCAACCGGCGATCGGCAAGCTCTCATCCACCTTTCCCCGGGACGTGGAGCCGCGCCTGGAATTCGAGGACGAGAGCACGCTTCGGGCCGCGGTGCGTGGGCCGGCGGGCCGCCGAGTGAAGGTGGAGTTCTCCGGCGGACGAACCGTATCTCTGCTGCTGGACGATGAGGCAGCGGAACCCTGACGCTTCCAACGCCGGGTGATCCGCCCCAGGGAGCAGGCACCGTCCGCGACGCGAGACGCCGGACCGCGCCGGCGCCAACCGCCCCTTGCCGTCCGGGCGGGCCGTGGGGTCAGGGCACCCACAGCACGGCGCAACCCTGCCCCTCCAGCAGCAGGCGCGCCGTGTCCGCACCGGACGCGACGCTGCCCGCCGCAAGAACGACCGTGCAGACTCGCTCCCGGCGAATGGCGCGCGCCAGCGCCTCGGAATTGGCCTCGGCCAGACTGACGAAATGGGGCGTGATGTCGAGTTCCTGGAGCAGCGAAGTCGCCGCCTGCCGCAGCCGCTGCTCGTCGTCCGGATCCGCGGCGACCAGTAGCACCACCAGGTCGCCCCCGTCGTCTTCGGCAACGGCGCTCGCGAGCACCAGCGCCTTAAGGGACGCCGGCGAGCCGTCGAAGACCGCCGCGATCGAGGCACGCACCGTCCCGCCGGGCGGAAGAATCAGCACCGGATGGGTCGCCCGATTGATGACTTCCCGGGCCGTGTTGCCGATCTGCGCGCGCCGTACCTGCTGAACGCCAACGGTTCCGAGCGCGGTCAGGTCCACCTCGTCCATGGCGACGAGCACTTCGGCGAGCACCTGCCCGCGCGCCACGCGGAAGGTCCAGCGCAGTCGGCGCCGGCCGGCGGCCTCGGAGAGCGCCAGCTCCGCCCGCGCCGCCTGAGCCCGCAGGCTCTGCTCCATCCCCTCGGGATTGAGCGGACGCCCGCGGCTCCCGAAGACTCCCCGCTCGCTCGCGAAAGGCAGAGCGGCCAGGTGCAGCAGCCTGACGTCCTCGACGAACAGCCCCACCAGCTCCGCGTCCATCCTCTCGGCCAGCTCCACTGCCGCCGCAAGGGCCGCGAGGCTGGCGGCCGAGGCATCGAGCGGAACCAGGATGCGACGAACCTGCATGGGCGAAGCCTCGCGATTCACTGCGGCCCCTTGTCGCTCGAGGATGCTGCGGAAAAGGCGCGCACCTGATCGGCCAGCTTGACGAGGCGCTGCTCCACGCGCTGGTTGAGGCTGGCCTCGGGATAGGCCCCGCCGGAGTCGGCCACCCCGGCCGCGGTCCCGGTCAGCAGCTCGATCGCCTCGTCCACGCTCGTCGCCGCATAGACCTGGAACTTGTCGTCCCGGCACGCCTGCACGATGTCGGCCCGGAGCATGAGGTCGCCCACGTTCGACGCGGGGATGATCACGCCCTGGTCCCCCGTCAGGCCGCGCGCCGAGCAAATATCGAAGAAGCCCTCGATCTTCTCGTTGACTCCGCCGATGGCCTGCACTTCTCCGTGCTGATTGACCGACCCGGTCATCGCCAGCGACTGCCGGATCGGCACCTCGGCCAGCGCCGACAACAGGGCGCACAGTTCGGCGCAGGACGCCGAGTCGCCTTCGACTTCCCCATAGGTCTGCTCGAACACGATGCTCGCCGAAAGCGACATCGGCCGGCTGGCGCAATATCTTGCGCCCAGGAACCCGGCCAGGATCATCACGCCCTTGGAATGGATCGGTCCGCCCAGCTTGACCTCGCGCTGGATGTCCACGACCTCCCCCTTGCCGAGCCGCACGCGCACCGTGATCCGGACGGGATGCCCGAAGTCGAGGTGGCCGAGCGTCATCACCGTCAGCGCGTTGACCTGGCCGACCTGGTTGCCGGCGGTGCCGATGATGATCGTGCCGCGGCGAACTTCCTCCTGGATGCGCTCCCGCACGCGATCGGAGCGGAAGATGCGGGCGTCGATGGCCCGCTGCACGTCCTCGTACAGGACGGTGTCGCGCTTCGCCTCGTGCGCCCAGTAGTCGGCTTCGCGCAGCAGGTCCGTCACGTCCTGCATCCGGATCGAGAGCTTGCGCGCGTGCGAGGCGCTCCGCGACCCCTGCTCGAGCACGCGGGCGACGGCGCGGCGATCGAACGGCAGCAGCTTCTCGCGCCGCACCACGCTCGCCACGAGCCGCGCATAGTTGAGCTCGGACGCGGCGTCTCGGTCCATGTCCTCGTTGAAGTCCGCCGCCACCTTGAACAAGCGCCGGAAATCGGGGTCCGCATTGTAAAGCAGGTAGTAGACCCAGCGCTCGCCGAGCACGATGATCTTGATCTGGAGCGGAATCGCCTCCGGCTCGAGCGATACCGTGCTGATCAGGGAGAGCTCCTGCGCGAGCGAGCCGATGCGGATTTCGCTCGAGGAAAGGCAGCGCTTGAGCCCCTCCCACGCGAACGGCTGCTGCAGGACCTGGCGCGCATCGAGCATCAGGTAGCCGCCGTTCGCGCGGTGCAGGGCGCCGGGCTTGATGAGCGTGAAGTCGGTGACGAGCGAGCCCATGTGCGCCAAGTGCTCCACGCGGCCGATCAGCTCCGCGTGCGAGGGGTTGTCCAGGTACACCACCGGCGCGCCCCGCGTGGCGCCGTTGTCGATGAGCAGGTTGACCTCGTAGCGATGCAGCGAGCCGCCATCGCGCGATCGCGGGAGCTGAATGCCGGGCAGCACGGCCTCCTGTCCGTCCTCGTCGCGGCGGAAGTCGTCGGCATTCGTGATCACCGCCTGCTCCACCGCGCTCAGGTAGTCGAGCACCTGCGGATGCGCCTCGTAGCGGTGCTTGAGCGACCGGATCCGGTCGCCCACGGCGGCCATCACCACGTCGCGGTCCAATTCGCGGATGTGCGCCTGGTTCTCGCGGCGCCACTGGGGGATCTGCTCGACGATGCGCTCGAGCCGCTCGCGGTATTTCTGGACGAGGCCCTCGATGCGCTTCTGTTCCTCCTCCGGAAGCTTGGAGAAATCCTCCGGACTGAGGATCTGCTTCTCGCGCATGGGCGCGAAGGCCATTCCGGTGGGCGTCTGGAGAAACGCGATTCCCTGCTCCGCCGCGTCCTTGCCCAGCTCCCCGAACACCTTCTCGTGGTGTTCCTTGTCGGCCTGCTCGATCTCGTGACGCCTGCCGCGGTATTCCTCGCTCTCGAAGGCGCCGGGAATCGCGGCTTCGAGCTCCTCGACGAGATCCTCCATGTCGCCACGCAGCTTCGCGCCCAACCCCGCCGGCAGGCGGAGCGCGCGCGGCTGGTGGGGATGCTCGAAATTGTTGACGTAGCACCAGTCGCTGGGGATCGGCTCGCGCGCGGCCTGCTCCCCGAGAATGCCCTGCACGACGATGTGTCCGCCCGTGCCGGACGACTCGAGCACAAACAGGTTATAGCCGTCGCGCCGGATATTGATCCCGAAACGGATCGCTTCGGTGGCGCGGGCCTGGCCGATGACGTCCGTCAGGTCCTGCAGCTCCTCGGTGGTGCGGAATGTCCATAGATCCGCATCGAGACGGTGGTAGAGCGTCTCGGGGCTGAGCGCCAGCGCGTGTTTCATGCAGGGTTTCTCCCGCTTTCGATCCAGGTCCGCTGCCCACCGGCGAATGCCCCGAAGGCCCGGGCGGAAAAACGCCCCGCCGGCGTGACACGCCATCGTAGAGGCGGAGCGAGGGAAAATCCAAGCGTCTTTCCGAAATGGCCGGAGGTGCATCCCTCGCGGACGCCCCCGTCGCCGGGGAATCCGCCCCCGCGAGGTGGACAGCGGCGCCGCGCCGGATCGCCCGGCATCCCCTGAAGCCGAAATCGGGCGCCCCGCGGTCTACATCGGCGATTCGGCCATCGCTTCCTTCTTGGATGTCTCGGGAATCTCGGTCATGGTCGCCTCGGTCAGCAGCAGCACCCCGGCGATGGAAACCGCGTTCTCCAGGGCGATGCGCACCACCTTCGTCGGATCCACGATCCCGGCTTCGACCAGGTCCACATACTCCTTGCGCGCAGCGTCGAAGCCGAAATTTCCCTCTCCGCTCAGCATGCGGTCGACGACCACTCCCGCATCCACTGCCGAGTTCTCGGCGATCTGGCGCGCGGGCGACTCGACGGCGCGCCGCAGGATCTGCATTCCCGTCCGCTCGTCGCCGGAGGCCTTGTCCTCCTCCAGCAACAGCGCTTTCCCGACGCGCAAGAGCGCCAGCCCGCCGCCCGGCACGATCCCTTCCGCGACGGCGGCCTTGGTCGCGCTGATCGCGTCGTCGAGAGCTTCCTTCCTGTTCTTCATCTCCGGTTCGGACGGCGCGCCCACGCGAATCACCGCCACGCCTCCCGCCAGCTTGGCCAGGCGTTCCTGCAATTTCTCCCGGTCATAGTCGCTGGTGGTGTCTTCGATCTGCTTGCGGATCTGCTGCGTGCGGCTGTCAATGGCCTTGCGGTCGCCGGCGCCCCCGACAATGGTGGTCTTGTCCTTGTCCATCACCACGCGCTTGGCCCGCCCGAGCTGCGGCAGATGGACGTCTTCCAGCCGGATGCCCAGTTCCTCGGAGATGACTTGGCCGCCGGTGAGGATGGCGATATCCTGCAAAATCTCCTTGCGCCGGTCGCCGAACCCGGGTGCCTTGACGGCCCCGCTGTGCAGGACGGCCCGGATCTGGTTCACGATCAGCGTGGCGAGCGCCTCGCCCTCGATGTCCTCGGCGATGAACAGGATCGGCCGGCCCGACTGGGCCACCTGATCCAGCAGCGGCACCAGGTCCTTCATCAGGCCGATCTTCTTGTCCGCGATCAGGACATAGGCATCCTCGAGCACCGCCTCCATCTTGGCCGGGTCGGTGACGAAGTACGGCGACACGTAGCCGCGGTCGAATTGCATCCCCTCGACGACCTCAAGCACCGTCTCGGTCGTCTTGGACTCCTCGACCGTGATGACGCCGTCGGCACCGACCTTTTCCATGGCGTCGGCCACGAGCTCGCCGATCGAAGACTCGTTGTGCGCCGAGATCGTTGCCACCTGGGCCTTTTCCTTGCGGGTCTTGACGGGGCGCGACTGCGTGCGCAGCGATTCGATCGCGACCTTCAGCCCGCGGTCGAGCCCGCGCTTGAGATCGATGCCGCTCGCCCCGGCCGCTACGTTGCGGAGTCCTTCCGCATAGATCGCGTGGGCCAGGATCGTCGCCGTGCTGGTGCCGTCGCCGACAGCGTCCCCGGTCTTCTCGGCGGCTTGGCGGAGCATGTTGACGCCGAGGTTCTCTTCCGGGTCCTTGAGATCCATTTCCTTGGCGATGGTCACGCCGTCGTTGCAGACGATCGGCGCACCCCAACTCTTCTGGATCAGCACGGACTTGGACTTCGGTCCAAGCGTCACACGCACGGCGTCAGCGAGTTCCGTCGCCCCCTTGAGGATCTTTTCCCGCGCTGCGGCTCGAAACAGTACCCGTTTGTGGGCCATGACGTTCTCCCTGCAGGAGGGCATTTCGCCGCGAGGGCGGCTGCGGCGTCCGTGAAAGGCCTTCTAGCGCCGCGTCCTCGCCGGACTGAATCGCCAGAGGGCCGCCCGGATCGGGACCCGGCCGCGCTGCGCTGCAAACGTTCCCAGCACTGGCCATCCGTGCCCGGTCGAATTCAAGCGCTCTCGTTCTGGCGGGAAAACCGCCGCTCTCCAACGGACCTGCTCCGCCGGCGGCGAGGAGGATTGCGCGCGATCCGGGGAGCGGTCCGCCACCGGTCTTCCGCCGTTTTTCGCCAACGCTAGTCGGCGCGTCCCACGAACCCCAGCGTACGAATGCGCTCGATCAGCTCTTTCGAGGAACCTTGCGTCTCGTTCACGCGCGAACTGCGCACATCCGGCGTATTCGGGAGCTTGCGAATGAGGCCTCCCTCGTCCATGAACTTCGAAAGCGCGCGCTGGACATCCGCATGGGTGATCTCGATGTGTTTCGACATACAATTCTCCCAATGCTGGCAAACGAGTCTTTCCGTCCATCGCGCGGCCGCACGGTCTGATCTTCGAGGCGGGCGGGCTTCGCGCGACCTGCTCAGTGTGCCGCCTCGTGGCGGTGCTTTTTCGGTGTGCAACTCCAAGGCTGACCGGTCAGGCGCAACTCCGCCACCGTGGCCGTTTCCTTGGCGTGGCACACTCCACAAATCGTCTTGTCGGTGAAAAAGGATACGCGCCGCAACGTCAGTGGGCCGACACGGCGTTCGCAGCGGCGAGGAAAGACGATGGAATCGGTGTTCATGCTTCCTCCTGTCGAGACAGGCACCGATACGGGGGAGTCGAGAGGACTTTCGCTCCTCGCTTCCAGTTGTCCAAGGCGAAGGTGAGCGTTCGGGACGCTCTCCGCTCGTGGCAGCGGCGGGTAACGAGATTCGGAGCACCACCAGCATACTGCAACCGTCCGGCAGGCATTTTGAGGTATGTCAAAACGAGACCTTCGCGGAGCCAGAATTCTCCGGCGAAAGCTTCTCCTTCAGAGACGGCGCAATGACGGGGCCCGGCTCTGTCGGCGGCGACCGCGACCCGTCGGACAGGCAGCCCCTCATGTTCGAATCCGGGCGCAAGATCCGTATTGGCACGCATGCCGGCTTACCCGTCGAGGTCCTTCTGACGTGGATCAATTGCCTTCCTCTTCTCCGCGGCCAAGGATGAGGAGCGGGGCGCGAAGCGTGCACCCGACCCCCGCCATCGGTCACCGGTGCGGGAAGGATTCGGGCGGGAGGCATCATGGGCGGCATGAGGATCGGTGTCATGGGCACCGGTACGGTGGGGCAGGTGCTTGGCTCGGCGCTCGCACAGCTGGGCCATGAGGTGATGATGGGTGCGCGGGACGGAAAAAATCCCAAGGCACTGGAGTGGGCGGAGAAAACGGGAAAAGGGAGCAAGACCGGGACCTTCGCGGAGGCGGCACGGTTCGGCAAGCTGATCGTACTCGCCACGCTGGGAACCGCCACCGAGAACGCCGTGAAGCTCGCTGGCGCGGAAAACCTGGCCGGCAAGGCGGTGCTGGACGCCACGAACCCGCTCCTTTACCCGGAGCACGGCTTGCCCAAGCTTGCGTTCGGATTCGACGACTCCCTCGGCGAGCGCGTCCAGCGTCTGGCCCCGCAGGCCAGCGTGGTAAAATGCTTCAACACCGTGGGAAACGCGCGGATGGCGCAGCCGAAATACGCCGCCGGCAAGCCCGACATGTTCATCTGCGGAAACGACGAGGACGCCAAGCGGAGCGTCGCGCAGGTGTGCGACAGCCTGGGCTGGGGGGTCGTGGATCTGGGCGGGATCGAATGCTCGCGCCTGCTGGAGCCGATGGCCTTGGTGTGGATCTACCACGGCATCCGCACGCGCTCATGGAAGCACGCCTTCAAGCTGTTGCAGGGCTAGCGCCCCGCGGAGCGGCGAGTGCGCCATGCTTGTCCGGCGCTCGTCGCCAGGAGAAGCCACATGGCAGTGGATTGGAATGACGTTGAGGCGATCGCGCTCCTCCTCAGGGAAAGCTATCCGGATGTGGACCCCAGTTCGCTGCAGTTCAAGGACCTCAGCGAGATGATCCTGGCCTTGCCCGGCATGGCCGGCGACGCCACGCGTCTCGAGGCGGACATCGTTGCGGCGATCCAGGCGGCCTGGTTCGAGGAGCGCGAGGAGGATGAACTGGCGTCGGCGCCCTAGGCGGGAACGCGCTGGGCATGTTCAAGGGGACAGGCTCGCGGCATGCAGCAGGCCCACGGCATGCCGTTCGGCCGGTACTTTGATCCGCGCCCGCCCGTCGCTAGGTATCCGCCGTTCCCGGTTCAGCCCCTCTCGCGCTTGCGGTTAGGTCCGCCCGGGCCCGCCACGGTGGAGACACGCGCGGCGGAAATGCCAGTCCGCAATCCTCCCGTTCCAGTGTCAGGTTCGGATTGTAGGCGGGGTCCGTCAGCAGGCTCTCGCCCCAGCGGCTCCGCAAGCGGGCCAGGTTCCGGCGAAACGGTCCCGCATTGTCCGGCCGATCGTCCCGCCCGCGCGTGACGCTCTCGTAGTGGTACAGGGTGGCGAAGGGCGTCCACAGGTTACGATACCCCCGTTCCCGCAGCCGCAGGCACAAGTCCACGTCGTTGAACACGAGGCCCAGCTCCTCGTCGAATCCCCCCACCTCCAGGAAGACTTGCCTGCGCAGCACCAGGCATGCGGCCGTCACCCCCGAGAAGCTCTGCGCCACGAACGTGCGCAGGCCCATGGTGGAATGCTGCGCGGGCAGATGCTTGCAGAAATGGCCGGCGGAGCCCCCGATACCCATGACGATGCCGGCGTGCTGCAGCGTGCCGTCCGGATACAGGAGCCGGGCGCCCACCGCGCCGATCTCGGGGCGCAGGGCTTGTCCCACCATCTCGGTCAGCCAGCCGGGCGAGATCACGTCCACATCGTCGTTCAGCAGGCACAGCATTTCCCCGCGCGCCTGGGCCGCCCCGAAATTGTTCAGCTTCGAGTGATTGAAGGGGTGCGGATACGGTATGACGCGCACGCGCGGGTTTGCGCGCAGGACGTCGAAGTAGGCGAGCATCTCCGGCTTTGTGCTTTCGTTGTCGAGCACGATCACCTCGTAGTTCCGGTACGTCGTCCTGCCGAAGATGCCCTCCAGGCAGCCCTTCAGGAGCCGGTAGCCGTCCCGGGTAGGCACGATCAGGCTCACCAGCGGCTCGGGCTCCGGCACGGAGTAGGCCACATGGCCGAAGTCGGGCAGCAGGCCGAGCTCGATCTTGGCGTTGACGCCGCGCCGCCGCAAGGCCTCTTCCACGGCGCGGCGCGCGGAATCCTGGGCGAAGCCCTTGTTGGCCGAAACCCGGGCGGTCGAGCCGGCCGCCATTCGCCAGTGGTACAGCACGAAGGGCAAATGGCGAATGCGCTCCGGACTCGTGAGCTCGGCCGCCCGCAGGATCAGGTCGAAGTCCTGGCTGCCCTCGAACCCCGTCCGAAAGCCGCCGCTGCGCGTCAGCAGCGTCCGGCGGTACACGGCGAAGTGGGTGATGTAGTTCTGTTCCAGCAGCAGGTCGGGATTCCAGTCGGGCTTGAAGTACGGCAGGCAGCGCCGTCCGCGCTCGTCTAGCTTGTCCTCGTCGCTGTAGAGGAAATCCAGGGACGGCTCCTGCCCCAGCGCGGCGGCGATGTGGTAGAGCGCATGTTCGGACAGCTCGTCGTCATGATCGAGCAGGCCCACGAAGCCGCCGGTGGCGAGTCCCAGGGCGGAGTTGGACGCGCTGGCGATCCCGCCGTTTACCTCCCGGTAGACCACGCGGATGCGGGGGTCGGCGGCCGCGGCCTCGGCCAGGATGGAGCGCACGTGGGGCGCGGTGGAGGCGTCGTCCGCGATGCACAGTTCCCAGCGCTCGTAGAGCTGGGCCCGCACGGAGGCGATCGCCAGCCGCAGCCAGCGCTCGTGCGTGTTGTACACGGGCATCACGATGGACAGCAGCGGCGGGTCGGCCAGGCGGCGGATGTGCGCGCGGATCGCCTCCCGGTCGGCTTCCGCCAGCGTATCGTAGGCCGCGATCCAATTCCGGTAGTCGCGCTCCGCCGCGTCCAGGAACGAGACGCGCCGCCACAGCCCGCCCAGCCCCTCGCTCCGCACCAGCCGCAGGGCCTTCCCGCTGGCCGCCAGCAGGCGTGCCGGCGAGTTGATGCGCTTCCAGACGCGCTGCGCCATGAAGCGCAGCTTGCCGGGCAGGGTGGAGGTTGATCCGATCACGATGCGTGCTCCTGGTGTCCCATCCGGCGCGAAACCGATGCCCACGATACCCATTGCATGCGGAGAGGCAAGCGGATTCTAGCCGGCGCGGCTTCGGCAACTCAGCGCTTCCCTGCCGGTCGGCATGTCTGGCGCAGGCTGCGCAGGTGGAAGCGGAGAAGCGGATGGCGGGGATGAGGCCCGCCGCAGGCGGGAGCGTACGGCCGAATCGACACGACCGATGACTCTGCGGTTGCCCCGTCAATTGAGCCGCACGTACCGGCTCTCCAGGCTGCTGTTGATCCGGACGAGCGTCTGCGAGATGTCCGTGAACCGGACGAGCACCTTCTCCGGAAGCGCGGGGGCTGCGTCCGGATCAATCTCGCGCGCAGGCCCCTCCCCTTCGATGCTTGCCGCATTCCGAACGATGTGGATCACCACGTCCATCGCCAGGATCAATGTCTCGCGGAGCCGCTCAACCTCGACAGGCGTGAGGGGTTCGCGCGCTTCCCCCACGAACGACAGAACGGTGGACAGCAGGGACTGGGAATGGTCCAACCACTCCATCACGTCTTCCAGCGAGTATGGGCTGCTCATCGCGTGTCTCACCTCGACATTGCCTTCGGGTTCATCCCCCGTGGAGTTCGGCGCGGCTGCGGTGACCTCCCGCGTCCGCCGCACGGGCCGCGGTTCCGGGCGCGGTCTTGCGTCCCGGGTCGCGGCCTGCGGCGGCGCAAACCCGCGGAGTCTCCGGCCGCCGCCCGGCATTCCGCCGCCCTCGACATCCGTTGTACTCGCGGCGCGGCCAGGAATTGTAGGGCTGGTGTGGAGAATGCTTCATCGCGCATCCACGGGATCCGCACATTGACCCGCACGCGGAGCCGGTGCCGGGGCCACTGGATGGCATGCGCCATCCGAGGTTTCGCCAGGCTGTGTTTGCGGGGTGCCGCTCAGGGGGAAGGCTGGGGCAGTCGGGGCGAAGTTCGCGGTCGGGGGAGAGTTCGCAGTCGGGGGAAAGTGCGCAGTCGGCCGCTTGCGGAGTCAGCGGGACGGGCGCTTGCGCGGCGCGGCGTCAGGGCGTGACGGAATCTTCTTTTCCTCTGCCGTCGTTGCCCATCCTGCCGGAGCCTGTCCCGCCTTAGCGACGTGCGCCAGGTCGGAGTCGAGTCCGCCCTCCTCCTGCTTGGCCCGCTCCCACAGATCCCACCACGCCGCCGCGTCGAGGGCGTGGGAATCGCGGCCCGCGGCCTTGAGCGCCTGCTCCATATGCCGGAAGCGGCCGGCAAACTTGCGGGACGCGCGGCGCAGGGCCGTCTCCGCGTCCACCCCGCTCCAGCGGGCAAGCTGCACCAGCGCGAAGAGCAGGTCGCCGAACTCCAGCTCGGCGTCGGCCATCCCCCGCCGCGTCCCATCCTGCCCGGCGTCCGGAGGCGCAACCCGGGAGCGTCCGGCAGCTTCCTGCCCGGCACCGACTTGCCCAGCACCGTGCCCTACGCCGTCCGGCGCGACTCCGTCCGCCGCGCCTCCGCCTTGGACGCCGTCCCCCTGCGCGCGGGCGGCGCTCAGCGCGAGCTTGAACTCCTCGAGCTCCTCGCGCACCTTGGCGTGAATCTCCTCCGTGCTGCCCCACTCGAAGCCGGCGCTTGCGGCGCGCGCGCCGAGCTTCTGCGCGCGCATCAGGGCCGGCAAGACCGCGGGAATCCCGTCCAGGCGCGAGGCGCGCCCGGCCAGCTTGCGCCGCTCCCAGGCGTCGGACACCTGTTCCGCCGTCGCCAGCTTCTCGCGCGCGAAGACGTGGGGATGGCGCGCGACGAGCTTGTCCGCCAAGCCGCCCGCCACGTCCGCAAACGCGAATCCGCCCTCCCGCTCGGACAGCCGCGCATGGAACACGACCTGCAACAGCACGTCGCCCAGCTCCTCCCGCAGCGCCGCATCGTCCCCGGTCTCGATCGCCTCGGCCAGCTCGTAGGCTTCCTCCAGCAGGAAGGGGACGAGGGAGCGGTGCGTCTGCGCCCGGTCCCACGGGCAGCCTTCCGGCGCGAGCAGGCGCGCCATCACCTCCAGCAGGCGCAGGGTAGCCGCGGCGGGATCGGAATTTGTCATGAGAGAGGGCCGGATGGGGGTGGGAGAAAATGGAGCGCGGCTTCGTCCGACCGGACATTCGTGCCACGATTCTCCAGCCGGAATCCACCCTGTACCCGGCAAGAAATTCTACCCCGATCGTCGGACCGTCAGCGCGCTCTGCACACACTCGCCCCGCGTTCCACGCTTGCCGCAGCGCGTCGGTATCGGGCGAGCATGACGACACTCGCAGGCATATTGCGACATTGAAGCCGGCGCTGGCCCGCTTTTCGGAGGCAGTGCGACCGAGCGTCAGGCGGACTGTACAGGGACAGGGCTCCCAGGCGACGCCGAAGCGGTCGCATCTGATACTGAGCGCTACCTAAGCGAGCCCCGGAATGGGGTGGAGGGGAACCTTCCGGCACCCCCTTAGAGCAGGAGCGCGACCGGATTTTCGATCAGCTTGACGAGTGTCGCGAGGAACTGCGCCGCCGTCACTCCGTCCACGACGCGATGATCCGAGGAAAGCGTCAGGTTCATCGTCTGTCCGATGATGAGCCGGTCCCCCTCGACCACGGGTTCGCTCACCGTGGCGGAGACGGCGAGGATGCAGGCCTGGGGTGCATTGATGATGGCGTTGAACTCGGTCACGCCGAACATGCCCAGGTTCGAGATGGTGAATGTCCCACCCTGATACTCATCGGGCTTGAGCTTCTTCTCGCGCGCCTTTTCGCCCAGCGCCTTCATCTCCGCCGAGATCTCGCGCAGGCCCTTGGCGTGGGCGGCGCGGATCACGGGCGTGATCAGGCCCTCCTCGGTGCCGACGGCGACGGCGATGTCCACGCTGTGGAAGCGGCGGATGCGGTCGCCGAGAAACTGGCTGTTGACGGCGGGATGCTGGGCGAGGGCCACGGCGCAGGCCTTGATGAGCAGGTCGTTGACCGTGATCTTGAGGTCCGGGAAGTCGCGCTTGAGCCCTGCGCGGGCGTCGAGCATGCGCTCCATGCGCACCTTGCGCCGGGCCTGGAAGTGGGGGACGGTCTGCTTGCTCTCCGCCATCTTCTTGGCGATGGCCTTGCGCATCATGCTGAGCGGCCGGTCCTCGAACGCGCCGGCGGGCACCGCCGCCAGCTGCGCCGCCGCCTGGGTCGCCCGAGCCGACGCGGGACGGGCGCTGGCAAGGGCGGCCTGCACATCCTGGGCGACGATGCGTCCGCCTGGCCCGCTGCCCACGAGGGCCTGCCAATCGAGCTCGTGCTGCTCGGCGAGCTTCTTCCCGTAGGGTGAAATCTTGACTCGCTCATCCGCGCCGCGCGCCGACTTTGCCGGAGCGGGGACGGCAGGAACCGCTGCGGAGGGCTGGGGCGCGGGTGGAGCGGGGATGGCCGGGGCCCTCTGCGGCGGCGCCGCGGTGGCTGTGGCTTGGGGTGGCGCTGCGGCCTTGGGCGCGGCAGGCGCGGCGGGCTGAGCCGCCGCCGCGCTCTTCGCCTCGGCCAGCGCGGCCGCATAGTCCTCGTTGGGCGTGGCCGTCAGCACGGCGATGGGGGTGCCCACCTTGAGCTCCTGCCCGGTCGGCACGAGCAGCTCGCGCACGTAGCCCGCGTCGGCCAGCTCCCATTCCATCGCGGCCTTGTCGGTCTCGATCTCGGCCAGCACGTCGCCGACCGCGACCTTGTCCCCGGCCTTCTTGCGCCAGGCGCTGATCACGCCGGTCTCCATCGTGGGGCTCAGGCTCGGCATCAGCAGCACGTTCGCCATGGGCAGGACTCCAGGGGAAGCAAGACGACTGTGCGGCATTGCCATTTCCCCTGCTTCACCGGTGAAGCAAGGGCGGGAGACCGGAAGGGCAGCGAACTTCAGACCCGGTACAGCACGGCCTTGCAAGCGCGAATCACCTGCTCCACGCTCGGCAGGCTCGCCGCCTCGAGATTGCGCGCGTAGGGCAGCGGATTCTCCGAGTGCGTGACGCGCACGATGGGCGCGTCGAGATCGTCGAAGCAGGCCGTATAGATCCGGTCGGCGATCTCGGCGCCTACCCCGGCGAAGCGATGACCCTCCTCCACGATCACGACGCGGTGGGTCTTGCGCACCGAAGCCGCCAGGGTCTCGATGTCGAGCGGCTTGATCGTGCGCGGATCCACGACCTCTGGGTCAATGCCCTCCTTGGCGAATTCGGCCAGGGCGCCCAGCACCATCGGGTTCATGCGGCTGTGGGCGACGATGGTGACGTCGCTGCCGGGCCGCTTCACTTCCGCGACGCCCAGCGGCAAGGTGAAATCGCCCTTCGGCACCGGACCGCTCACCCCGTACAGCATCTCGTTCTCGATGAATATCACCGGCGCGTCGTCGCGGATGGAACTCTTGAGCAGGCCCTTGGCGTCGGCAGGCGTCGAGGGCATGACGACCTTCAGGCCGGGAAAGTAGGCGTAGAGGCTCTCCAGGGAATTGGAGTGCTGGGCCGCCACGCGCGCCGCCGGGCCGCCCGGCCCGCGCATGACGAGCGGAATGGGGAACTGGCCGCCGGACATGTAATAGGTCTTGGCCGCGTTGGACACCACCTGGTCCATGGCCACCAGGGAGAAGTTCAAGCTCATGAATTCGACGATCGGGCGCAGGCCCGTCATCGCCGCGCCGACCGCCAGTCCGGTGAATCCGTTTTCCGAGATGGGAGTATCCACCACGCGCAGCGGGCCGAAGCGGTCCAGCATGCCCTGGCTCACCTTGTAGGCGCCGTTGTAGGCGCCGACCTCCTCGCCGATGAGGAACACGTTCGGGTCGCGCTCCATTTCCTCGACCATGGCCTGGTTGAGGGCCTCGCGCATCGTGATCGTCTGCAGGTCCATGGCGGATCCGGTTCGACTGTCTTCATCCTCCCGGCGCCCGCTCCATCTCGTGGAGGGAAGGAATCCCTGTGCGGGATTGGGGACGGTGATGTTTACGGCAGCACGTGCAGGTCGCGCTCGCTCAGATCGGGCTCGGGGCTCTGCTCGGCGAACGTGACGGCGTCGAGCACTTCCTGGCGCACGGCCGTCTCGATCTCCTTTGCGCCGGCCTCGTCAAGCCAGCCGGTTTCCTCCAGCAGGCGCTTGAGATGACCGATCGGGTCCACGTCGCGGTAGTGCTCCACCTCCTCCTTCTTGCGGTACGTGGCCGGGTCGGAGATGGAATGGCCGCGATAGCGGTAGGTCTTGGCCTCGATCAGCAGGGGCGAGGGCGCCTTGCGGCGCTGGGCGAGCGCATCCTCCATCACCGCATAGCAGTCGAGGATGTTCATGCCGTCCGCCGTGATGCCCTCCATGGCGTAGCCGGGGGCCTTCAGCGTCATGTCGTGGACGGCAACCGCGCGGCTGACCGCCGTACCCATGCCGTACTGATTATTCTCGATGATGTAGATCGCGGGCAGGTGCCACAGCGAGGCGATGTTGAGGGACTCGTGAAAGGTCCCCTGGGCTACGGCGCCATCGCCCAGGAAAACCAGGCTGACCTGGTCGGTGCCCTTGTACTTCGCCGTGAAGGCGGCGCCGGTCCCTACCGGAATCTGCCCGCCGACGATGCCGTGCCCGCCGAGCAGGTTCTTCTCCTTGGAGAAGAAATGCATCGAGCCGCCCTTGCCCCGGGAGACGCCGGTGACCTTGCCGAACAGCTCAGCCATGCACGTCTGCGCCGGGATGCCCCGCGCCAGGGCCAAGCCGTGATCGCGGTAGGAGGTAATGACGTAGTCGTCAGGCCGGATCGCTGCGAGAAATCCCACCCCGAGCGCCTCCTGGCCCATGTACAAGTGCAGGAATCCGCCGATCTTGCGCTGCTGATACATCTGCTCGCAGCGTTGCTCAAACGAGCGGATCAGGAACATCGTTCGGTACATCCCGACCAGCTTGTCTTTTCCTAAGTGATCCAACGCGTTGCGTTGGCGCGGAGTCAAGGCCGAGATCGTCGAGGTGACTCTGCCCGTCGCTCCGGCGGGCGTTTGGGGAGATTTCACGCCCAGCGTGGGCATAGGGAGGTCCCTCCTCTTTCCCGGGCCGCTAGTCCTCTGCATATCCTGTTTCCCCCAACGCAATCAGTGTCTTCCGTGCATATTGTGGGACAGCAGCCTTGCAGTTTATCAGTGCCTTCGTTCCCGGGCAAGGATTCCGTTCGCTGCTGGCGAATCGCTGGTAGCGAATGCGGCTAGGCGGCTCAAACTACCACGGAATATTGGCGAGCGTAGGGGTTGATCCATCCAACCACGGCTAGAGTGGCAAGCGGGCCCGACCGCTGGATGGAAAGCTGAATGGAGGTGGCCAGGGATGAGTTTCGGAGGTCCGTGCCGCCCCGTCGCTGAAGGACCAGCACTTCGCGATGGGCGGGCTTGTTGCTCGATTGTGCCGAGAAGCTCCCGCGTCGGGCTGGGTCTTGGTATCGTGACGGGGGTTGTGGTTTGGAATCAGACATGGTCCACCTGCTTCTCATAGTGTCTCCGCTTGCGAGGGCACAGCCCGGAACACGCCAGCGCTCTCCAACCAGGGCCGATAGCCGCGGCGGGAGCCGTCAGTAAGGGTGGTCCGGTGAAGCGGCGCGCGACGCCCCGACGCGTGAGCGCTGGCGTGCGGATGGAAGCGCTCGGACACTTGGCGTTCCGCCGGCCATCATCCCCTCCTCGATGCGTCGGGTCCCATGGCGCACTACCATCGTCCGCTCAGCGTCAGTGAAGCCCTGCAGGCCCTGGCGGCCGAGGCCCAGGCGGGCCGGCCCTGGGCCATCCTATCAGGTGGGACGGACTTCTATCCCGCGCATGTGGGCCGCGCCATAACCGAGCCCGTGCTGGACCTGTCGGCGCTGGACGAACTGAGGGGGATTCGCGAGTTGCCTGACCGCTACGAGATCGGCGCCCGTACGACCTGGAGCGATATTCTACGGGCTGATCTGCCCCCGCTGTTCGACGGGTTGAAACGGGCGGCGCGGGAGGTGGGCGGCGTGCAGATCCAGAACGCGGGCACGGTGGGAGGCAACCTGTGCAATGCCTCGCCCGCCGCGGACGGCGTGCCGCCCTTGCTGTCGTTGGACGCGGCAGTGGAGCTGGCCTCGGCGCGTGGCAAGCGCGAGCTGCCCCTGCAGCGCTTCCTGCTCGGCAATCGCAAGACGGCCTTGGCGCCCGACGAGCTTCTGACGGCCGTACGCCTTCCCAAGCCCGGCGGGCCTGCTCGCTCCGGATTCTTGAAACTGGGTTCGCGCAAGTACCTGGTCATCTCCATCGTGATGGCGGCGGCCGTGTTCGAAAGCGACGGGGCGGGGGGTGTGGCGCGGGCACGCATTGCCATCGGGGCATGCTCCCCGGTGGCGCAAAGGCTGCCCGAGCTGGAGGCGGCGCTGGCAGGGCGGCCGGCGGCCCGCGCGCTGGGGGAAGTGGCGCAACCTGAGCACCTCAAGCCGCTCAGCGCGATTGACGACGTGCGCGGGAGCGCTGCCTACCGGATGGACGCGGCGCTGACTATCCTGCGGCGCCTGCTCGGCGAGTTGGGAGCCGCGCTGGGGGTTCCGTCATGAGCGCGGCCTCGACCTGCCAAGTGACCCTCGCGCTGACGGTCAACGGCAAGCGGCGGCGCGTTCAGGTGGACCCGCGGCACCGCCTCACGGACGTGCTGCGTGAGCAGCTCGGGCTGACCGGCACGAAAGTCGGATGCGAGGCGGGCGATTGCGGCGCCTGCACCGTCTTGTTGAACGGAGAGCAGATTTGCGCGTGCATGGTCCCGGCCGGACGGCTCGAGGGTGCAGACATTGTAACGGTGGAAGGCTTGGCCGAGGAGGGCCGCCTGAGCCGGTTGCAGGCCGCCTTCCACGTCTACGGCGCCGCCCAGTGCGGAATCTGCACGCCCGGCATGCTGATGGCCGCAGTCGATCTGTTGCGGCGCGAGCCTCGCCCAACGCGTGAGCAGGCGCTCGATGCGCTCGGCGGCGTGCTGTGCCGCTGCACCGGATATCTCAAGATCGTGGACGCGGTGCTTGCGGCGGCGGGGAGCGCGCCACTGCCCGGAGCGGAGGGTGCGCCCCTGCCCGCTCCGCCGGCGGGCGCGGCAGTCGGAGCGCGACTGCCGCGCACCGACGGCGTGGGCAAGGTTACCGGTGCCGAGCGCTTCGGGGCGGACGGCGCGCCGGAGGACGCCTTGTGGCTGCGGGCTGTGCGTTCGCCCCATGCCCGAGCCGGCTTCACCGTTGCGGAACTGAAGCCGCTACACGCCCGATATCCCGGCCTGGTGCGGGTGCTGTCCTGGAGAGACGTTCCGGGCCGCAACCGCTTCGGGATTTATCCCCATCTCAAGGACCAGCCCGCGCTGGCCGAAGGTCGCGTGCGCTTCCGGGGCGAGGCCGTGCTGGCACTCGTGGGCGACAAGGAGTCGGTCTACAGCATCGCCGACAGCGAAATACCCATCGCCTGGAGTCCCGAGCGGCCGCTGTCGGGGCTGGACGCGGCCCTCGCGCCTGGAGCTCCCTCCATTCACGACGCAGCGCCGGGAAATGTGCTGTGCGAAGGGCATGTCGAGAAGGGCGACCTGGACGCAGCCTTCCGGGCGGCCGAGGTGGTCGTCTCAGGCGAGTGGGAGACGAGTTTCGTGGAGCACGCCTACATCGAGCCGGAAGCGGGCTATGCACGGCGGGTCGGCGAGCGGATCGAGATCGCCGCCTGTACGCAGACGCCCTACATGGACCGGGACGAGCTGGCGCTCGTGCTGGGCCTGAAGCCGGAGCAGGTGCACATCATTCCGACGGGCATCGGAGGCGGCTTCGGCGGAAAGCTCGACCTCTCGCTCCAGCCTCTCATTGCCACGGCCGCCTGGCTGCTCAAACGACCGGTGCGTTGCATCTACTCCCGGCCGGAGTCCATGGCCGCGACGACCAAGCGTCACCCTGTACGCGTCCGGGCGCGCTTCGCCGCCGGGCGGGACGGCCTCCTGCGCGCCGTGGACTTCGAGGCGGACTTCAACACCGGTGCCTACGCCTCGTGGGGACCGACCGTCGCATCGCGGGTACCGGTGCATGCGACCGGGCCGTACCATGTCCCGGCCATGCGGGCCCACACGCGGGCCATCTACACCAACGACCCTCCCGCCGGCGCATTCCGCGGTTTCGGCACGCCTCAGGCGGCCCTCGCCCACGAGGGCTTGATGGACGAATTGGCCGAGCGGTTGGGCCAGGACCGGCTCGAGTTTCGCCTCGTCAATGCGATCCGCGTCGGTCAGCCCACCAATACCGGTCAGGTGCTGCAAGCGAGCGTGGGCATGGTCGAGTGCCTGCAACGGCTCCAGCCTCACTGGCAAGCGGGCCTGGAGGAAGTCGGCGCGTTCAACAAGAGGAATGAGCCGCGGCGCCGGGGGATGGGCATCGGCTGCATGTGGTATGGGATCGGCAACACGTCCATGTCCAATCCCGCTACGCTTCGCGTGGGCATCGCGCGGGACGGCGCCGTGACGCTGTTCAACGGCGCGGTGGATATCGGGCAGGGCTCCAGCACGATCCTGCTGCAGATGTGCGCCGATGCGCTCGGAATTCCGGTGGACCGCCTCGGGCTGGTCGTGGGGGATACGGACCTGACCGCCGATGCGGGCAAGACCTCCGCCTCGCGCCAGACCTTCGTGTCTGGGAAAGCTGCTGAGCTGGCGGGCCGGGACCTCAGGGCCAAGCTGCTCGGGCTGGCGGGAGCTCCGGCACATGCACGCCTTGACCTGGACGGTGCCACGATGCGTGTCTCGTGGAACGGGCAGGTCCGCACGATCGACCTTGACCGGCTACCTGCTGCGCCGGACGCATTGAGCCCGACCGGCGCCCCGCTGCGGGACATCGTGCTGATCGGGAGCGGCACCTTCGATCCGCCCACCACGCCCCAGGACAAGAACGGGCAGGGCATCCCATACGCCACTTATGCCTTCGCCGCCCAGATTGCACAGGTCGAGGTGGACCTGGAGCTGGGGACGACGAAGGTGCTGCACATGGTGGCCGCCCACGACGTGGGCCGCGCGATCAATCCGACCCAGGTGGAAGGCCAGATTCACGGCGGCATCGCCCAGGGGCTGGGCATGGCGCTGATGGAAGAGTATGTGCCGGGCCGCACCGAGAACCTGCACGACTACCTGATTCCCACCTGCGGCGACATGCCCCGCATCGATGCGGTGCTGGTTGAGGACCCGGAGCCGCTGGCGGCATATGGGGCGAAGGGCGTGGGCGAACCCGCGCTCGTTCCCGCGGCACCCGCGATCCTCAGCGCGATCAGGCACGCCACGGGCGCGCGCATCCGCCGCCTGCCCGCGACCCCCGCGCGCGTGAGGCAGGCGATCCTGGCGGCGGGAGGAACACCATGAGCGTGCCCTCCGGGTCGAAGCCTGCGGAGTCGGAGAATGCCGTACGTTGCGACGCCTGCCCGGTGCTATGCAACATCGGGCCTGGCAAGACCGGCTCGTGCGACCGCTACACGAACGTGGCGGGCAAGCTCACCCGCGTGGACCCGCTCGTCGTTGCGCAGCGCACGCAGGTCCAGGGCCATCCCCTCGTCCCCTTCCTGGCGGGAGCGGAGGACTGGAGCGGCGCGGTGCTGCCGCAGGCGCCGACGTTCGTCACCGGAATTGGCGCGGGCACGACTTATCCGGACTACAAGCCCGCGCCGTTCATCGTCTCCAGCCGCCAGGAGGGCGTGGACCTGGTCACCGTGGTGACCGAGGGGATCTTCAGCTATTGCGGTGTGAAGGTGAAGGTGGATACGGACCGGCACCTGGGGCCGGAGCAGGCGCCAGTGCGCTGCGAAGGGGAGCCCATCGGTCACGTCACGACGGCGGAATACGGCTCGCAGATGCTGTCCCTGGGCGGCGTGCGGCACATGACCGGCGGCTCCAAGCAGGAAGGCCGGGTCACCTGCAAGGCGCTGCTGGACCTGTGCCTCAAGCGGCCCGTCGAGCTGTCCGTCGACGGCGGCTCGCGAATCGTCGTGCAGGCGGGCCGCCCGCCCATCGTGGACGGGGAGCCGGAGCAGCGCATGCGCGTCGGCTGCGGCTCGGCGACGATCGGCATCTTTGCCAAGCAGTGGCACGGGCACGCGGACGAGGTGATCGTCGTGGACGATCACATCACGGGCGTGCTGTCCGAGCACTGGGCAGGACGCTACCTCGACATTCCCGCGGCGGGGATCAAGGTGAAGGGACGCCGCTCCACGCCGGGACGCTACTTCAAGGTCGCCAATCCCGGCAAGGGCTGGGGCGGCACGGACATCACCGACCCCCTCAGCATCGTGGCCGGCGTGGATCCCAGGAAGGCATGGCCCGGGCTGCGTCTGCTGATGGTCAGTACGACCGGAGAAGATGCCGAATACTTCGTGCTGGATGAGCAGCTCAAGCCCGTGCCCGCCCCGCTGCCAGAACCCCTGCGCAAGGTGGTGGAGCGGATCGGGGAGAATTGCGAGCCGGCGCTGTGCAGCGTGCTGTTCATGGCCGGCGCCGGGGGTTCGCTGCGGGCGGGCGTGACGGAGAATCCAGTGCGCCTGACGCGCTCGGTGAAGGATGCCCTGACCCGGGTGACCTCCGGCGGCGCCCCGGTGTATGTGTGGCCGGGCGGCGGAATCACGTATCTGGTGGACGTGATGCTCATGCCGGACCGAGCGTTCGGGTCGGTGCCGACGCCCGCGCTGGTGGCGCCGATCGAGTTCACGCTCAAGTTGGCTGACTACGCCGCGCTGGGTGGACACATGGGCAGCGTTGTGCCGCTGGAGCAGGTGCTCCAGCGGGATCATGTGCGTGCGATGCCGTGGCGCGAGGACAATCCCTGGCCGCTCACTCCGCCGAAGGGGTCCGATGCGGACTGACCGAGCGCAGACCGCCGGTTCACCCGCGTTCGGCGCTCGTGCATCAGGCGCCGACGTGGGAGCGGGCGCAATTCAGGCGCGCTTGCCCGATGGGCGGCTGCACTTGCAGCATGGTCCGATTGATCTGGTCATCGCCGCCGACGGCGCACCGACGGAGGTCGATCAGGCATACGGGCAAGCGGCCCGGTGCTTTGCGCCTGTGCTGAGCCGGCTCGTGGCGGAATTGCCCGCGCTGAAGCGGCCCGTAGGTCGCGTCATACCGGTCGTGAGCGGTCCGGTCGCACGCCGGATGGTGCGGGCGGTCTGGCCATATCGCGACCGTTTCATCACGCCCATGGCCGCGGTCGCCGGCGCGGTCGCCGAGCACGTGTTGGCGGGTCTTACTGCGGGCCGCACGCTGCGCAGGGCGTATGTCAATAACGGCGGCGACATAGCAATTTGGCTCGCTGCGGGCGAGACCCTGACGCTGGGCGTGGTGTCCAGCCTTGTGGCGCCGCAGGTGGATCGCCGCATTCGCCTGTCCGCCGCATCCGCCGTGCGGGGCGTGGCGACGAGCGGATGGAGCGGGCGCAGCTTTTCCCTGGGTATCGCGGACGCTGTGACGGTGTTCGCCCCCGACGCGCCGGCGGCCGATGCCGCGGCGACCATTTTGGCCAACGCCGTGACGGTCGAGCACCCCGGCGTAATCCGGGCGCCGGCCGATTCGATCCAGGCGGACACCGATCTCGGCGCCCTGCCCGTGACCGTCGCCGTGGCGATCGAGGACCCGGGCGTCCTGGCGGTGGCCCTTGACGCGGGCGTACGGGAGGCCGAGCGTCAACTGGCCGCGGGAAGGATCGGCGGGGCGCTTCTATTTCTCGGCGGCCAATGCCGCGCGGTAGGCTGGAGCGGAGCATGACGAGCGGGCCGCGTGGCGCGACGATTGACCCGCCCGATTGAATGCCCGGCTGATCGCAGGGGGCCCGCTCGATTTCCCGCACGCTGCGGAGGAAGGAGCCGCGATGAAAGCAAAAATACGCAAAATCGTGACGCTGGTCGAGGAGACGCACACGGAAATGGGCAAGCCCATCCAGCCGCCCACGCGCAAAGCGGCGGCCATCGCGGTGATCGAGAATCCCTTTGCCGGACGCTACGAGCAGAACCTGGATTCGCTAATCGACATCGGCGAGGAGCTGGGCGAGCTGCTCGGCAACCGTGCCGTCGAGACCTTGGGCGTCGCGAAGGCGAAGGTCGAGAGCTACGGCAAGGCCGCCATCGTCGGCGAGAACGGCGAGTGGGAGCACGCGGCCGCGATTCTTCATCCGAAGCTCGGCGCGCCGTTGCGCAAGGCCGTGGAAAAGGGCGCGGCGCTGGTGCCCTCGGCGAAAAAGATGGGCGGCGTGGGATCGGCGATCGACGTGCCGCTGGGATACAAGGATGCGGCATTCGTGCGCACCCACTTCGACGCGATGGAAGTGCGTGTTCCTGACGCGCCCCGGGCGAACGAGATCGTCGTGGCGGTCGTCGTGACGGACAGCGGGAGGCCGCTGGCACGCGTAGGCGGCCTGACCAAGCAGGAAGCGAAAGGCGTGGATGGCCTGCGCTAGCGGCCTGTGCTTGATGCGCCGGACGTGCACAGGATCCGGGATCGAAGCTCGTCGGAATCACCCTCAGTCGGAGATGGCAGATGAAGCTCACACGATGCGGACTGCCGGCAGCGGCCCTGCTGGCCCTGCTAACCCTGCTGGCGCCGGCCGCTCCGGCTGGGGCGCAGAGCATCAAGGTCGGCGAGATCAACAGCTATTCCGCGCAGCCGCCGTTCACGCTCCCCTATCGCAACGGCTGGCAGCTCTACGTGGACGAGCTCAATGCCGCCGGGGGAGTTCTCGGCAAGAAGCTCGAGGTCATCTCCCGCGATGACGCGGGCAAGCCCGCAGACGCCGTGACCTTCGCCAACGAACTGGTGTCGAGGGAGCGCGTGGTCCTGCTGGCCGGCACTTTCCTGTCGAACATCGGCCTGGCCGTCGGAGACTTCGCGAAGCAGAACAAAGTGCTCTTCATCGCGGCCGAGCCGCTCTCGGACGCCGTGACCTGGGCGAAAGGCAACCGCTACACCTACCGGCTGCGGCCAAGCACGTACATGCAGTCGGCCATGCTCGCGGAGGAGGCGGCGAAGCTGCCGGCGAAGCGCTGGGCCCTCGTCGGGCCGAACTACGAGTACGGTCAGTCGGCGCTCGCCAACTTCAAGAAGCTGCTGTCCGCCAAACGCCCGGACGTCGTGTTCGTCGGCGAGCAGCTGCCCGCGCTCGGCAAGCTCGAAGCGGGACCGACCGTGGAGGCTCTCGAGAGCTACCGGCCCGACGCGATCTTCAATGCGACCTTCGGCGCCGACCTGATCAAGTTCGTGCGCGAGGGCACCACGCGGGGGCTGTTCAAGGGTCGCGAGATCGTGAGCCTGCTCAGCGGCGAGCCCGAGTACATTGACCCCATGAAGGACGAGGCGCCGCAGGGATGGATCGTGACCGGATACCCCTGGTACGCGATCGACACCCCGACTCACCGCAAGTTCGTCCAGGCGTATCAGGCCCGCTTCAACGACTATCCGCGCATGGGCTCCGTCGTTGGCTACGCCACGTTCCAGACGGTCGCGGCCGCGCTGAAGACGGCCGGCACGACCGACACCGACAAGCTGCTCGCGGCGATGAACGAGCTGACCATCGACTCGCCGATTGGACCCGTCACGTTCCGCACCAGCGACCACCAGGGCACAATGGGCGCCTTCGTAGGCCGCACCGCGGTGAAGGATGGCAAGCCCGTGATGGTGGATTGGAAGTACGAAGACGGGGCGAAGTACCTGCCGAGTCCGGCGGAAGTGGCTAAGCTGCGCCCGCAGGACTGAGCCGCTCCGCCGCCGCGCAGTGCCGCGCATCCGCCTCTGCACCTGCGCCCGGACTCGGCTGCGGGTGCAGGGCGGCCGGCGGCGTGCGCGAGGGACGCCTGCCGCGGGGTCGCGCCCCGCCGAGAGAGCCCGCCTTGGACTTCGCCGCATTCGTCATCGAGATCCTGAACGGACTGGCCACGGCCTCGTCCCTGTTCATCGTGTCCGTCGGACTCTCCATCATCTTCGGCGTCACCCGCATCGTGAACTTCGCGCACGGCTCGTTCTACATGCTGGGCGCATACGGGGCGTACTGGCTCGTGAACCGCTTCGGCGCGGGGGCGGCCGGCTACTACGGCGGGATCGTGCTCGCCGCGCTCGGCGTGGGCGGATTGGGCGCTCTGATCGAACTGGGGCTGCTGCGGCGCATCTACCGCGCGCCGGAGCTGTTCCAGCTGCTCGCGACATTCGGGCTGGTGCTCATCGCCGGCGACGGCGTGCTGATGCTGTTCGGTCCGCAGGATCTGCTCGGGCCGCGCGCGCCGGGGATGAAAGGCGCCGTGGACATCCTCGGGCGGCCGTACCCGGCGATCGAGCTGGCGCTGATCGCGCTCGGACCGCTCGTGCTGGGGCTGCTGTGGGCGCTGTTCTACCGCACGCGCTGGGGGACGCTGGTGCGGGCGGCCACGCTCGACCGCGAGATGGTAGGCGCGCTGGGGGTGAACCAGGCATGGCTGTTCACGAGTGTGTTCTTCGTGGGCAGCTTCCTGGCGGGCCTGGGCGGGGCGGTGCAGCTTCCGCGCGAAGCCATCCACCACCAGATGGACCTGCAAGTCATCACCGAGGCCTTCGTCGTGGTCGTCGTTGGAGGCCTGGGCAGCCTGCCGGGTGCGTTTCTCGCGGCGCTGCTGATCGGCGAGCTGCACGCCTTCGGCATCCTGCTCTTCCCGGAGATCACCCTCGTGCTGGTGTTCCTCGTAATGGCGGTCGTACTGGTCGTGCGGCCGTGGGGGCTGCTCGGCCGCGCGGAGGGACTGATGCGCATGCCGGGCGCCGAGGCGGAAGCGCCGCTCGTCCTGCGGG
>JBGOTW010000017.1:0-29449 GCA_041476685.1 bacterium | reverse complement strand
CCCAGGGGTTGATCCAGGTGTTGAAGCAGTGCGGCGACGACCTGACGCGCGAGAACGTGATACGGCAGGCCGCCAACCTGAAGGACTTCGAGCCGTCCCTGGTGCTGCCCGGCATCAAGGTCAACACCAGCCCGACGGATTTCTACCCCATCGAGCAGGTGCAATTGCTGAAGTTCGAGGGCAAGCGCTGGGTGCGCTTCGGCGACATCCTGGCCGACCGCTAGCGCGCAGCACGGCGCAAGGCCGCACCAGAACGGGCCGCCTCGGGAGAGGCGGCCCGTTCTTCGCTCGCTGCCGGACGCGAGGCAACGCCGAGGCTGGGCGACGCGCTCCCGTCTCATGACGCGCTTGCCGCGGGGACAAACCGTCGCGCTTCGGAGTAGCTTTCGCAGCCGCCTCAACACCAGCCCCACCGGCTGCTTCCCCGTGGTGCAGATGCACCAGCTGTGCTCAACGGGAGGCAAGTAGGAGCGCTTTGGCCCCGTGCTTAGCGCCGAGACCGGCTGACGGTACCCTTCGTCCCGCCGACCCCGCACCGTGCCCGGCCCACTCCCGAGCGGAGCGCGGCGCGCTTGGGTTCGTTTTTCGCTTTTCTGTTAAACATTGTAATTATTCATCTTAACTCGAACCTTTTGAGCCGGCACGGGACTCATGGCGGGCGGGTTCGCTGCTTTGGACCCATGCATTCCGTGCCTGCGTCACGGGAGGCAACGCGTAGCAGCATTTGGTGGCTCAGATTGAAGGTGCCGGCTCCCGCTCCGCCTTGCGATGCGCGAGCGAAATCGGGACGCGGGGAGACTGGCCCCGCTGGGAGGCTGCGCGGGGTTCGCGCTCCGGCTTCGGGTGGGGTAGGCTCAGCGACGCTGGGCGATCCGGCACGACCCCGGGGCCCAGGGGGGCAACGGGCGCAGGAAGGAGGGCAGTCGCGGGGCAGTTCCAGTCATGCCCGCGGCAAGGCTGCCCGCGACAGGGGATGGGTCAACAGGGGGAAGGGTATGGCCAAATCAGTGCACAAGCATGAGTTCGGACCCCCCGTCCGCTTCACGTTTCTGGACGAGGGCCGCCCCAGTACGGGGGATGCCTGGCGGGAGGGCGCGCACGTCTGGCTGGAGCCGCCCACGCTGCGGGACTCTTTCGGGTGGGAGCTGAAGCGCGAAGGATTGTGCCGGGACGCGGTATGCATTCCCCTCTCGGCGCGGCTGGGGCTGGTGGAGGGGGGCCGGGTGGACCTGACCGCGCTGGCGGATGCGCTGGGGCGTCCGCTGGTGCTGGACGCGGAGGAACGGGCGGCCTACCTGGGCGCCGCGGCCCAGGAGCGGGCTGAGACGCTGCGCTCCCTGGTGGCGCCGGACTTCAGCCTGCCCGACCTGGACGGCAAGCTGCACACCCTGCGCGAGCAGCGGGGCAAGAAGGTGCTGCTGGTGGCGTACGCCTCGTGGTGAGGCTGCCGCCTCGACCTGCCGGTCTGGCAGGCACTGTACGAGGAGCTGGGTCCGCTCGGCTTCACCGTGATCACCGTGGCGCTGGACAAGCGCGCGGAGGATGTCCGCACCTGGATCGAGAAGGCGCAACCGCGGCATCCGAGCCTGATTGATACCCGTTACGTCCTGGCGGACCTGTACGGCATGGTCAATGTGCCCACCGTCGTGTGGATCGACGAGGGGGGCACGATCGTCCGTCCCAACGACGTGGCCTTCGCGACCGATACGTACAAGGCGATCACGGGCTTCGACGCGGCCAAGAGCCTGGGCGCGATCCGCGCCTGGGTCAGAGGCGAGACGCAGCCCCTGGACGCCGCGGCCGTGCGGGCCCGCCTGGCGCTGCCCACGCCCCGGCACCAGCAGGCGCGGGCGCAGTTCGGGCTCGCGCGCTGGCTCTACGAGCAGGGCCGTTTCGCGGCGGCGAACGAGCACTTCGGCTTGGCCAGCGACCTGGCGCCCCACGATTGGACGATCAAGCGCGGCAGCATGCCGATGCGCAACCAGGATCCCTTCGGGCCCGACTTCCGCACGCTCCGCGCCGCCTGGGCGGAAACCGGCCATTCCTACTACCTGCCGCTGGCGGATTGAACGGACAGCTCCGTCTCCGATTCGTTCCCGTCCAAGTCCCGCTTGAGCCGCGCCAGCAGGTCCACCGCGGGCGCGGCATAGCGGCTGATCCAGCGGTCGTAGATCTGCTGGATCGGCACGGCGTTGAGGTAGTTCCAGCGCTGCCGGCCGTCCCGCTTCACGATCACCAATCCCGCCCCTTCCAGGACGCCCAGGTGCTGCATCACGGTGCAGCGGTCCAGGCGCCTGAACTGCGCGCACAATTCGCCGGTAGTACGGGGCCGTTCCTTGAGCTGATCGAGGATGGTGCGCCGCGTGCCGTCGGCCAGTGCCTTGAAGATCCGCTCTTGCCACATGGGGCTTGACATGTTGTAAATCTATAACATATTCTGCCATTGTCAAGTGGAAACGGAGCCTCATGGACGTGCGCGGATACCCAAGTCATCCACCCAAGGAGCAGGCCATGGACCTGAAATTCCAGGTGCAGACCAAGATCCAGAAGCCGGTGAGCGAAGTCTTCGAAGCCGTGTACAACCCGAAGAAGCTCTCGGCTTATTTCACCACCGGCGGTTCCGACGGATCGTTGGATGAAGGCAGGACCGTGCTGTGGACATTCAACGATCATGGCGACAACCCCGTTACCGTGCCCGTCAAAGTCCGCAAGATGGTGCCGAACAAGCTGATTCAGTTCCTCTGGGCCGCGAGCGAGGGGACGTACGATCCCAAGACCGGCTCCATGCCCCGGCCCGGCGGCTACGACAATACCGTCGAAATGAGCTTCGAGGCGCTGGGCGAAAATGAAACGCTCGTACGAATCGTCGAAGGTTCGTGGCGTTCCACGCAGGACGGTCTGCAGGGCTCCTACGGGAACTGTTCCGGGTGGATGAACATGAGCTGTTGCCTGAAGGCATTCTTGGAATACGGGATCAATCTGCGCAAAGGCGCGTTCTGAGGACTTCCCGGGCCTGGCGATACAATCCCTTATCCGTCTCCGCAGGTCATTCAGGGCGAGGAGGGCGCACTGCGGTGGACGTCCCAAAGCCATGCAACGAGGTAGCGCCCGCCCTGCGTGTGCCACGCTGGATGCAGGCACGGCCGCTCATATCCGGCGCCGAAGAGGCATGGGGCACGGCCGCCGGAGCAGTCAAGGAACGGGGCGCCCGAGAAGCCTGTGGACGGTAACAGGGGCATCCGGTTACCCTCCACCGTCCGTGCCTGAGGGCCGCAGTCGCGGCAAGCTGGAGGATTTCGCGAGGCGCCGCGTCGCCGAGTGCGCGGCTGTGTCATGATGGGGCGATGAGGACTTCAGCAGCGCGGGTACTGCTCTTGGGCCGGACCGGCCAGGTCGGCTTCGAGCTTGAACGCGTCCTGGCACCCCTGGGGGAGGTGGTAGCCGTGGGCCGCGAGCGGGCGGACCTGTCGCGCCCGGAATCGCTGCGCGTCCTGGTGCGCGAGCTGGGCCCGGCGGCGATCGTGAATGCCGCCGCGTACACGGCCGTGGACAAGGCCGAGCAGGAGGAAGAGTTGGCGCTGCGGATCAACGGCGTGGCGCCCGGCGTGCTGGCCGAGGAGGCGCAGCGAGCCGGCGCCCTGCTCGTCCACTACTCGACCGACTACGTGTTCGACGGTACGAAGGCCGGTCGCTACGTCGAGAGCGATGCGACCGCTCCGCTCAACGCGTACGGCCGGACCAAGCTGGCGGGGGAACGGGCCATCCAGGCCGTGGGCGGGGCGCACCTGGTCTTCCGCACCAGCTGGGTCTACGGGGCGCGCGGCAACAATTTCTACCTGACCATGCGCCGGCTGCTGCGCTAACGGAGCGAGCTGCGCGTGGTGGCGGACCAGGTGGGCGCGCCGACCTGGAGCCGGACCATCGCGGAGGCGACGGCGCACGTGTTGGCGCGGCTGCTGGCGCCGCAGGCTCAGCCGCTTGCCGGGCCCCACGTCCAGGCGGCGAGCGGAATCTACCACCTCACCGCCGCGGGCGAGACGAGCTGGCACGGCTTCGCGGCCGCGATCCTCGCCCTGCATCCGCCCGCGCTTGGCGCCGCACCGCCGCGCCTGGTGCCGATCCCGGCAAGCGAATATCCAGTGCCGACGCGCCGTCCGCTCAATTCACGCATGGATTGCACCAAGCTGCGCGCCCGCTTCGGCGTGGCGTTGCCCGACTGGAAGGTCGCGCTGGCCCAGGTGGCTCAGGAAGGATAAGGTCGGCTCTGCCGCTGCGCGGGCGATGACGCGAGCCTCAGGCGATCCCCAGGCATTCCCCCCATGGCCAACGCCCCGTTCAAGCTGATCGCCGACAACCGCAAGGCGCGCTTCAACTTCGAGCTGCTGGACAAGCTCGAAGCGGGCATCGTGCTCAAGGGCACCGAGGTGAAGAGCCTGCGCGAAGGCAAGCTCAACCTGGGCGACAGCTACTGCGACGTGTCGCGGGAGGGCGAGGTGTGGCTGATGGGCGCGCACATCAGCCCGTATAGTTCGGGCAACCGCTTCAATGCGGATCCGCTGCGGCCGCGCAAGCTCCTGCTGCACAGGCGCGAGATCGAGCGTTTCGGGGCGCGCATCCGCGAGCGAGGATTGACCCTGGTGCCCACGCGCGTATACTTGAAGAAAGGCATGGTGAAGGTGGAGATCGCGCTGGCGCGCGGGAAGAAGCTGCACGACAAGCGCGAGTCCATCAAGTCCCGGGATACCGCCCGGGAGGAGCGCCACGCCCTTTCACGGAAATCTCCCCGCAACATGGGGGCGTAAAGGCTTCGACTCCGAAGCCGAACATGGGGTCAGCAGGCCGTGGTTGGACGAAGGGCCACGCTAAAAATCGTCCGCATCAGTAGCTGCCAATAACAGCAACTACGCTCCGGTCGCGCTGGCTGCCTAATCCGCAGTCCACCGCAACAAACGCCGGATGCGGGCCCCTGACGCAGGATAGGGGGATCCCCGCACCATGATCCTGTTGAGTCGCCGCGGGCGCCCGGACCGCGTCGGCGAAGAGTAGGCCGGGATAACGCTGGGTGAGGCCGCCGCAGCCGACACCCCGGCGTGACACGACGACGCGGCTAAGCCTGTAGAACCCCTGTGCTCGCTCGGTAGGACGCGGGTTCGATTCCCGCCGCCTCCATCAACAGTAATTGTATCAGTAACTTAGATGTCCAATGCGGCACCTGTGCACAATTTCTGTGACAGGTGCCGAAGATGTTTCGTGCCCCCTCGCACGCCCACCTCCGGGAATCTGGGTATTATTGCCGCCTGACCGTCCCGGAAGGCGTTCGCGATTGAGTCGGCAAGCACCAGATTCGCCATCCGCTGGCCACACACAGCTTATCAGTGGCCAAGCATCGGGCGCGTTGTCTGGCGTTTCAATGCTCGGAATTATTCACCTTTCTCGAAGCAGCGCACATGAAGCTCACTATGTCCGACATCGAACCGCCAATAGAGCGGTGGTTTCGCGACGTGCTGGCGTTTTTGCCATCTACGATCAAGAATGAATCAAGGGGAAGAAGTGGCGGGACAAGACCCGGCACGAAAACTGGGCCATGTTCGAGGCCCTTGTGGAGACCGCGGGGGACTTGCTTTAACCGAATTCTACTCATTAGCCCCCATCTGCGAGGTTTACGATGAAACTTGGCGTGAGCATGTTCTGCACCCCCTACTCGATAGGGATCGTGCCGCTGGCGAAGCTCGTGGAGCAGCTCGGCTACGAGTCCCTGTATGTGCCCGAGCACCCGGCGATACCGAAGGATGCCGCAACGCCCTTTCCGTCAGGTGGGCCGATCCCCCGTCACTACAAGGAGACGATTGATCCATTCGTCGGGCTCGCAGCCGCCGCAGGCGTAACGACGAGAATCCGCTTGGGCACTGGCATCTGCCTCGTACCCCATCGCAATCCGATCATCACCGCTAAGGAAATCGCCTCGCTGGACATGATATCGGGCGGGCGCTTCGAGTTCGGCATCGGCGCCGGCTGGCTAAAGGAGGAAGTCGAGCTGTTCGGCGGCGACTTCCCTCACCGCTGGACGCAGACCCGTGAGTACATCCAGGTCATGAAGGCGTGCTGGGGTCCTGATCCTTCCGAATTTCACGGCAAGTACGCG
This sequence comes from bacterium, assembly GCA_041476685.1. Taxonomy (GTDB): domain Bacteria; phylum SAR324; class SAR324; order SAR324; family JACQKK01; genus JBGPEV01. The sequence goes on along the minus strand of JBGOTW010000017.1, from coordinate 23,307 downwards.
AACTTCGGACCGATCCACTTGTTCCCCAAGCCCATTCAACAGCCCCACCCGCCCGTGCTGATCGGCGGCGCGAGCGACAAGTCGCTCAATCGCGTTGCGACTTACGGCGACGGCTGGATTCCCCTTTCGCGCACGGTCGGCCCGAAAGACGTTGAGATGGGCCGCGAGAAGATCGGGGCGAAGTGGAAGGAGCTGGGTCGCAAGGGCAAGTTCACCGTCACGGTATATGCGGCGAAGCCCGATAAACAGAGCAACCGGGACTTTCTCAACGCCGGGGCCGACCGCGTCATGCATACGGCACCGAGCGAGGACGAGGCGAAGACGCGGGAGTTGCTGCAGAAGTGGAAGGCGGAGCTGATGTAGTGGCGCCTTTTCACAAGGCAATAAAGTAAACCGCGTCCAGGGGCTTTGCGGATTTGGCAAACCGGTCGCAAGTGAGTTGGCCTACGCCGTCGATCATGCACGGCCCCGACTACAAGCCCCTAAAGCGGGACTTCACACTTTCCCTCGATCACTGCGTCATACCTCCTTCGATGTTCACTTGACGCGTCTACACCTGCATCCGACGGGCTTATCCCGGTTTGCGGGCGACCAGGGATTTTCTCGTGCGTTCACAGAGTTTATCTGAGGTCGCCATGAACAACGGCAAGAGGGCCGCCCTATACCTGCGAGTATCAACGGACGGCCAGACCACCGAGAACCAGGGGCTAGAGTTGGAGCGGGTTGCGGCACAGAGCGGTTGGAAGATCGTCGGCGCCTATGAGGATCACGCGATCAGCGGCTCCAAGGGCCGGGAGCAACGGCCCGGACTCGACAGCCGCCTCAAGGATGCGAACCGACGCAAATTCGACATCGTCACGGCTTGGTCGGTGGACCGCATCGGTCGCTCCCTCCAAGACCTACCGACCTTCGTCGGCGAGATTCAGGCCCTGAATATTGACCTGTACCTGCATCAGCAGGGCGTGGACACCAGCACTCCCGCAGGCAAAGCCGTGTTCCAGATGTGCGGCGTCTTTGCCGAGTTCGAGCGCTCGATCATTAGGGAGCGGGTCAATGTGGGCTTGGCCCGAGCAAAAGCGAACGGCTGGGCAGACCATTCGTGGGGCCAGCGATCGAGAAGGCAATCGGACGAGCCCTACTCAAAGGCGACAAAGGAATTCGGAAGATCGCACGCGAACTTGGCGTAGGGGTAAGCGTAGTGCAGTGAGTTCAAGCTGGGGGTCCGCGCCTTGGCGGCTGCGTGCTTGTCTCTCGTGGCAAGTAGCCTGATCAGTGGCCAATCCAACGTCTTGACCCGTATCAACCATGTTTTATTGACAACGGGCCATGGGTCACTCATCCTTTAGGCATGATCCGCTCCCTGGCAAAGACGACAATCACATTCGCGGCGCTGCTGGGCGTCGTCACCGCGGGCTGGACCTGCGGCCTGACGGGGGCGGGCAACCTGCAGAGCGGCCAGCATCTGATCGCCGCCGTCGACGACTCATCGGCCATGTCCGACAATCCGATGAAGGATTGCCCGGGTATGGGAACGGTCAAGAGCGATGTCCCTTCTCCTCCGTGCGTTGCTCTTTGCGCAATTACGGTGAACGTCACGCCCGTGATTTCGCCGGCAGTTGCCGTTCAGATTGGCGAACCGCATTACCCCGCAGGACCTTCGATCCGCAACTGGCTCATCCAGCCAGAGCCCTACCCTCCCCGCGCCTAGACCTGCTTCGCGGCCGGAGGCCTGCCCGCATCGGGCCATCCCTCCGCTCGTTCTGTGGATGCTCACGTGCTGAGTTTCTTCAGCCCTGAGTGCCACACGAACCTTCCATATCCGTGTCCGATTTAGTTGTCGGACAGGTAGTCGCATCCGGTCCCAGTTCCTCCGGGCAATTCGCAGCCGGACGGGGCCGGGCGCGCAGGCCATACCACTCAGTCCATGAGGGAGTATCGCCATGAATACGAAATCGAATGTCTGGTCGAAATTTGTCGTTGCGGGACTGGCCAGCGTGGGGTCATGACGCTCACCACCGTTTCTTTCGCTTCCGCCAAGGATCCGCAAGAGCTCCGGCTGAAAGGGTAGCCCGTGACCAAACTTACGAAAGCTCTTGGCGAACCGAAGGAGACGGCTCCGCTGCCGGACGGCGGTCAGCTCCATATCTACACGTATGAGCACGTCCTGAAGGGCGGTCACCTCATGAGCGGCCAGCCCCGCGGCAATGCCATGTCGCAAGAAATGACCCATCCATGCCGCGCGGAATTTAACGTGAGCAAGGATGGAATCATCCGCGCTTCCGGGTTTCCGGAACAGGCTGCCCGCCGAAATAGGCGGGGCAAACCGATGCCGGGATCGGCGAGTCTATCGCCAATTCGGATAGGCCCGCCACGTCGCCATCCGGCCGTACACCGCGGATGAGCCCGAATTGTAACTGAGCGAACGGTCTCGCGTCTGCGTGCGACGCTGCCGGGGATAGGACAGACGACAAGCTCCCGCCCGACCCAATGCAGGAAAGGATTCAATGTGAGTATCGCCAGTCAGGGAGTCCACCGCGGGATTTTCGCATGCCTGCTGCTGCTTCTCGCACCCGCGCTCGCGCACGCGTTGACCTTTGACGATGCGCTGAGTCTCGCCGAAGAGCGCGCTCCTCAGATCGCCGCCCGGCAGCGTTCCATCGCCGCGGTCCGGTCGGCCCGCCAGGCGGCGGGACAACTCCCCGACCCGAAGCTGGTGTTGGGAGTGGAGAATGTGCCGATTTCCGGTTCCATGGCCTACAGCCTGGAGTCCGATTTCATGACCATGCAGAAGGTGGGCGTGATGCAGGACGTGCCGAATGGCGACAGGCGCGCGGCTATTTCGCTGCGCGCCGACGCGGACATCGCCCGCACGGAAGCCGAGTTGCGGATCGAGCGCCTTGCGGTGCGCCGCGAGACGGCTTTGGCCTGGCTCGCGCTCTTTTATCTGCAACAGAAGCGGGCGTTGCTGGACAGACTCGATCAGGAGAACCAGCTTTTCTCCGATTCGGTGCGGGCGCAACTTGCTGCGGGGCGCGGCGGGGCGGCGGACACGGTCATGCCGCGGCAGGAAGCCGCCATGCTGGCCGATCGCCGCGACGAGCTGGAGCGTGACATCGCCAAGGCCCGCGCGAATCTGTTCCGCTGGGTCGGCGAAGGGGCGCTGGACCCCCTGGCCGGGGAACCTCCCCGGCTGGAGCTCACGTCCGATCATCTTCGGCATGGCGTAAGCGAGCACCCCGAACTGGCGGTATTCGGTCCGCTCCAGGAGGCGGCGCGGGCGGAAGTCGCCATGTCTCAAGCCGAAAAGAAGCCGGGTTGGGCCGTCGAGTTCGACTATCAGAAGCGCGGCGCAGCCTTTGGCGACATGGTGTCGCTGCAATTCACCTTTGACCTGCCATTGTTCGCCAAATCCCGCCAGGACCCGCAGATCGCGGCCAAGACGTTCGAGCTGGAACGCATTTCCGCCGAACGCGACGCCATGGTGCGTCAGCACGCCCAGGAACTGGAAGACATGTTGGCCGAGCGCGACACGATGGCCCGGCAAATCCGGAGGCTCGACGCCGAGTGGCTGCCCCTCGCTCAGGAGCGCGTGGAGCTTTCGCTCGCGGGCTATCGCTCCGGGCGAGAGCCGTTGTTGGGCGCGCTGGAAGCCCGGAAGAATCTTGTGGAAACCCGCATGAAGCGCATCGACCTGGAATCCCAACGCCGCGCCGTAGATGCGCGCCTGCACTTCCTGAACGGAGAGGATCGCCCATGAAAGGGACAAGAGTTCTGATGTCGGGAATCGCAGCAGCGGCGCTCCTCGGAGTCGGCGCGGGTGCGGGTTACTGGCTGGCCATCCAAGCGCCAGGGCACGCCGCTGGGACGACCGTCGCCGGGCCGAGCGATTCCGGGTCGGGAGAAGGCAGGAAGGTGCTGTATTGGTACGACCCGATGCAGCCCCTACAGCGCTTCGACAAGCCCGGCAAGTCCCCATACATGGACATGCCCCTCGTCGCCAAGTACGCGGACGACGGCGGTCAGGGAGCCGGCGTCCGGATCGATGCTGCGATGATCCAGAATACGGCCATCCGGACCGCAGAGGTCACAAGAGGACGGCTGGAAGAGACGGTTGAGGCGAGTGGTTCCCTGACCTTCAACGACCGCGAAGTGACGGTCGTCCAGGCGCGCACCGGGGGGATCGTGGAGCGGGTCTATTCCCGCGCGCCTAACGATGTCGTCGAGGAAGGCGCACCGCTGGCGGATGTGCGCGTCCCCGATTGGTACGGTGCGCAGGCCGAGTTTCTTGCACTGCGCCGCAGCGCCGATCCAGCGCTGGTTTCCGCGGCCCGTGACCGCCTGGCCCAAATGGGCATGAGCGTCTCCTTGGCCGAAGAATTGGAACGCACCGGAGTTCCCCAGCCCATTCTCACCATCCGGATTGCCCGCCGCGGCGTGCTCCAGGAACTGGGCGTCCGCGAGGGGATGACCGTGATGCCGGGTCAAGTGCTGGCCAAAGTCAACGGATTGGCAACCGTGTGGCTGGAAGCGGATGTCCCGGAGGCTCAATCGGCTGGAGTCGACGTGGGCGCTTCCGTATCCGCGGTCTTCGCGGCCTGGCCGGACCGTCAGTTCCCGGGCCGTGTGACCGCGCTGCTCCCCGAGGTCAACCGGGAGGCGCGCACCGTGCGCGTGAGAGCGGAGCTCTCCAATTCCGAGCGGATCCTCCGCCCCGGGATGTTCGCCCGCGTTCGAATCGGCAGCCCGGCGGCCCGGGAGACATTGCTCGTGCCAAGCGAAGCCGTCATCTCCACGGGCACCCGCAACGTCATCATCGTTCCGGAAGCCGAAGGCCGATTCCATCCCGCGGAGGTGCGGATCGGCAGAGAGCGCGACGGCAAGACCGAAGTGCTGGGCGGACTGCAGTTGGGCGAGCGGGTCGTGACCTCCGGCCAGTTCCTGATCGATTCGGAGGCGAGCCTGAAGGGTGTCCTGGCGAGAATGGACGCGGGCGCAACGCACGCCAGCCACGAGGCCGTCGCTCTCTATGAGGCGCAGGGAACGATTCGAGAATTGAATGGGAGCGAGATCAGCGTGGCGCATGGCCCCATTCCGGCCCTGAAGTGGGGCGCGATGACCATGCAGTTTCATCTCGAGAATCCCGCCCTCGCGGCTGGATTCAAGACCGGCGACACGGTCCGCTTCACGTTCCTGCACAAAGGAGACGACTTTGTCATTCAAGCGCTCCAGGCAGCGGAGACCCGGCGGTGATCGCTCAACTCATTCGCTGGTCTTGCCAGAACCGCTTCCTGGTGCTCCTCGCCACGGTATTTGTCGCGGCGTGGGGGATTTGGGCGGTGCGCACGACGCCCGTGGACGCCCTGCCCGATCTCTCGGACGTGCAGGTCATCATCCGCACCAACTATCCCGGCCAAGCGCCCCAGATCGTGGAGAACCAGGTCACCTACCCGCTCGCCACCACCATGCTTTCGGTCCCGGGGGTGAAGACGGTGCGGGGCTACTCGTTCTTTGGGGATTCCTTTGTCTACGCGCTCTTCGAGGACGGCACGGACCTCTATTGGGCGCGCTCCCGCGTGCTGGAATACCTCAATCAGGTGCAGGGGCGCTTGCCCGCCGGCGCCAAGACTGCGTTGGGCCCTGATGCGACGGGGGTCGGCTGGATCTTCGAATACGCGCTCGTGGACCATAGCGGGCGCTACGACCTGTCGGGCTTGCGGGCGCTTCAGGATTGGTTCCTCAAGTTCGAACTGAAGAGCCTGCCGAATGTGGCCGAGGTCGCCTCGCTGGGCGGAATGGTCAAGCAATACCAGGTCGTGCTCGATCCGGTGAAGCTTGCGGCGTACCGGATTCCCCACGGGCAGATCATGGACGCGTTGCGCAACGCCAACCAGGAGACAGGCGGGTCGGTCATCGAGCTGGCGGAGGCCGAATACATGGTGCGCGCCAGCGGCTATCTCCGTACGCTCGATGACTTTCGGGCGATTCCGGTGGCAGTTGCGAGTGGCGGCATTCCGATCCGGCTTGGCGACATAGCCCGCATTCAACTCGGACCCGAGATGCGGCGCGGCATTGCCGAGCACAACGGCGAGGGCGAAGTCGTGGGCGGAGTCGTCATCCTGCGCTCGGGCAAGAATGCGCGCGAAGCCATCGCTGCCGTCAAGCAGAAGCTCGCGGAGCTCAAGACCAGTCTGCCGGAAGGTGTGGAAATCATACCCACCTACGACCGGAGCGGACTGATTGACCGGGCCGTGGAAAACCTCACCCACAAGCTAATCGAGGAGTTCATTGTCGTTGCCATCGTGTGCGCGATATTCCTCTGGCACTTGCGGTCCGCCTTGGTCGCCATCATCTCCCTCCCGCTCGGCGTGCTGATCGCCTTCATCGTGATCCGGCATCAGGGCATCAATGCCAACATCATGTCCCTGGGCGGAATCGCGATCGCCATCGGAGCCATGGTGGACGCGGCGGTCGTCATGATCGAGAACGCCCACAAGAAGCTGGAAGCCTGGCAGCATGCGCATCCGGGCAAATTGCTCGTGGGCGAGGAGCGTTGGGGAGTCATCGTGTCAGCAGCCGGCGAGGTCGGGCCTGCGCTGTTCTTCAGCCTGTTGATCATCACGCTGTCCTTCCTTCCGGTATTCACCCTCGAAGCCCAGGAGGGCCGCCTGTTCGGCCCGCTCGCGTTCACCAAGACTTATGCCATGGCGGGGGCGGCCGGCTTGTCGGTAACACTGATCCCGATTCTAATGGGGTATTGGATCCGGGGACGCATCCCCGACGAGATGAAGAACCCCCTCAACCGCTGGCTGATTTCGGGCTACCGGCCGCTGCTTGAAAGCGTCCTGCGCCATCCCAAAGTGACGCTGGCGGTCGCCATTGTGGCCTTCGCCACAACGGCCTGGCCACTCTCCCGGCTCGGCGGCGAGTTCATTCCACCGCTGGATGAAGGGGACTTGCTCTATATGCCATCCGCCCTGCCCGGGCTGTCGGCGGGCAAAGCGTCCGAGCTGCTCCAACTCACGGACCGGATGATCCGCACCGTTCCCGAAGTGGCGAGCGTGTTCGGGAAGGCCGGAAGGGCCGAGACCGCGACCGATCCCGCGCCCATGGAGATGTTCGAGACGACGATTCAATTCAAGCCAAGGGATCAATGGCGCCCGGGGATGACCCCCGAGAAGCTCGTCGCAGAACTGGACCGCTTGGTCCGCGTGCCGGGGCTGGCCAATATCTGGGTCCCTCCGATCCGCAATCGGATCGACATGCTTGCCACGGGAATCAAAAGCCCCATCGGGGTCAAGATATCCGGCACGGACCTGCCCACGGTCGAGCGCATCGCGTTGGAGGTGGAGCGCGTGGCGAAGGGCGTCCCCGGCGTGTCGTCGGCTTTTGCGGAACGGCTGTCCGGAGGGCGGTACATCGACGTGCAGATTCAGCGTGCCGTTGCGGCGCGGTATGGCTTGAACATCAGCGACGTGCAGTCGGTCGTGACGTCGCTGATTGGCGGCGAGAATGTCGGAGAGACGGTCGAAGGCACCGCTCGCTTTCCGATCAACATCCGGTACCCGCGCGAACTACGGGATTCGCTTCAGAATCTCAGGATTTTGCCCATCGTAACGCCCAGCGGACAACGCATCACGCTCGGCACCGTCGCGGATGTGCGCCTGGCGGACGGCCCGCCCATGCTCAAGAGCGAGAATGCCCGGCTAGCGAGTTGGGTCTATGTCGATGTGCGCGACCGGGACTTGGCGTCCGTTGCGAACGATCTGCGCAAGGCTGTCGCCGCAAGGGTCACGCTGGCGCCTGGAATCAGCGTCGCCTACTCGGGCCAGTTCGAATTTCTGGAGCGGGCCAACGCCCGCCTGAAGCTCGTCGTGCCTGCGACGCTGCTGATCATCTTCGTCCTGCTGTACCTCACGTTTCGGCGGGCGGATGAATCGGCCCTGATCATCTTCATGATGCCATTCGCCCTCACGGGCGGGATCTGGTTCCTGTACCTGCTGCACTACAATCTTTCGATTGCCACGGGCGTCGGCTTCATCGCCCTCGCCGGCGTCTCCGCGGAGTTCGGCGTGGTGATGCTCATCTATCTGCGCCAGGCGCTCGAAGCGCGTGTCAAAGGCGGGGCGCCCCTGACTCAGGCTGTGGTCGAGGATGCCATCCGGGAAGGCGCGGTGCTTCGCGTGCGGCCCAAGGCGATGACCGTCGCCGTGATTCTCGCGGGTCTGCTGCCCATTCTATGGGGCAGCGGCACCGGCTCGGAAATGATGAGTCGCATCGCAGCCCCCATGGTCGGGGGAATGGTGTCCGCGCCGCTGTTGTCGATGTTTGTCATTCCGGCGGCCTATGCGCTGATGCGCATTCCACGCAAGGACCGAAAGCCCTCGCGTATCCTGAACCTCTTCAAGGGAAAGAAACCATGAAACTACCGTACCTGCCCATTCTCGCAATCGTGCTCGCGCTCGGAGCCGGGTACGCGCGAGCGGACGACATGAAAGGGATGGATTCGAAGACCGGATCCACGATGGACATGCCGATGGGCGAAAAGCCGATCGGGAAAACACATCACGCAGTGGGGACGGTCAAGAGTGTGGATACAGGCAAGCGCACCGTTACCATCTCGCACGGTGCCGTGAAGACCCTCAATTGGCCCGCCATGACGATGACGTTCGGCGTGAAGGACAATGCCATGCTGAAGCAGTTTGCCCAAGGCAAGAAAGTTGAAGTGGATTTCGTACAGGAGGGCTCGGACTACAACATCGTCAAGGTGAAGTAGGTGCAATGGCGCGCCAGGGAAGAGCGGAGCCAGTCTTCGCACTCCTACAACTCGGCTTCGTACCGCATCTCCACAAGCCGCCGGACCTCCAGGTTCGGCTGTGCTATTGTGCTGTGCATGAATGAGGCTCAGCCTCCATTCACGCACGGATGCCGCGGCAGATAGGTTATCGATACCAGGGAGTTGGGAGAGGACGAACCTGCGCTAGGACGCGGGTTCGATTCCCGCCGCGTCCATCGACGCCCGTTCCTTCGCTGTTCGAATTCGAGCCGCGGCGCCTGTGCGTGATGTCTGTGCAGAGGTGCCGCGACGTTTCGTTCCCCCGCGCACGTCCGCCTCCGCCAATCCGCATTCCGCTTCTGATTCTATGTCCCGGACGGGGTCCACCTCACCCGCCCGATATCGCGCGCCTCGGCCATCTCGTTCTGCATCGCGATGGCAAAGTCGATGCGCGCGTGCGGCGCTCTTGCTGGCGCCGCGGTTTCCGCCGCCCGTTTCATGGCAGGCAGTGCCGCGCAACCTCATCATTCACGCACCGCAGCCCGCGCCTGCGGGCGGGGTACACGCGGCACGGCGCGCCGCTTCGACCACCCAGGCAGCCGTGGGCGAAGCCAACGCGTAAGCGATCCGCCCCCGTGGATCGATGACGTACACCAGCGCCACGTGATCGATGTCCCCCGTTTTTTCGTTGCGCTGGCTGACCATGTTGAAGGCGTCCAGCGTGCGACCTACCGCCACGGGGTGGCCGCTGAGCACGGCAGCGGAAGGAGGCAGGGCCCATTGGGTCATCAGGCCCTGCAGCGTGCTGGGGGTATCCCGCCAGGCATCCAGCGTAATGACCACCACGGCCGGATTGAAGGCTGCCAGATCTTTCGCAGCGTTGCGCACGGTGCTCAGGGTCAGCGGGCAGATGGTGGTGCAATGGCCGTAGGCGAACGTGAGCAGCACCAGCCGGCCCCGGTAAGATCGCGGTGTGCGCACGACGCCAGCGGGATCAACGAGCCGGAAATCCGGTAGGGGCCGGTCCAGCCGCGGATAGTCCGGCGGCAGTGGCTCCTCCAACCCGGAAACGGGGACCGCCTCGGCTGGGAACGTGTTCCTGGCCACCCGTATCCCCACCCAAACCGCCTGCGTGCCCAACGCCAGCATGAGCGCGGCCAGCATGACGCGGCCCGCCGTGCGGCGAGCCAGGCGGCCCAGCCCCAGGCGCAGTTCGGCGCCCCAACCCACCAGCAGCGTCAGCAGCAGCCCCAGCGGCCCGGCCACCAAGGCCCCCCATCCGAAGGCGGAAGGTTGGCCCGCCTGGTCCGTGCCGAAGCAGATCTGCTGCACCCGCACCAGCCATGGCGCGGGCGCTTGCACCCACGGAGGAAAGGCCAATCCCCACCAGATCAGCGTGCCTGCGGCCCACAGCGACAGCAACGCCGCTGTCACTGGAACCGTGGAGCGTGGGGGCGTGGCGCCCATGGAATCATCCTGCGGCAAAGGCATAACGCCCTAATGTCAGTGCGGAAAACCCGCGTGGGCGCGAAACTAGATATTTCTATCCAACATATATAATATCCGGGGCGAGTCGAGGGCAAGCCACCCTGCAGGGCCCGCCGCGGGCGGGCACCGCCTTCGACCTAACGCCTGTCAGCTTGGAGGACGCCATGCCTGAGCATCCCGGTCCGCCGTCCGAGCCTGCGCCCTTGGGGCAACGTCTCTTCGACAGTCCGTTCCTGCTGCTGCTGGCCGGATTGGTGGTGCCGACCTTGATCTATACCGTCTGGGGGCTTTGGGAAATCTTCACCCTGCCACCGGCGCTGCTGCCCTAACCTTCTCACCCGTGGCGCAGAAAGAGGAGCCAAGCGTATGCATTCCGGAATCGTCTCTCCCAAGGGCGTGTGGTGGGAACCCGCCGGACGTCAGGAGAAGATCTGGGTCACCATCGCGTTCATCTGGTGCATGATCTTGTTCGCCATGATGCCGCTGTGGCACTTCCGCGGCGGGCAGAACCCGGTCGGCGTGCGAGCCAGCGTGGTGCCCGCGCGCTTCCTGGAGCGCGTGGAGAAATTCGTCGCCGACTACAAGGTGGGCGAAGAAAAGGGCTTTCCGGTCGTCAAGCCGCCGCCTGGCGCTGACGTGTATCTGCTGGCGCGCATGTGGCAGTGGTACCCCGTGCTGCAACTGGAGCAGGGAGCGACCTATACGCTGCATCTGTCCTCCGTGGACCTCAACCACGGCTTCAGCTTGTACCCGATGAACGTGAACTTCCAGGTGGTGCCGGGATACGACTATGCCCTCCGGATCACGCCGAGCGTCGCCGGAGACTTCCGCATTCTCTGCAATGAATACTGCGGCATCGGCCACCACACCATGGTCGGCAAGGTGGTCGTCACGCCCAAGCCCTGACCCTGCACCTAAAGGGGGCGGGTGGCCCCGCCCTCCACCATTGGAGCGGAACCATGAATGCGGCGATCTCTACATCCTCCGGCGATTTCCGGACCTGCCCGGTCACTCACCTGAAGGTGCATGGCCCGGCGGAATCGCTCATCAAGATCAACGCCGTCGCAGCCGTCCTGGTCTTCACCTTGGGCGTCACTGCGGCCATCTTGTTGGCGCTGACCCGATGGCAGGCGGTGCACCTTCTTTCGGCCGAGTGGTACTACCGCGTCTTGACGCTGCACGGCCTGAACATGCTCATCTTCTTCATCATCTTCTTCGAGATGGCGATCCTCTACTTTGCCGGGCCGGTGCTGCTCAGTTGCCGGCTGCCCATGCCCTGGCTGGGGTGGTTTAGCTTCATCCTGATGGCGGGGGGCGTCGTGCTGGTGAACGTGATTGTCTTTCAGGGCAAGGCGGACGTGACCTGGACCTCCTATGTCCCGATGCGGGCGGATCCACTGTATTACGTGGGCATCATCCTGTTTGCCGTGGGCGCCCTGATCGTGACGGGCCTGTTCTTCGCAACGCTGGTGGTGGCCAGGCGCGAGCGCACCTATCAAGGCTCCATTCCGCTGGTCGTCTTCGGAGCGATGACCGCGGCCATCATCGCTGTCTTCACCTTGCTGCACGGGGCGGCGATCTACATCCCCACCCTGCTCTGGTCCATGGGCCTGATGAACGTGGATCCCGAGGCCTATCGCTTGGCGATTTGGGCGATGGGCCACGCCTCCCAGCAGATCAACGTGGCCGCGATGGTGTCGGTCTGGTACCTGCTGGGCGCCCTGACGATCGGCGCCGTGGTGGTCAACGAGAAGATCAGCCGGACGGCCTTTGTGCTCTACATCCTGTTCATCAATTTGGCCTCAGCCCATCACCTGCTTGTGGATCCCGGCTTCAGCGCAGCATGGAAGATCGTCAACACCAGCTACTTCATGTACCTGGCTGTGCTGGCCAGCATGGTTCACGGCTTTACCGTGCCCGCCGGCATGGAGGTGGGACAGCGCCTCAGGGGCCTCACCAACGGCACGTTCGAGTGGCTTCGCAAGGCGCCGTGGAGCGACCCCGGCTTTTCAGGGATGTTCATCTCGCTGATCATTTTCGGGTTCCTGGGCGGAGTGACCGGGGTGACGATCGGCACCGAGCAGATCAACATCATCGCCCATAATACGCTGCGCATTCCCGGCCATTTCCACACGACCGTAGTGGGAGGAACGGCCCTGGCCTTCATGGCGCTGACCTACTACGTGATTCCCCTGATATTCAGGAAGCAGATCGTTTGGATGCGTTTGGCGCGCATTCAGCCCTACCTGTTCGGGCTGGGCATCACGTTGCTGGCCACCGGCATGATTCTGGCCGGCATTTTCGGAGTGCCCCGGCGGCACTGGGATATCTCCTTCACCATCGCGCCGTTTTCCGTGGAGTTTCCACCGGCGGTGGATGTCTTTCTGGCGCTGCTGGCCTTGGGCGGGACGTTGGCCTTCCTGGGCGGGGTCAGCTATGTGCTGGTCACCGTACTCTCGGTATTCTTTGGCAAGCCACTGACCGAGGAGTCCTTGCGATTGGGCACGGCCGTGGTGCCTCAGGGCGTGCTGCGCCTGCCGACGCAGGACCGGCCGGAAGTGTCCCACCGCGCGCCAGGGACCATGGTGCTGGTATTCATCTTTCTGGGGGTATTTGCGGCCTACTACTTTCTAAATTGGAAGATTCTTTCCCAGTTGTGGAAGATCGGCTAGCGCCCTGGCGGCAAGTGCAAGGGACGCGCCGGCTTGGGCCCCGGCTAGGGCTCGTTGACATGAGTGATCCAGCGCCGACCGGACTCGTCCAGCTCGACCAGGAATACTTGGCCGGCGCGCAGGTCGATGGATTGGTCCAGGTCAAAATTCGCGGCGGCGGCCATGGCCTGTGCCACCGCTCGCTGGGCAGGCCCGGACTCGCTCCCGGCCGGTTCGGGGCCTGAGCCGGAACCGGGCGCCAGGCGAATTCGCAGCTGGTAGGTTCCCGGCGGCAGCAGCAGTTCCTGCTGCACGTACACCGGCCGGTCTGCCCGGATGCCGGCCGGCCGCGCCACTTCGTCTATCCGCAATCGTCCGTCCAGCCACACCTGCAAGTGATAGGGCAGCAGGGACTGCTCGCAGACCTGCCCCCCCCGCTGCATGTGCTTGGGAATCTTCGCCAGCTCCTCCGCCGTAAGCGTGCGGCATACATTGACGCGCGCACCCACCATGCGGCCGATCAGGCGCAGCATGCCCTCACGCGGGGAGTGGCCGATCGGCTGGCGCACCAAGGCCAGGATGCCGCCCAGCACGAGTGCAGGCACGGCCAGCCGCAGCACCCACCTAACGGCGTTGCTGAGCACGGGGCAGCTCCGCGGGGTCGCACTCCGAATTCAGCTCCACTTGCTCCTCGGCCGATCCCGCGGGCGCCATCCTGCTTACGGCGGCCTGAAAGTCGCGCAGGTCCGCGAGGGCGGCAGGCCAGTCCGCCTTGGAAAATGCGCCCAGCCGCACGCGGCGCTTGTCAACCCGGTCGCGCAATTCCGCCTCGCGGTCCTGGTACAGGCGCTCGCGCATCCAGCGCGTCCCGAATCGGTAGAAGCAGTCCCGGTCGGCGCAGGCCAGCACGTATACTCCGCCCGTGCCCCGCCGCAGCAGGAACTCGATCGCCGAGGTGTGGCTGGCGGCCGCACAGTGCTGCCTCAGCACGCGCACGCCAGGCACGTCGACGCGCCGCAAACGCTCCTCCAGCCCTTGGGCGCATGCCATCGCCACGATTTCGGTCGCCTTCAAGGGCGAGGCCGACTCCAAGCGTTGGGCGTCCGCGACCAGGTCGCGCCCCGCCCTGCCCGGCGGTCCGATCACCATGGGTGCGCAGGAGCCCGCGCAGATTCCGCAGCCGACGCACAGCGCCGGATCTACCCGGGCCACCAGGCGGGTGGCGGTGTTGCCGGGCGGAGCGGGAACCATGGCAATGGCCTCGTAGGGGCAATCCTTGTAGCACTGCGTGCACCCCGTGCAGACATCCTCATTGCTCACGGCCGGCTGCGGGATGCGCTTTTTGGGGGGCTTCCACCACCAGGGGAGGGATAGAACCGCGGCGGCCGCCAATGCCCAGGAGGCCAGCGATATCCATGCCGGCAAGTGACGCGCCGGTATGAGCCAGGCATTGTAGAAGAAGTCGATGGGCACTTCCCCCATCAAGACGCTGAAGGAGGCCTTGGGCATTTGTCCCACCGGAAACGCCGCGGACAGCGCAATCAGGGCCGCGAGGGTCCACAATGCCAAGCGCAAAGGGGGCAGGATGCCGGGCTTGCTGACCCGCAGCGTGTGCAGCCAGAGCATGCCCGCCAGCCACAGCGGCAGCAGGATGTGCACCAACAGGTTGAGGAAGAAGAAGGAACTGGCGACGCCCGCGCTGCTGACGAAGTTGCGCTGAATAGGCTCGGAAAAGATCGGCAGCACGTCCAGCAGCCGGGCCCCCTCCGTAGCCAGCAATTGTCCCTGCAGATCCCACACCAGCACCATGCCAGTCCAGCCGCTCAGCAGCAGGCCGCCCAGCACGATGACGCCGGTAATCCAGGCCAGCGCGCGCGGACCCCAGGTGCGGCCCTGGAAGAGCATGCGCAGCAAATGCACCAGCGCCAGCAGCATGGTCACGTCCGCGGCGTAGGTGTGCAGGGCGCGAATCCAGCGGCCGCCCCACCACTGCGCCTCCAGCTCACCGACGGACTCGTACGGCGCGCCGATCCGGTACACCAGCAGCGTGTACAGGCCGGTAAGGATCAGCACCGCCAGGCCCAGCAACGCCAAGGTACCGCTCTGATACAACGGGTTGTAGCGCGAGGTGTAGAGCCAGTTGAACAGCCGATCCACCGGCAAGAGGATGCGCTCCAGCCAGGCCGCGGCGGCGGGGCGAACGGCCAGCGGCACGGCCGGGTCTAGATCGCTGGGCGCACTGGCCATCGACAATCGCCTTCCTGGTCGGCGTGAAGGTCACACCCTGCAAACGCACCGGCGCCGGAAATGCGGCGCCCCGTCGCCCCTCGTGACGCATCGCGCCGGGCGCCCAAGGCGGCCCGTCACCCCTGATGACCCAGCCCCCGCGCCGGAGTGCCCGTCCTTTGTCTGTAATCTGGAGAAAAAGATCAAGTTATCGCCGCGGCGATCGGAGGCGGCGATACAGGGGCCGGGGAAGCAAGTATTAGCTGCAGGAAATGAGGCGACGGCACGGCAGAGACTGATAGAGCACTAGCGCCAGCGATATCGCCCGGCGGGTCATCAGGAGCGGGGAGGAAAATCCGCCAGTGTCATGGCGCGAAACCGCGATTCGACCTGTTCCGTGAGGTGTTCGAGAAACCCATGCATGGAACAGAGCTTCTTTTGCGAGCGGTCGGAGATGACGCAGTCGCTGCGGTTCGTCAACGGGCACTGGCGGATGTGCCGGATCGGGCTGACGGCGTTGACGATGTCATACACGGTAATTTCGTCAGCCGGTTTGGAAAGTGCGAATCCGCCATTCTTGCCCCGCATCGATCTGACCAACTCTACGCGGGTCAGGGACTGCAGAACCTTGTAAAGGTAGTCCTTGGGCACCTGCGTTGCTTTCGCAATCTTGGAAAGCACCTGGGGCTGATCGCTGTTTCGAGCCAAGTGCCACATGGCCCGCAGTCCGTATTCCGCGGTTTGAGAGATCATGGGGATTAATTCGCCTGGCGCGGGTCGAGCCCGCTCCGATGATTCGATATCCTCCAATTCACCCACTGTGCGCTGTTGTCGGCGATCAGGTCAAGGCCGGCGCGAGTTCCGGCCCGAGCCGCTGAAGAGGACGAATGCTTAAAGTCATGGCGACAATGACCCGTCCCCATCAGCACCAGTTCCCTTCGCTGTGCCGACTCGAACTGCGGGGCCAGCGCGTACCGTCCGTGCAGACGTGCCACCGAGTATCTTTCCTCCACGCACGTCCACATCCGCCAATCCGGTAGCACCTTTCACCCAGCGGGAACTTGGACGTTCCCGGCTTTATCTGCGCATGGAAGCAGGGATTTGCCGCGCGCGTCCATTCCAATGTCCATCGGCGACTCAGGGGAGAGAGGGTCTTACACCAGTCTCGCGCAGGGCCAAGCGCGAAACCACCAGTCGGCGTACGGCGAAGGCGTTGAATTCCAAGCGCAGGGCGGGTACGAAATTTTCTGTTTGAGCGGTCGGGGTGCGCCACGCTCGGGTATATGTCTGATCCAATAGTATTTTGTAATTCTGAATGATTGTTGACAATCTTCTTGTCACGAAGATGATCGGGTGATAGAAGGCAGCAGGCGTCCACGACTCGGGCGTCACAATACGACTCCGGCGCCAACCGGGATGATAAGCGGCGCCTCTTGCCGCAATGGAGTTTGAGCATGGCAATGACCAAGGTTGAGGCCGAAGTGACGGGAAAAGTCTGGAAAGTGGTGGCGGCCCCGGGGGATGCGCTCGCGGCGGAAGACCCCATCGTCATCATCGAATCGATGAAGATGGAAATTCCCGTGATGGCGCCTCGTGCGGGCAAGCTGCTGCGGGTACTGGTCAAGGAAGGCGACCTGGTCGGCGAGGGCCAGATCGTCGCGGAGATGGAATAGGTGCGCGCTCGCTCGCGCGGCAATCCAAGGAGGGCGACCTATGGTTGAAGGAGGAGACCCCGGAATCGGCGCGGAATCGCTGATCACGTTTCGCTGGTTCGGGACCAACGCGCCGCTCACCCTATCGCTGCCGGAGCAGATCGCCGCGCGGATCGGCGACCGCATCATTGCAGGGGCGATCGCCCCGGGGGCGCGCATCGTGGAACAGGCGGTCGCGGTCGAGTTCCAGGTCTCCCGTGGGCCCGTGCGCGAGGCGCTGCGCATTCTCGAACGCGAAGGACTGGCGCGTATTCATCCCCGTCGCGGAGCGATGGCCACCGCGCTGACAGGCGAAGAAGTGCGCGACATCTTCGAGATCCGCGCGGGCCTGTACCGCATCGCGGCCCAGCGCCTGGCGGAGCATTGCCCGCCCCCCGTCCTGCTGCAGATGGAGGAGGGCATCGCCGTGCTGAAGAATCACGCGGATGACCCCGACGGAGGCGATCGCTACGCCGAGGTGGTCTTCCGGCTCAGTCTGAGCGCTGCCCGGTCGGCCGGAAACCCCCGGCTGGCTGACATGATCACCTCGCTCGCGCTGCAAACCTATCGCTATTCCCGTTTGGGCCTGCGCTCCCAGCCGCGGCGACAGGAATCGCTGAAGATGTGGCAGGCGGCGCTCGAGGCGTACCGGCGGCGGGACGCCGTTGCGGCGGCGGAGCTCGCCGTGCGGCGCATCGAGAAGTCGCGGGACGAGGCGCTTCGCTTGCTGGCGGACCAGGGCGAAATTGCACGGAATAGCGCGGCGTGACCAGCGGGGGATGATGGCTAAGCCGATCGCCGTGGAGAATCTCGTCAAGTCCTACGATGGCGTCGTCCAGGCGGTCGGCGGCGTAAGCTTCCGGGCCGAGGCCGGCACGATCACCACCCTGCTGGGACCGAGCGGCTGCGGAAAGACGACCACGCTGCGCTGCATCGCCGGGCTCGAGACGCCGTCCAGGGGGGAAATCCGCTTTGGCGACCGCGTGATGTTCTCCAGCGGGCAAGGCACGGATGTGCCCACGGAGCAGCGGGGCATCGGCATGATGTTCCAGAACTACGCGCTCTGGCCGCACATGACCGTCGCGCAGAACGTGGCGTTCGGCCTGCGGCTAAGGAAATTCAGCGCCGGCGAAGTCGAGACTCTCGTGCGGGGCGCGCTCGACCTGGTGAGATTGGCGGAACGCGCCGATGCGTATCCCGGACAGATGAGCGGGGGGCAGCAGCAACGGGTCGCCTTGGCGCGCGCGCTCGCCTACGACCCGGAAGTGATGCTGCTGGACGAACCTCTCGCCAATCTCGACGCCAAGCTCCGGGAGGAGATGCGTTACGAGCTCGCGGAGGTCCAGGCGCGCACGGGCGTCACGGTCCTGTACGTGACCCACGACCAGTCCGAGGCGATGACGCTCTCGTCGAAGATCATCGTCATGCAAGACGGACGCATCGCCCACCAGGGATCGCCGCAGGACATCTACGAGCGGCCGAAGAACCGATTCGTCGCTGAATTCGTCGGGGTCAGCAACCTGATCGAAGTCGAGACGGCGACCGATGAGGGCGAGCGCGTGCTAGGCAAGACTGCGCTCGGCACCTTGGCGGCGCTGCGGTCCCAGGCCGGTGCGGTGCGCTTCTTCATGATCCGCCCCGAGGACGTGGAGGTCGCGGCTGGCCCGCTCAACGGCCGCCCCAACCAGATCCATGCCCGCATTGCCGAGCGGATCTACCTGGGCGACAGCGTCGTGCTTCTCGCGGAAGCGGCGGGCGGCCAGAGGATCCGGGCCCACGTGCGCCGCGAGCATCCCGCGATTCCCGGGACGGAGGTGATCCTCAGCCTTCCGCCTCAGCACCTCGTGGCATTGGAAGGCTGAGCATGGCGGCCATCGCCCACAGGGAACCCGCGCGGCTGCTCGCTCCGCTTCATGGTCGCGGCCTGGCCGGGCTTGGCATCATCGTCATCGTCGCGGTTCTGGCGGTCACGGTCCTGTATCCGATGGTTTGGGCGTTTGTCGGATCGTTTCAGACCGAGGACGGCGTTTGGACGCTGGCCCAGTACCAGCGGGTATTCTCTCCGTACTACCTGCGTGTGATGGCCACGACGCTCGTCTATGCGGCCACGTCGTCGTTTCTGGCGCTCCTGATCGCCCTGCCGATCGCATGGAGCGTCGCGCGCACGGACGTGCCGGCCAAGCACCTCATCCGGGCCTGCGTCACGATCACTTTCGTGATGCCACCCCTGTTTCACGCGCTGGCATTCGTCTTCTTGTTCCAGCCCCAGGCCGGGTTGATCAACAATCTGTCCGAGTTCCTGTTCGGGATACGCCCATTCAACATCTACTCCTTCTCCGGACTGGTCGCCGTCACTGCGATCGGCCTGTCCCCGCAGGCATTCCTGCTCGTGGACTCGGCGCTGCGCGGGGTAGACCCGAGCCTCGAGGAAGCGGCGGCGGTGACGGGAGCCTCGCACCTGCAGATTGTCAGGCGCATCGTGCTGCCGGTGATCCTGCCGGCGATCCTCTCCAGCTTTGTGCTGGGAATGATCGAAGGACTGGGGATCTTCGGGCCGCCGGCGGTGATCGGGATTCCCGCGAAGATTCCCGTGATGTCCACGCAGATCTTCATCGAGCTGTCCGGATCGCCGCCGCGCATCGAGTTCTGCGCGGCGCTGGCGATCCTGTTTCTCGGAACCTCCACGCTGCTGCTGATCGTCCAGGATCGCCTGTTGCGCCGCGGCAGCTTCGTAACGGTCACCGGCCAGGGGTTCCGTCCGCGGCAAGTGCGCCTGCGGGGATGGAAGTGGGTCGCGTTGGGCTACGTGGTCTCCGTGCTGGGCATCGGGCTCATCCTGCCTACGGCGATCCTGGTCGTCGTATCCGTGTCCAGGGTGTGGACGGATGGGCTTGTGCCGAGAAATGTCACGCTCGACTACTACCGCGCGGCGCTGCTCGGCCAGGAGCGGACTTTCCAGAGCCTAGGCAATACGCTCATCCTCGGGCTGACGACGCTGGTCGCGACATTGGCGGTCGGGCTTCCCATCGCATGGATCATCGCGCGGCGGCGCGACTGGATGGCGAAGGCGATCCGACTGATCGCGTACTTGCCCCTGAGCGTTCCCGCGATCGT
This sequence comes from bacterium, assembly GCA_041476685.1. Taxonomy (GTDB): domain Bacteria; phylum SAR324; class SAR324; order SAR324; family JACQKK01; genus JBGPEV01. The sequence goes on along the minus strand of JBGOTW010000017.1, from coordinate 3,364 downwards.
GTTCACCGTGGGCGTGGTGCTGGCCTTCATCAGGCCACCGGTGGTGCTTTACGGGACGCTCGCGATCGTCGCGGTCTGCTACTTCGCCCGGTTCTTGCCCTTCGCGGTCCAGCCGCTTTCCGACGGGCTGCGGCAGATCGACGCATCGCTGACCGAGGCGGCGCGCGTGGTCGGGAGCGGCGCGTTCCGCACCGGGACGCGTATCGTGCTGCCGCTGCTCAAGTATTCGGCCGTGTCGACGGCGATGCTCGTATTCGTCGCCTGCGTCCGCGAGATCGTCTCGATCGCCCTGCTCTACAGTCCCGGCACTGAAACGATGATGATCACCGCCCTGCTCCTGTGGGAGGAGGGCCAGGTGCAGATCACCGCGGCAATGGTCGTGTTCATCCTGTTCCTGGTTACCGCGTTTTATGCGTCCGTCCGGCTGTCCGCGCGGCGGCCGGGCATGTGAGGCTTCCACCCTATTGACGAGGAGGGAAAATGAGACCGCGAATGGGCGTTTGGATGCTGGGGGGAGTCGTGGGTTTGTGCCTGGCGGCGAACGCCGCGCTGGCGCAGGACGCGACCCTTGTGGAGAAAGCCAAGCAGGAAGGAACGGTGACGATCTACACGATCGCTCCCACCGACATGGCCCAGGCATTCGGCGACCACTTCACCGCCAAGTACGGGATCAAGGTCCGCATCTTCCGGGCCGGCGGAGCGCAAATTGAGCAAAAACTGGCGCTGGAAATGCGCTCGGAGCGCGTGGAAGCGGACGTGGTGGAGCTGGGGGATCCGACCGCGATCCTCCAGCTGGCCCGGAAGGGCGGAATCGCCAGCTTCGTCCCGGCGAACGCCAAGGGCCTGGCCAAAGAGGTGGTCGATCCCAGCGGCTATTGGGTGTCGGTGGGACAGAACCTCTTTCCCGTCATCTACAACAAGAACAAGGTGAGCGCGGCGGAAGCTCCGCAATCCTACACCGACCTCGCCGATCCGAAGTGGAAGGGCAAAGTGGCGCTCGCCAGCCCGAACTACGGCAGCACCCAGCTCACGTTCGTGAAAGGGCTGGTGGAATTGCATGGCTGGGCCGTCGTGGACGCCCTGAAGCAGAACGGCGCCATGGTTGCCCGGGGATGGCCGGACTCGGAGAACCTGATCGCCACGGGCGAACGGCTGGTGGGACCCGACATCAGCATCCGCACCATCCAGGCGGTGCGGAAAGGCTTGCCGCTTGGGATCGTGTTTCCCGCGACCGGCACTATCGCCGTCCTGGACGTGATGGCGGTGCTGAAGGCGGCGCCGCACCCCAACGCGGCGCGTTTGCTGATCGAGTTCTACCTGACCGACAGCGAGCAGAAGTTCACCGCGACCCAGGCCGCCTATCCCATTCGCCCGGAAGGGGGCTCGCCGGCGGGATTGCCACTGCTATCCCAGCTCAAGCTGCACTACGTGAACCTGGCGGAGCTGGAAGCGCAGCACAGTGAAATCGTCGCCCGCTGGACGGACACGCTCGAGCGCTAGTCCGGAGCTGGCCTAGATCCAGGAGCCACATGACGTCGGAAGCGGAATTGAACGAGCTGCACCGCCGCCGCGAGGCAGCACGGGCCATGGGCGGGCCGGAGGCCATCGCGGCACATCGTGCGGATGGACGGATGACGGCGCGCGAGCGCATCCAGGCATTCGTGGATCCGGACAGCTTCCGGGAATTCGGCATCCTGGCGGGGAAGGGCCGCTACACGAAGGAGGGTGACCTCGAGCGGTTCACGCCGTCCAACTGCGTCATCGGGGCGGGGCGCGTCGCGGGCCGGCGGCTGATGGTCGCCTCCGACGATTTCACGCTGCGAGGCGGGTCTTCCGAGGCGGCGGTCTCGGACAAGTGGATCTACGCGGAGCGGATGGCCTACGAACTCCACATGCCGCTCGTGCGGTTCGTGGATTCGGCCGGCGGAAGCGTGAAGCTGCTGGAGCAGATGGGCCGTACGAAGATTCCCGGCTACATCCTCTGGCCCGTCACGCAACTGATCGGAGTCGTTCCGGTGGCCAGCATCGCGTTCGGCTCCTGTGCGGGCCTGGGCGCGGCGCGGGTGATCAGCTCCCACTTCTCCGTGATGATCCGCAACAAGTCGTACGTCTTCGCGGCCGGCCCGCCCGTGGTCAAGCAGGGACTCGGCGAAGAGGTCACGAAGGACGAGCTGGGCGGCCACGTCGTGCACACGCGCTACAGCGGCGTCGTCAACAACGCCGCCGACGACGAGCACGATGCCCTGCGGCAAGTCAAGCAGTTCCTCTCCTACCTCCCCCGCCACGTGTGGGAACTGCCGCCGCGGATCGATTGCGCGGACGATCCCCGCCGGCGGGACGGGGATCTCAATGCGTTGATTCCCGAGAATCGCCGCAAGATATTCAATCCGCGCAAGATCCTCGCGGCGGTGCTGGATCGGGATTCGACCTTCGAGATCGCGCGGGATTTCGGGGGATCGGTCATCACGGCATTGGCCCGGCTCGATGGATACGCCGTGGGGGTGATGATGAGCAATCCCTCCGTGATGGGGGGCGCCTTCACGCGGTCCTCGGCACAGAAGGTCGAGCGCTTCGTGGACATCTGCGATACGTTTCACCTGCCCATCGTGAATTTCGTGGATCAGCCCGGAACGATGACGGGCGTCGAAGCGGAACGCGCGGGCACGCTCATCTCTGCCATGCGGGCGGGGGCGGCCATCGAGCAGGCGAGCGTGCCGTGGGTGAGCGTCGTCGTGCGCCGGGCGTTCGGGCTCGCGGGCTCGATGCTGGGCCCCTGGCACGGCCCGACCGGCACGTCGTTGAACCATCGCTTCGCGTGGCCTTCCGCCCGTTGGGGCTCCATCCCCATCGAGGGGGGAGTCGCGGCCGCGTATCGGCGCGAGATCCAGGCCGCGCCGGACCCGGACGCGCGCCGCGATGAACTCGAGCGCTACTACCACAAGCTCGCCTCGCCGTTCCGGTCCGCCGAACCCTTTGGGGTCGTCGACATCATCGAGCCGGCGGAGACCCGGTCCATCCTGACGGACTGGATTAGCGACGCCTACGAGCTGACCAAGACACAACTGGGTATGAAAACGCGCACGATGCGCTAGCGGCTGGGAGCCTTCATGACGACTCGATCCGACGACGCCCCGCGGGGCCCCCTCGTGGGGTACCGGGTGCTTGAACTGTGCAGCACGATTGCCGGCCCTGTCTGCGCGCGGCTGCTGGCGGACTTCGGCGCCGAAGTCATCAAGGTCGAGCCGCCGGAGGGCGATCCCGTGCGGAGCATGGGCTACCTGGACGGGGACGTTTCGCTCTACACGCCCACCATCCTGCGCAACAAGCGGGTGGCCACGGTCGACCTGAAGACCGCGGAGGGTTG